>DUEK01000138.1 GCA_011192155.1 Thermoflexia bacterium
GAGTAACCGCAATCACGCCAGCGGCAAGAACGAACATTTTTGCAGACAATTGTGAACGCATCGTATACACTCCTTTGTGTAGATAGAATTTGGGGCGCTGCCCCGGCCTCGCCAACAGGGCCGCGAGACTGACCCATTTTGACCAAAGAGTATGGTCTGCATCTAGTATACAACACCCACCCTCCCCTGTCACTTGCCAACGAACAAAAAATGAACTAAAATCGAACTATCATGACGACCCGCCCAAACCTGGACACCCTCACCCCAGAACTGATCGAGCGTGGACTGCGCGCCCTCCAACAGGCGCAAACGCCGCCGCCCCAACTGCTGGAACTGGCCCTGGCCGGCGGCAGCGCATCGGCGGCGGAAAAGAGCCTGATCCTCCAAAACTGGTTCGACGAGATGACCATCCATGCCTTGAACTACCAGCGCCGCGCCGAGGGATTGGAGCAGCCAGACGCGCCCCCGCCCACCCGCGCGGCCGCGCTGACCGCGCTGGCGGCCGACTTTTGTTCCGGCAACCCAGACCTGGAGGGTTGGAGCGCGCTCTACCACCGCTACCTGGCGCCGCTCTCTTTCGAAGCTGGCGATCTGGCACTAGCGGCCCACGTCGTCCCGCAGCAATTCCGCCGCCGCCTCAAGCGCGGACTGTCCCACCTGGCGCACGCGCTGCGGGAGGCCGAGATGGATGCGCGCCGTCAGGCTTGCTCTCCGCCCGGCAGCCACATCCCGGCCCCCGATTACGCTCACCTCTTTGGCGTACAGGAGCACACGCAGCGACTGGCGCGGCAACTGACCGACCCCAACGGCCCCCGCTTTATCAGCCTGGAGGGACTGGGCGGCATCGGCAAGACCGCCCTGGCCCGCGCTGTGGCCCAGCGCCAAATCGAGCAAGACGGCCTGACCGACGTGCTCTGGGTCAGTGCGCGCCAGGAGTGGTTCTCGGATCGGGGCGAGATAATCCCGCTCAACGACCCGGCCCGCTCGCTAGAAGACGTCGCCGCTCGTATGGCCGCCCAACTGGGACTGCAAAAACTGACCGGCCTGCCCGCCAGCGACAAACTGGCCCGCATCCAGCCGATCCTGAGCGCGACCCCCTACCTGGCAGTGATTGACAACCTGGAGACGCTGCGCGATACCGAGTCCCTGCTGCCGGCCCTCCACCCGCTGGCCGGAGACACCCGCTTCCTGCTCACCAGCCGCTACACCCTGTCTGGCTTTCCCTACGTACACATATTTCCCGTTCCCCAACTCTCGGCCTCCGCCGCCCGCGCCCTGCTAGAGAGCGAAATGGCGCGGCGCGGATTCCGCTCCGCCATCCCGCCGCCCGCCATAGAGCGACTGTACGCCCTCATCGGCGGGCTGCCGCTGGCCCTCAAACTCGTCGCGGCGCAAGTGAGATGCTTTGCCCTGGCGGACATCATCGCCGACCTGCAACGGGCGCAGCGGCGAACGCAGGACGCGCTCTATACCTTTATCTACCGGCGCACCTGGAGCGCGCTGACCGATTCGGCCCGTCACCTGCTGCTCGCCCTGCTCCCGCTTGACCCCGATGGCGAGGATCGCGCCTTTATCCAAACCATGAGCGGCCTGACCGAGGCCGACTTTGCGCCGGCGCTGGCGCAACTGCTGGACTATTCGCTGCTGGAAGCAGTAGACCCGTTGGGAGCGCCGCGCTACAACCTGCACCGCCTGACAGCCACGTTCCTGCAAACCGACGTCCTCCACCAATGGACCGCCTGACTCGCAACTTGCCCGCGCCCACACCGTCCATCGCTTCCCCCGGCCCAGATCAGATTGATACTTCTTATTGGTCGGCACACTATCGCGTCCACCTGCGCCACAATCTAGCGCGGGCCTCGGAATACACGCGCCAGCATCCTTCGGGCGACCTCATCCGGCACTTTGGCAGCTTTCTGACCCTGCTGCGTCAGGCCCGCCGCTGCCTCAACCTGCACGCCCCCGCCGCCGACCTGATCGCCGCGCTGACCCCGTGGGTGCAAGAGTGGGGCTATTGGGACGCCTGGAAGCCCGAGCTTGACTTTGCCGTCCAAGAATTCGCTCGCCAGGAACGTCCCCGGCGTCAGGCCGAGATGTTGAGACATCTGGCCCAAATGTTACAACTGACAGGCCAACTTGACCAGTCCCTCGTGGTGGGGGAACAAGCGATGGCGCTGGCCCGCGCTCAGTGCGCGCCGGTCACGCTGGCCCGGGCGGGCTTGAACCAGGCCGTCATCCTGCGCAGCATGGAGCAGCCGGAACAGGCCCTCGCCCTGCGAAAAGAACTAGAGGCCGATCTGATCCGCATGACGCCCCACGCGCCGGCCCGCGATGTGACGGTCGCCGAGGTCTACCTGGGTTGGCTCGATCTGCGCTACCTGCGCCACCAGGGCCGCATGGACGAGGCCGTAGCCGCGATGAGCCGCGCCATTGCCCGCTTGGAGGCATTGTCCGATACCGACCCCGACCTGTTGGCCGAGACCTATAGCGAGCGGGCGATCATATACTGGGGGCAGGGCCGCTATCCCGATGCACTGCGCGATTTGAAGCGCGCCATCTCTATCGGGGAGGGCGAGGGATATTCCGCTGCCTACAACTGCGGCAACCTGGGGCTGGTCTATTGGAGCATGTCCGAGTACGACCAGGCCGCAGATGCATTCAAGCGGCGCATCGCGGCCTGCGAGGAGGCGAACGATCTATGGTTCCTCTCCCGCAACCTCGGCAACCTGGGGATGGTCTATCTGGCGCGCGGCGAGTTGGACGCGGCCATGCGCTACCTGGAGCGCAACCTGGCCCTATCCACTCGCCTGCGTGATACGCTAGAAGTTCTCCGTGCGCGAGGCAACCGGGGCATCGCGCGCGCCTGCCTGGGCCAGTACGCAGAGGCTGTAGAGGATTTGACGGCCTGGCTGGACTATCTCCAACACACCGGATCGCGCATAGAATTTGCCCTCGTCAGCCTGAACCTGAGCCGCTGTTACGCTGCGTTAGGGAAAAAGGAACTGGCGCTTCAGAGCGCGGAGGATGGGCTGCAAATTGGACGGAGCGCCGGCTCAGAGGTCGTCCAGGGGCTGGCCCTGCGCTGTCTAGCGGATTGCGTCCCCCGCCCAGAGCGAGACGAGCACCTGCGCCGGGCGCTGGACATAGCGCGCAAGTACGGCCGCCGTCTGGACGAGGCGGATTGCCTGCTGGCCCTGGCCGCTTTGGCCGGGGAGACGGAGGAGGGAGAACGGCTGTGGAACCAAGGCGCGGCCGTGCTCGCTGAGATTGGAGCAGCTGCCTGGCTGAAAGATGCCTCGCCGGAGCAGCCTCCGCGTCTGCCCACGACCGGAGTTTAGGTCTTTTTCCCCCCACTTTTGAACTTTTTTCTCCCTACCTGCGTGTAACGTATTAGAAGCGGCCACTTGAGCGTCGCTCACTAATCTCACACAGGAGGAGAAAAATGTTCGCAAAAATCCGTTTCACACTGATAGAAACCAGGTTTTTCTGTAAGCGAAGGTGCTTCTGCTTCGCCCGAAGCGACAAAAACCCGGTTTCTTACACCCGCCTCGTACTGACTGCGCTGCTCACGGTCGCTGTCCTGCTGGCAGGTTGCGCCCCCCGGGCAGCGCCGACGGAGGAGCCAACTGAGTTCCTGCTGGAAGAGTATGAATGGGCGCCTGCCCCCACCGCCTCTGCGTCCGCCGACGGCCCCTACCCCTCGACCGGCGGCCTCGTCCCGCCCAACGACGAACCCTACGCCGACATGTTCTTCGAGGACTATGGCGTCAACCCCTTCGTTGATACCGAGGACGATCACCTCTCCACCTTCGCCGTGGACGTGGACACCGGCTCTTACACACTAATGCGCCGCTATGTGAACGACGGCCACCTGCCGCCCGACGAATCGGTGCGCGTCGAGGAATACGTCAACTACTTTGAGCAGGGGTACGAGCCGCCCCTCGATATCGAGCGCGAGGGCGCATTCGCCATCCACTTGGAAGGCGCGCCCTCCCTCTACGGCAACGAGCGTCACTATCTGGTGCGCGTCGGCCTCAAGGGGTACGAAATCCCGCCGGAGGAGCGCAAGGACGCCGTGCTCACTTTCGTGATTGATGTCTCCGGCTCGATGGATATGGAGAACCGGCTGGGATTGGTCAAGCAGGCGCTGCGGCTGCTGGTCGAAGGGCTGCGCCCCAGCGACAAGATCGGCATCGCCGTCTACGGCTCGCAAGGACACGCCATTCTGGAGCACACGCCGGTCGCCGAGGCCGACTATATCTTGCGGGCGATTGATCGCTTGCAGCCCGAAGGCTCCACCAACGCCGAAGAGGGGTTACTGATCGGCTACCGTATGGCCGCCCAAGCCTTCGACCCCGAGGCCATCAACCGCGTCATTCTCTGCTCCGACGGCGTCGCCAACGTCGGCAACACCGGCCCCGACTCGATCCTGGAGCAGATCCGCGACTATGCCGGGCGCGGCATTTACCTGACCACGGTCGGTTTTGGGATGGGCAACTATAACGACGTGCTGATGGAGCAACTGGCGAACGACGGCGATGGCTTTTATGCCTACGTGGACACGCTGAAGGAGGCCGAGCGGGTCTTTGTGCGTGATCTGACCTCGATGCTACAGGTCATTGCCCGGGACGCCAAGATTCAGGTGGACTTTGACCCCAACGTGGTGCGCAGTTACCGCCTCATCGGTTACGAGAACCGGGACGTGACGGACGAGGACTTTCGCGACGACGAGGTGGACGCCGGCGAGATCGGCGTCGGCCACAGCGTCACCGCGCTCTACGAGATAAAGTTCCACCTCGCCGAACCCTCGGGATATGAGCCTGCAATGACCGTCTACGTGCGCTACGAGGACCCCGAAACCGGCGAGGTGATCGAGACCAACCGCGCCATCGCCCGCGCCGACTTTGCCCCGACCTTTAAGGAAGCCTCGATCCGCTTCCAACTGGCTGCGGTCGTGGCCGAGTACGCCGAGGTCCTGCGCGAAAGCTACTGGGCGCGCGGGTCGAGCCTGGCGGACGTGGCCTGGGAGGCCCGCCGCATCGCCGAGTACCTGCCCCACGACGCCGACGTGGCCGAGTTCGTCAGCCTGGTCGAGCGGGCCAGCGACCTGTACGAGTAGAAGGAGGACAAAGATGAACACCCGTATTCGTTTCACACTGATCGCACTGACCGTGGTCGTCGCCCTGCTTATCGGCTGCGCCAGTGAGGTAGAAGTGACGCACGAGGCGTCGGAGGCGAGAGGACAACCGGCGGAGGAACCGCCGGCAGACGAGCCGGCAGCAGCGCCGACTGCGATCCCGCCCGTTGGGGACGGTGAGGGCCAAAGCGACGATTACACACTGACGTCGTTTCCCTCTCGCCCCAACCGGCTCATCGTCAAGAACGCCGAACTGAAGCTGACAGTCAATGATACCGACGTCGCCATTGATCGCACCACGCAGATCGCCGCCGACTCGGCCGGTTATATCATCAGTTCCCGCGTCTGGTACGAGGAATGGCTGGGGGAGAACTATAAGCACGCCTCCATCACTATCGGCGTCCCGGTGGACCAGTTCGAGCGGGCGATGCGCCGGCTGCGCAACCTGGCCCTGCGCGTGGTGGACGAGAGCGCCTCCGGGCAGGACGTCACCGACGAGTACGTGGACCTGCAATCGCGGCTGGGCAATCTGGAGGCCACTCGCGACCGCATCCGCGAGTTTCTCGACCAGGCGCAGACCATCGAAGAATCGCTGCGCATCAACGAGGAACTGGCCGCCATCGAGGAGCAGATCGAGGAGGTGCAGGGCCGGATGAACTATCTCTTCGACCGGGCGGCCTATTCCACCATCACCATCCAGATCGATCCCGAACTGCCGCAGCCCACGCCTGCGCCGACTCCGACGCCTGCGCCCCCAATCCCGCCCTGGACTCCCGCACAGACCGCCCGGCAGGCCGGGGGTACGTTGAGCGCCATCTTGCGCGTCGTCACGCGCCTTGCTACCGAGACCGCGATCTGGTTGGGCATCGTTGTTCTGCCGCTGCTGGGGCCGCCGGCGCTGTTCGTCTGGCTCGTTCTGCGCTGGAGCAATCGCCGCAGCCGGGCTAAGCGACAGTCTCCCTAGCTCTTTCAAAGTAAAGGTGCGACGTACTCTAAAAGTGCGTCGCACCTGCTACCTTTGCAGCATCAGCAGCAGGCCGCTGCACCCGATCAGCGCCGCCGCCAGCCACAGGTCGGCCCGGCGCAGCGGCAGCGAGGCGGGTTGCCCTTTGTTGGGGTCAAAGGCGCGCACCGTCGCCGCGTTGACCACCTCGTCGCCGTAGCGCAGCGTGTTGGCGATGGTGGTGATCAGGAATAGCCGCAACGCTACCAGCGGTCGCCGCACCCCGCCTCGCAGCCGGATAGTTTGCCAGGTCACTGTAGCCATCTCGCGCAGCGTGTTCAGGAGGTTCATCGCCAGGGCCGTGGCAAACCCCAGCCCGCGCAGTCCCAGCCGGTCGAACACGGCCACCACGTCGGAGAGCGAAAGGGCCGCCAGCCCCAGGCTAAAGGCCAGCGTCAGGGCAGAGGCCCGCCCGGCCATCTCTATCCCCGCCGCCAGCCCCTCCCACGAGACGTGGAACGGCCCCAGCGGCACATTCGGCTCGCCGATCAGGAACGGCCCCAGCGCCGCCGCGCTCAGGATAAATACCCAGAAGCGGGGGCGGCGGAGGATGCGCAACGCTTTTCTGCTACAGGCTAAGCCAAAGAGCAGTTCCAGGAGCAAGAGGCCCGCCAGCCGCCAGCCGCCGGTCAGGACGGTCGCCAGCGCGGCCCATCCGGTGAACAACAAATAGCCCCAGGGACTTGTCGTCAGCGTCCCAGCCGGCGCGCCACCGCGCCGCCCAGTTTCCACGCGCTCCATCCGCTAATCGCTCCCACGATCAATCGTATCAACAGCAAAACGGCCAGGATCAACCAGGCGGCCGAGACATCCAGCCCCAACGTCTGGCTGCCATCCTGCACCATTTTAGTGAACACTTGCGTAAAGCCCTTGCCGAACAGTAGCCGCATCATGATGAACTTGTGGGGCAGGTTCCAGGCTATAGCCAGCGCGCCCCCCAAGACAAAAGTCCACCTGGTGGAAGCGACCCACAGGGCGGCCTCCATCAGCACGCCCTCGGCCAGGATGGCGACCAGCGGCCCGATTTTGATTCCGCCGGGACTGAGCAGCTTTAAGAGCGCGGTCACAACGCTGATAAAGAACACCGAGCCTCGATCCGGCGCAAAGTGGCGGCCAGTCAGCGCCACCGCCACGCCGATGCCTCCCAGCAGCACGCCGATGAGAAAGGTATCGGCCTGGGGCGGCAGGATGAGGTGCAGATAGCTCCCCAGCACGATTTCGACCGCGCCCCATAGCGCGCCGAACAGTCCGATAGTGACCCAGCTACGTACAGTGTAAGATGACATTATGTTACCTCCGATTAGGGATTAGGTTCGGGAGCAGGTTCGCCCTCCGATATTTTCCATACTCGGTTGGCGTATCGCTCGACCAGCCGTTCGTCGTGGGTGATCAGGAGAACTGTCTGCCCGGCCTGATTCAAGTCAGCTATAAAGTCCATTACCTGGATCAGGTGTTCCCAATCTTGCCCGACCGTTGGTTCGTCCAGGATGATGAGCGCGGGACGCAAGCTCAGCGTGGCCGCCAGCGCGGCGCGTTGTTGTTGCCCCACGCTGAGCGCGCGCGTGGGGCGGTGACGCAGCGACAGCAGGTCGGTTTGAGATAATACGGCCTCCGTCTCTGCGGGACGCTCCGTTCCTAGATTGCGCGGGCCAAAGCGGACGTCCTCCTCGACCGTTTCGCACACCAACTGGTGGAGTGGGTTCTGTTGCAAAAGCCCCACGCGCGGGGCGCGCCCATTGGTGCTCCAGACGACTTTGCCGCGACGCGGTCGCAGCACGCCGGCCAGCACGCGAGCCAGCGTGGTCTTGCCGGCCCCGTTCGGCCCGACCAGCGCGGCAAAGTCCCCCCGATGCAGCGCGAGCGAGCAATCCCGCAGGATGGGATGACCGTCGTATCCGGCCGTGATTCCCCTCAGCGCGACCAACGGCTCGTCCCCTGGGAGCGGCGGAGCAAGGCGGGCGGGCGGCGTGGGGCGCACCCGCGCCAGCGTCTCGGCGGGTTGTCCGTCGGCGACTATGAGACCATCCGCCAGCCAGATCAGCCGGTCGGCGTGGCGCAGAAACGGGGCCAGCCGGTGCTCGATGACGACGAGC
>DUEK01000139.1 GCA_011192155.1 Thermoflexia bacterium
GGCCTCGCTCCCCTTACTGCTAATGCCAGGTTCAACGCAACTCCCGTTGAGCGGCCTGGGGCTAATGTGTTTAGGCCCGCCGCTGGTCTATGCCGTCTCACAAAAGGAATTATACCCCGATTGGGGAAAGCGGTTGTGGGCACTTCCGCTGCTAGTGCTGATCGGGATCGGCATCGCCTGGGCCAACACGCGAGCGGTCTGGCGCGGACTGACCCGCTGGGGAGGGACGTTTGCCCGCACGCCCAAGTTTCGGTTAGAGGGACAAAACGGACGCTGGGCCGACAGCGATTACCGGCTCCAGGCCGACGGCAGCACCGTCGGCGAGGTCGCACTGGCGCTCTACGCGCTGACCACGGCGTTCGTGGCCTACGTCACGGGCAACCAGGGGATGATACCTTTCCTATTGCTGTACGCGGCGTCGTTTGGGGCGGTGGCAGGGATGGGGTTGGCGCAGACGCTCGCGCCTCGCCGGAAAAGAAATCGGAAACTCCCTGACCTGGACAAGCCAGAGCCAAAAAAGAACACAGAGATGCACAAAGGATTCACAGAGATACACGGAGAAAAACCTCTGTGAGACTCTGCGCTGTAACCGTTCAGACCTCCGAGGTTTCAGCAGTAATTTACCATCAGAAATCGCGCGAGAATGCTATTTCGTAAACCTCGGAGGTCTTTGGGGGTGTTTTTTCTTCCTCCCCTAAACGCTTACCTGCGCTTTCTCTGCGTATCTCTATGTAACACTTTCTTGCGCAAAAAGCAAGAATTGCACCGACGGATGAACCCCGCCCCTACTCGCCGCCGGCCGCGCGCCGCCCTTCCCAGAACGCCTCGCGGTTCAACTCGACGTACTTGGGCGGGACGCGCCGCTCGATGACCGAGAGCCACGTCTCCGGCGGTACGTCCAATCGCGTGGAGAGCGCGCCCAGCAGAACGGTGTTTGCCAGCCTGGGGTTGCCCAATCGCTCGGCGGTGGCGATTCCCTCGACCTCCATCACGTCATCGGTGCGGGCGCGTACGGCGGCCAGAATTTCTTCATCGGGCGGATAGACCGCGTCCCCCACCGTGACCGACATAGGCGTGATGCACTGGTGGTTGATAAGCGTCGTCCCGCTGGGCCGCAGCCACTCGATCCAACGGGCCGCCTCTAGCAGTTCGGTGGCGATCAAATAGTCCACCGTCCCTTTTTCCGCCGTGGGCGCGCCGACGTTCTCCCCCCAGCGAACGTGGCTTTCGACCACGCCGCCGCGCTGGGAAAAGCCATGCACCTCGGACTTTTTGGCATCGTACCCGGCCTGCAGGCCCACCTCGGCAGCAATGTCAGACGCGGTCAGAATGCCCTGGCCGCCGACCCCTACGAATAAAAAGTTAATAGATTGTTTCATTTTATGCTCCCTCACCCTGGGTTTCGTGGATCGCTTCGCGCGGGCAGACCTGCAAGCAAACGGTGCAGCCGGTGCACAGCAGCGGGTCAATCTGCGCCAGGGGCCGCTTTCTCTTTTCGTCCACCTGCTCTGACTTGAGGATGGCCGGGCAGCCGACACGGAAACAGAGACCGCAACCGTTACACACGTCTGGGTCAACTGCGACGGCAGGGCGACGCTCAAAGCGAGGCGTAAAGACGCAGTCCCCGTTGACAATGACGACTGTGGGACGGTCATCAATCGCGGTCGCCGCGCGGATGGCCTGCTCAACCCCCTTGACGTCCAGCGCATCCGCCACCCACAGGTCATCGTCCGCTATCCCCATCGCCCGCACCACAGACTCGATGTCAATCGGGTTGGTGGTCTCCCCTTGCAGCGTAATACCGGTGGCGGGGTTATCCTGCCCACCCGTCATTGCCGTGGTGCCGTTATCCAGAATCAGCGTGCAGGCCACGCCTTTGTTGTAGATGGTGTTTGCCAGTTCGGGCAGACCGGTGTGGAAAAAAGTAGAATCGCCAATGGTGGCGACGATCTTGTCCGGGCAGCCGGCCTGCTTGGCCCCGTGCGCCATGCCGATGCTGGCCCCCATTGAGATCAGCATATCCGTCTCTTCAAACGGGGGCGCGACGCCGATGGCGTAACAGCCAATATCGCCCGATACCAGCAGCTTGAGCTTGCGCAGGTTGTAGTAGACGGAGCGGTGGGGACAACTGGGGCAGAAAGCGGGAGGGCGGGAGGGGATTTCAAGTCCTACGTCCGATGCCTCAAATCCTACGTCATCAACCGGGAGACCGGCCTCAATAGCCCCTTTGCGGACGCGGGCCAGGGTCAGTTCACCGGCGGCGGGGAAGAACTCTTTGCCGATGACGTCCAATCCCAGCGCGCGCGCCTGCTCCTCGATAAAGGGGTCCAGTTCCTCGACGACTACCAGTATCGCGACCTGGGCGGCAAAGTCACGCATCATTTGCGCCGGCAGCGGGTAGGTCATCCCCAGCTTGAGGAACGAAAAGCCCTCAAAGATCTCGCGGGCGTACTGGTAGGCCACGCCGCCCGCGATGACGCCGACGCGCTTGTCGCCCCACTCGATCCGGTTGAGCGGGCAATCCTCGGCGTATTCGGCCAACGCCCACGCGCGAGCCTCGACCTCCGGGTGACGGAGGCGGGCGTGGGCGGGAATCATTACGTACTTGCGCGGGTTGCGCTCGAACGGCGGCAGCGGGCCGGATTCTCGCGGCTCGGCCGGCATCTTTACCTCGACCGCGCCTTTGGAGTGGGAGAGGCGCGTGGTAGAGCGCAGCATCACCGGTGCATCGAACCGCTCGCTCAACTCGAAGGCAAAGCGGGTGAAATCCTTTGCCTCCTGGCTGTCGGCTGGCTCCAGGCAGGGAAACTTGCCAAAGCGGGCATAGTGACGGTTGTCCTGTTCATTCTGGGAACTGAACGCGCCGGGGTCGTCCGCGCTGACCAATACCAATCCCGCTCCCACGCCAGTATAGGATAGCGTCATCAAGCTATCGGAGGCGACGTTGACGCCGACGTGTTTCATCGCCGCCAGCGCGCGCGCCCCAGAAAAGGATGCCCCGATCACCGCGTCCAGCGCGACCTTTTCGTTGGACGACCACTCGGCCTTGACGCCGGCGTATTGGGCCAGCGCGGGCATGATCTCTGTGCTGGGCGTGCCCGGGTAGGCGGCGGCGTATCGCACGCCACCCTCCCACGCGCCCAGCGCGATGGCCTCGTTACCAGAAAGTAAACGTTTCATGGTCAATTTACTCCTATTCGATTTGAAATGGCGGTCAGCAAAACCGCCCTACCGATCCACAAATCCGCAAATCCTGCCCATCCGTGTTCTTCTCATAGCAGGCGCGGCACAGGCGCGATATAGACTGCGATCATAATGTAATGACACAGACATCCCAATATCACAAAAATATGCCACACCTCGTGAAAGCCAAAGACGCCGGGAGCAAAATTCATAATTTTGGTCATGTACACCACCGCTCCCAAGGTAAAGAGTATCCCTCCCGCTAGCAGCCAGATAAAAGCCCCTGCCGGTAAGACACGTACTACTTCTTTTGTCATTGGCAGCACCATCCAGCCCATCGCCAGGTACGCCCCGGCGCTGAGCCAACGCGGGGCATTGATCACAAATATCTTGGCGACACTCCCTGCCAGAGCCACGGCCCAGATGATGAGCAGGATGCCCCAGCGCCAGAATCCGGCAAACTGATTGAAACAAAGAGGCGTATAGGTTCCGGCGATGAGGATGTAAATGGCCGAGTGGTCAATTTTGCGCAAGAACTGGATGCGTTTGCGCTGGCCCTTGATGAGGTGATAAGATGCACTAGCTACCAACATCAACGTCAGGCTGGTTCCATACACGAGCAAAGAACGCTGTTTGTAAACATCATCCCGGCCAATGATGAGTAAAACGATCAGACCAACGAGCGCCACGATGGCAGCAAAATAGTGCGTCAGGCCACTGACGGGTTCCCGCATCTTTTTGAACATGTTTCCTCCTAACGACCACGTGGGCGGGGAGACCCCGCCCACTACCAGTGTTCAACGGCCTCGCAGTCGGATGCGGGCCTCTCGGCAGCGGGGACACTCGACGCCCCTGTACCTGTCGCCACAAGTGCGACAGACCTTGAGCGGCATGGGGCGGTCATCTTCCAACGAGGAAACAATGAGGACAATCTCTTGACCATCGTATTGAGTCAACCACTCGTTCAACTTGATCTCGGCCACCATCCAACAGCCATCTTCCGCGCTGCGATGCAGACGTCCCTCAACGACGCCCGAACCCAGTTCATAGGCAGTTGAGCTCAGTTCCCGAACACTGGCTCTGTGATATGATGTCATAGCTCCTCCCAAGTCACGAATTACGTTTCCCGTTTCACATCACGGCGCAGCACGCGAAAGTGATCAAAGTCGCGGGCGACGACCGTTTCAGGAAAGATGGCCTGCGCTTCGTTTATGATGTCTGCCTCGCGATAGCGTCGTGAGACGTGAGTGAGCGCCAGCCGGTGAACTCCCGCGTTCCGGGCTAACTGAGCCGCCTGCGCCGCCGTGAGGTGGGCAAAACGACGCGCCATATCCGCCTCAGTCCGCAAGTATGTGGATTCGATGACCAACATGTCGGCCCCGCGCGCGATTGTTTCCAAGTCCTCGGTCCGTCCGGTGTCGCCCACGTGAACCAGGCACGCGCCTTGCCGCGCCGGGCCGAGCACATCGTCGGGATGAATCACGCGACCGTCAGGTAGCGTCACACGCTCACCAGCGACCAGCGCCCGCCGCTCCGGCCCGCGCGGCACTCCCACCGCCTCCGCTCGCTCATTGAGAAACGGACGGCGAGGTTTCTCACGAAACAGATAGCCCAGACTAGGGCCCCGGTGAAAGACCGGAAAGGCCACAACCTCAAAGGTGTCGTCCTCCAGGATAATCCCAGGGCGCACTTCTATGAGGTCAATTTTAATCACCGGTTTAGCTCCACGCAGCACCACGCCATAGATCAGATCATGCACCCGTTCGAGCGCCCAGCCGCCGCCATAAATCTCGATCTGGTCAACCGTCTCCCAGCGCGCAAAGGTAGAAACCAATCCCCCCAAGCCGAGGATGTGATCAAGGTGGCCGTGTGTGAGAAGGATTTTGTTGAGCCGCTTGAAACCCAACCCACTGCGCAGGATTTGCCGTTGCGTGCCCTCGCCGCAATCCACCAGAAAACGATAGTCTTTATAGAAAATCATCTGCGCCGAAAGCCCGCGATGGATGGCGGGAGCCGAGGCCGAAGTGCCCAGAAAGACGATCTCAATCATGCGTTTCCTCCATTAGGGCGCCCCTACAACTAGCGCCCCCGGCGATCCTGGTTCTCCTTCGACGGTCAGCTCACGCGCCAGAAACTGCCGCGCAACCCAGACGTTGGTGAGCAAATGGTGTGATACCCGCGAGGTGACTGCCCGCGACTCTCCCTCCGCCAGGGCCAGCGGCAATACTAGCTGGTCGGCCAGGTGAGGGTCAACGGGAGCGCCGGAACGATGGTGGGCCAATAGTTCTTGGCAAACGGCCTCGGCCACCCGCTCGGCCGGCAATCCTCTGCGCCCGTAGGCGCTGAATCCGGCGACGACGCCTTCGCCGGACGGCGAGGGCGCGTACTCGGCAAAGAGAAAGATACCGGCCCCCGGCCCGGCCCCGCGCAAGCGGCGCGGTTTCACTTGAGCCTCAAACCCGGCCTCAGCCAGCACGTTACGGGCGCGGTCGGCCATGCGCTGCGGGATGTGGGCCGGCAGGTTCATCGCCGCCGCCGTGCCCCAGACGCGGTGCAGTTCGCCGCGCTCAGTCAATTGGATGGAGGATAGCGGCCCTTCTCGCCCCGCAATCCGCACTTGAACCTCGCCGCCGCCGGCAGGGTAAAAGCCCCAGCACGCCAGTTCCACCCCTGTGCGTACTCCCATGCGGTTCAATATGGGCAAAAAGGCGTGTTCCAGGTAAGAGACCGAAGGCGCCCAGGCTGCGTGCGTCCCGCCCCGCAGCGTCAGGCGCGACTCTGCCGACCGGTCGCGGTCGGGCGCCGCCAGCGCCAACGGAAGGAGCACAGTCTGCAACACCAGGCCCACCGACCCCGCGCTTCCGCGCTGGGCAACCTCGGCCACGTCGAAGGCATACTCGCCAGGACGGGGCGGCCCGCTGGGGACGAAGGTGAGCGTCTGGGAGCCTAGCTCGTCCCCTTCCAATCTAGCTTTGCACACTGCCGCCGCCGCCCGCACTCCGGTGAGATGCTGGGGGCGGAGGCCCGGCTTTCTGCGCCCGGCGCGGATGCGCTCAATGCGCAGCGATCGCCCGGTGATGGTCGCCAACGTGAGCGCGGAGCGCAACACCTGCCCGCCGCCCTCACCGTGAGAACCGTCAACCACCACCTCGCCTTGCCATTCACCCATTCACTTTTCCATCTCGCGCAGCGCCTCGTAGGCCGGACGCACATGGGTCTCTGGCCAACCTGGCTCGGTGATGGCCCACCAATACTGCTCGTCATCCTCGGTCCAGCGAGGGTCGGCGATAGAGATCACGGTCATCAACCCAATCCAGGGAGACCAGTTTTCCTCGGCGTAGCGAAAGGCCCGCACCAGATATTCGGCCTGCTGCTCCTCAGTGATGGCGAACCATGCGTACTCAGGATGCACCGGGTCGGTGGTCCACCCCATCTCTAGCACCGCGACCTGTTTATCATCATCGCCATAGCGCAGCATGACTTGACGCGCATCCTCGACGTGGCGAAAGCAAAAGAAGCGGTGCCCATCGTGCTTCTCGCCAACCTCGTCGGGCGAAATTTCGGGCGGATAGAGGAAGCCGGGGGCGTGTACGCCCAAGAGGTCAAAGTAAGGAGCGGCGCCGGCCTCGTACATAGCTATGAGGTACTCTATGTCCGGCATTGCGTCTGGCGGTCCGTTGCCGGTGGGGGCCAGCCCGGCCGAGATGACCAGCGCATCCGGGTCGGCGCTCTTGATGCCAATGTAACACGCGCGCAGCAGTTCAACGTACCCCGCCGGGTCGGGCGGACATTTTTGCCACTCGCGGGCCAGGTTTGGCTCGTTCCACACCTGGTAGGCGCGCACGCGCCCCTGGTAGCGGCTGGCCAACCGATTGCAAAAGTCGCCAAAATCCTGCGGATTTTCAACCGGGCCAGCGCGAGACTCTTTGGGCGGCAAGGTCCACACCGGCTGACGGTCGAGACGGAAGATCACGTTCAGGCCCAAGCGCTCCGCGTCGGCGACGATACGGTCGGTAAAGTACCAATCGTAACTGCCCTTGGTAATCCCCTCAATATCTCTCCAGCCCACGTGTTGCTTGACCCAGGTAAAGCCGGCGTCGTGGATCAGTTCCAAGTCGCGCGCGGCCACGTTTTCGTCCCACCACAGAAAAGCCTGCAGGCCGTACTCGGGGGAAGACAAACGCGCGCGGGGCCAGGAGGTGGGTGTGGGGAGAGCGGAGGAAACCCCAAATCCTAATGTCCAATGTCCAACTACTAGAGCCAATATCAAGCCGCTAATGACCAATAACGTGGGGCCGAGAGGCATAGAATTGGCAGCCCGGCGAGGGGATTGTTCATTGTTAATTGGACGTTGGATATTGGTCATTGTTAATTGCTTATGGCTTGTCCATCTCGCCGATGGCGCCAAAGGCCGGACGGCCAACTCCCTGAAAGTCAATGATCGCCCATGGAGCGTTGGGGTCCTCTGGCCCCCAGCCCAACTGGGAAAAGTTCAGGTTCCACAGGAACGCCAGGCGGACAAAGCCCCACTCCCGCATCAACTGAAACGCCTCCACGTCCCATTGTGCCTGTTCCCCCAACGTGTTATCCAGGGCATATTCCATCTGCGATGGATAACCATCGAATCCCTCGGATGTGGGCCAACCAAACTCGGTGATGCAGAGCGGGTTATTTCTACCGGCGGTCACGATGCGGTCGTGATAGCCCCACAGGGTTGATTTGAACGACCAACTGTGATCGGGATTGTCAAAGGGGCCGCGGAACTGGGCCGTCGGATCGTCGTATCCCTCGTCCCACGCTATGTTGGGAGGCATATTGATTCCGTTATGGTGCGCGCCCACGCAATCGCAGTGGTCGAGCAACCCGGCGGTGACCAGTTGTTCAAAGTATGCAAAGTCATCCATATAGATGATGCGATTCGAGTTGTTGGGGTCGGTGGCCGTAGCCCCCACAGGCGAAAGCGCGCCGCTGATGACGATGATGTTGGGGTCGCGGCTCTTGATGGACTGGTAAGCAAGTTTCAGCATCTCAATATACCGCTCCGCCTTGACCCCCTCAGAGGTGTCCCATTCCCGGTCCAGGTTCTGCTCGTTCCAGACCTCGATGGCGTGGATGCGGCCGCGGTAACGATCCACCACCATCCCCAAAAAGTTGGCATAGTCGGCCAGGTTGTCTGGAGGGGCGCCTTGTGGGTTTTCGTCCACATAGCTGGTGTGGGTCCAGTCGGGCGCATCCACCACGCTCAACATGACTTTGATGCCACGCTGGTTGGCCGAGTCGATGATCAGATCATACATCCCCCACTCCAATTGACCGGGCTGGCGCTCGACGTCTTCCCAGCGCATCTGTTGCTTGAGCCAGCCCAGGCCCAAGCTTTCAACCTGCCCAACCGTATAATCCACCAAATCGGTGCTTCCCCCTGTGCCGTGAATGGCGATGCCGTAACCAAAGACTTCCTCCTCCACCGGGACGGTGGGGAGCGCGGCGCTGGTGGTGGGCTGAACGTCAACTGCTTCCGCAGTGGGAGCAGCGACCTCGCTGGTAGACGTCGCCTCGGCAGCTTGCTGGCTGCCATCGTCGCTTGGACTGGGGCCGATCCAGCCATACCAGGTGCAAAACGCGCCAACGACGACGAGAACGAGCCACGCGGCGATGGCGACGTAGAGCCGCTGGCCGCTTAAACGTCTGTTACCAGGAGAAAGATTATCAGACATTGCAACCTCCTTACAAGCAAGAGAGCTCGGCAATAACCGAACCCCCGTAGATAACTCAGGGTCTAAGGCTCACCTAGCTACCAAGATACCCTCTCAATATTCCGGGGCGATTGTATCGTAGCCGCGAGGTATGGAAACTACATTGCCCCGACTTTTTTTGAAAACATACCTACCAAGTATAGCACGCTCCCACAGCCTCGGTCAACACCCCTCAGCGCGTGCCCAGCACGTTATGGAGCGAGTCGCAGGCCGGGCAAGCTCCGCCGGGGCGGATGATGGCGTAGCCA
>DUEK01000014.1 GCA_011192155.1 Thermoflexia bacterium
GCCCGTCTGTCACGAGATAAAGTATTCGTGTCACTCCACGGTGGGGAGTGACGAATGTGTCGAGCAAGCATAATAGTCACGAGTCACGCTTTAGAAAATCCTCAAGTACAGCAAAAAGAGACTGGCCCATAGACCAGGCAATGTGATTATACTTTTTACAAGTAACACTATGGTACAAAAGTACTATAAAACTACTAAAAGAGGCCAAAAGGGCCACACACCTTCTCAGTGCTTTGGTCAGAGACCTCGCCCAATTTTAGACGCCCGCAAGGGGCTGAACTATGCCCCTCCGACAGCCTGCTAGTGCTGCTGGAAATGTGACATTGTGCAAAAAAAAGAACCCCAAGGGTTTCCCGAAACCCTTGGGGTCTGTCCCGCCACAGAGCAACTCGTTTAACTCAACCCACCTCCCCAACCCCCAACCGCGCCCGCCGCCGCTCCCGCTCCCAGGCCGGCGCGTCCGCCTCCTCCTTATCCACCAGCGCCGTCCGCAGTTCAAAGATCTGGTCCCGCAGCAGGGCGGCCTTTTCAAACTCTAAATCCTGCGCCGCCGCCTTCATCTGCTTTTCCAACTCGCGGATCAGGCGGGCCAGCTCGTCCGTGGGGAGTTGCACCAGGGCCAGGCCCTCCTCGGCCGGGGCTGCCGTCTCGGCCCGCACGCGGTCGGTCAGGTCGCGCACCGCCTTGACGATAGAGGCCGGCTCGATGCCGTGTTTCTTGTTGTACGCCGCTTGAACCTTGCGTCGCCGCTCTGTCTCCTCGATAGCTCGCTCCATCGAGCTGGTAGTGCGGTCGGCGTACATGATGACGGTGCCGTTGACGTGCCGCGCCGCCCGCCCCATGGTCTGGATCAGGGCCGTATCTGAGCGCAGAAAACCCTCCTTGTCCGCGTCCAGGATCGCCACCAGGCTCACCTCCGGCAGGTCCAGCCCCTCGCGCAGCAAGTTGATGCCCACCACCACGTCATAGGCCCCCAACCGCAGGTCGCGCAGAATCTCTACCCGCTCCAACGTCTGCACCTCGCTATGGAGATAGTGTACCTTGATCTCCAACTCCTTCAGATAATCGGCCAGGTCCTCGGACATGCGCTTGGTCAGCGTGGTGACCAGCACGCGCTCGCCCCGCTCCACGCGCTCGTTGATCTGCTCCACCAGATCGTCCACCTGCCCCTTCACCGGCTTGACGATGATCTTTGGATCCACGACGCCGGTGGGGCGGATGATCTGCTGCACCACCTGCTGGCTGTGCTCTAACTCGTAGGGGCCGGGCGTGGCGGAGGTGTAGATGACCTGGTTGACGTGCGCCTCGAACTCTTCAAAGTTGAGCGGGCGATTGTCCAACGCCGAGGGCAGGCGGAAGCCATAATCGACCAGCGTCTCCTTGCGGCTGCGGTCGCCGCGATACATGCCGCGCACCTGGGGCACGCTCATGTGCGATTCATCCATGACGAGCAGATAATCGGCCGGAAAGTAATCCATCAGCGTCCACGGCGGCGAGCCGGGCGGGCGCTGCTGCAAATGGCGGGAATAGTTCTCAATGCCGGAGCAATAGCCGATCTCGCGCATCATCTCCAGATCGTACTGGGTGCGCTGCTCCAGGCGCTGCGCCTCCAAGAGTTTCCCTTGCGCCCTCAACGCGGCCAGATGTTGCTCCAGCTCAGCCTCGATATCGGTCAGGGCTTGTTCCTGCTTCTCTTGCGGGGTGATAAAGTGTTTGGCCGGAAAGATTTGCAGCTTGTCCAGCTCGGCCAGCACCTCGCCGGTGAGCGTGTCAATCTCAGTGATGCGCTCGATCTCGTCCCCCCAGAAACCGATGCGGTAGGCGATCTCGCCGTAGGCCGGTACCACCTCCAACGTGTCGCCCCGCACGCGGAAGGCCCCGCGCTTCAGATCGTAATCGTTCCGCTCGTAGCGAATGTTGACCAGGTGACGCAGGAGCACGTCGCGCTGGCGCCGCTCGCCTTGCTTCAGTTCGATGATCACCTTGCCCCAATCCTGGGGATCGCCGATGGCATAGATGCAAGAGACCGAGGCGACGATGACGACGTCGCGGCGAGAAAAGAGCGAGGTCGTGGCGGCCAGGCGCAGGCGGTCAATCTCCTCGTTGATGTCCGAGTCCTTCTCGATGTAGAGATCGTGCCTGGGGACGTAGGCCTCTGGCTGATAGTAATCATAGTAGGAGACAAAGTACTCGACCGCGTTGTGGGGAAAGAACTCGCGGAACTCGGTGTAAAGTTGGGCGGCGAGCGTCTTGTTGTGAGCGATGACGAGCGTGGGCTTTTGCACCTCCTCAATGACCTTGGATACGACGTAAGTTTTACCCGTGCCGGTCGCGCCGAGCAACGTCTGGTGCTTGTGCCCAGCGCGGAGGCCCTCGATCAACTCCTCGATGGCCTGTGGTTGATCGCCGGTAGGTTGAAAATCTGAGACGAGTTGGAACTTTGGCATGTCGCCCTCCTATAGAACGTCAGTTCGGTCGCATTATACATCAGGTTAAGACGGCGCGCCAGATTTGACAGCCAGGCCGGTTGTGTGGTATGGTTACGGCATGGAAGAATCAGCCAATCGCCGCACACCCTGGTTCATCTTTGCCGCCCTCCTCGCCGCTGTTGGGCTGTGCATTGGCGTAGGGGGACTAGGGCTGGCAGGCCAAGCCTACGACCAGCACTATGCCGGCCGCATCTACCCCGGCGTCTCTATCTACGGCGTGGCCCTGGGTGGGCTGACGGTGGACGAGGCGGCCGTCGCGCTCCAATCCGCGCTGCCCGACCCCGCCACACTGCCCCTGACCCTGCGCGACGGGGTGCGCACCTGGAACCGCTCCTGGGCCGATATGGACATTCACTTTGATTTTTCGGCGACCGCCCGCCTGGCCTACCAGGCCGGACGCAAAGGGGCGCAGCAGCAGCAGTACGCCACACAATGGCGCGCTCTTCTCGCCGGGCTGCCGCTCTCGCCCGTCATCCTGCTCCCCGGCGCGGCCCAGGCCGCCGCCGCGCTGGAATCGCTGGCTCCAGAAATGGCGATACCGCCGGTGAACGCCGCGCTCCTCATCCAGCCCGGCGGCGTCACTCCGCTGCCGGCCCAGGCGGGGCGGGAACTGGATGTGGAGGCGACCGTCGCCGCGCTCCCGTACGCGGTCGGCGTCACCGCCGAGGGGTTGGTGATGGAGTTGTTGACCCGCCAGGTGGAGCCGGCTATCGGTAACGCAGGCCCGGCCCAGGCCCAGGCCGAAGCGCTGCTGGCGCGCCCGTTCGCCCTCGCCGCCGACGACCCGCTGACCGGCTTTAGTACAACGTGGACGGCGGGGCCGGAAATCGTGGCGACGTGGCTGATCGCCCAGCCGGTCGAGGATGAGGACGGCGCGCGGCTAGCGCTGACGGTGCGGGAAGAAGCCATCCGCGTCTACTTGAACGGTTTGGGCGGTCAGGGCGAGGAGATCGCGCCCCTGCCAGACGTGGAAAAGACGCTGCCCGCGATAAGGGCGGCGGTCGAGGCTGGGGAGAGCCAGGCCGTCGCCGCGCTGACGCATCCGGCGCGCACCTACACCGTGCGGCCAGGCGATACACTGATGTCGGTGGCGCGCGCGCACGGCTTTCCCGTCTGGCAGTTGGCCGAGGCTAACCCGGACATTGACCCCGCAGAACTGCGCCCCGGCCAACAGATCATCATCCCCTCACTAGACACACTTTTCCCCTTCCCGCTGATCACTGAGCGACGCATCGTGATAGACATCTCCGATCAACATCTCCGCGCCTACGCAGGTGAGACGCTGGCTCACGACTTTTTGTGCTCGACCGGCATCAGCTCCTCCCCCACCATCACGGGCGTGTTCCAAATACTGAGCAAGGAGGAAAACGCCTACGCCTCCAGTTGGGATCTGTGGATGCCCCACTTTATGGGCATCTACCGCTCCGGCCCCGATTTCACCAACGGCATCCACGCCCTCCCCACCCTCTCCAGCGGCGCCCGGCTGTGGGAAGGCTATCTGGGCCGCCCGGTCTCCTACGGCTGCATCGTCATCGGCCTGGACGAAGCGGCCGCCCTCTACGAATGGGCCGAACTGGGCGTTATGGTAGTGATACAGGAGTAGGCACTGATTCAGTTGGGTGGGATTTTTGGATAATGACCCATTGTGGCTCGAAAATGGGCTTGTAGCCGCGCTTTCCATAGCGCGCAAGGCTCTGCGAGGTATCAGCAATTCCCGTTATGGGGGAAAAGTCAGGTCGTAGCCGCGATTTCGCAATCGCGCAGGGCGCTTTACGCGGAAAAACAGACGCGATTTGGAAATCGCGGCTACAAAACGGGAATTGCTGGCGAGGTATGGAAACCTCGGCTACATCGTAATCCCATTCAACTGAACCAGTACCCAGGAATAACTGCCACAATTTTCCCTCCTGCCCCAAAAACAAATTCTGTCCCTCGTCCGTAGCGCAATTTGACAAATTGCGTCCTGGCAAGTTGACAACTTGCCCTACATCCACCTTGTCCAAAACCCAACCCACATGAGCTGGTGATTACCCACATGTCTGTAGCGCCTTTCCAGGCTCGACAATTTCACTACAGAGACACGGAGAACACAGAGTTTTAGAGTCTCAGTAGATCCAAATTTCAGACCTCGGAGGTCTCGGAAGGTGACATTGGTAGCAAAATTGCTTAGATTGCGCCCGTTTTTACCGGCAAAGGCGCTCTCGAGAGACCTCCGAGGTCTTGTTGTCGTAACATTTTGGATCTCCTGAGACTAAAGATTAGAGAGTAGGGATTGGAAAAAAGGCGCAAGGCCCGCCAAGGTTCAGACCTAGCGTTCTTTGCGCCTTTGCGGTATAATCTCAAACAAACAATCCGCCAATCCTGTTTCACCCGTGTTCTAAACCATGAAAACGCTTTTCAGTTCTGTCCAATGTCTGGAGTGCGGCCACGAAATGGAGGCCAACCTCTTTACTGCCCGCTGCAACGCGTGCAATGGCGCGTGGATCGAAGCTCGCTACGACGTCGCCGCCCTGCCCGCCGACTGGCCCGCTCTGATGACCCAGCGCCCCACCAACCTGTGGCGCTACCGGGAATTACTGCCCTTCCCCGACGATTTCCCCATCGTCTCGATGGGTGAGGGGTGGACGCCCCTCACCCGCGCCGCCGGGCTGGAGCAGGAATCGGGGCACGGCAAGCAAGGGGGCGAAATTTGGATCAAGGACGAGCGGCAATCGCCCACCGGTTCCTTCAAAGACCGGCAGGCGGCGTGTACCGTGAGTGGATTGAAAGCGCGGGAGATTGACGAGTTCGTCATAGCCTCGACCGGTAACGCGGCCGCCGCCTACGCCGCCTACTGCGCCCGCGCTGGCATCAAGCTCTGGGTCTTTTTGCCCAGCAACGTCCCCGCCGAAAAGATACGTGAACTGGCACTCTACGGCGCGGAGGTGGTCAAAATCACGGGTACCTATGACCAGGCTAAAGAAGTCGCCGCCGACTTTGCGGCCCGCAGAGGAATATACAAAGACCAGGGCGCCAAAGGCATCACGGGCAAAGAGAGTATGAAGACCATCGCGCTCGAACTCACCGAACAGTTAGGGTGGCAAGCGCCCGATTGGTACGTCCAATCCGTCTCCGGCGGCATCGGCCCGCTGGGGGTGCTCAAGGGATTCCGCGAACTGCGCCATGCTGGGCTGATCGACCGTGTGCCAAAGTTAGGAATCGTGCAGGCGGAAGGATGCTCGCCCATGGTGCAGGCCTGGGAGCAAGGGCTGGCACAGGCCGAACCGGTGCGACCGGACACCCTCGTCATCGTACTGGCCACCGGCAATCCCGGACTGGCCTACGAGACTCTGAAGCAGGCCAGCGACCAGTATGGCGGCGCCATGGTCGCTGTGAGCGATGGAGACGCCTTTCGCGCCATGCGGCGCGTCGCCCGCACCGAGGGCTTTTCGATGGAGCCGGCCGCCAGCGTCGCCTTTGCCGGGCTGGAAAAGTTACTGGACGAAGGACACATCCAACCGGGCGAGCGGGTCGTGATCAATTGCTCGGGCCACACCTTTAGCGCCGAAAAGCACGCATTGGAAGACCATTTTCTGCTGCACCTGGACGTGGATGCGCCGCTCGCAGCGCGCCCCTCCGACGGCGTCCAGAACTTGGCCAAAAAAGACCTGGCCGTGGCGCTGAACCAACTGGACGAACAGATCACCACCATTGTCGTCATTGACGACAACGCCCACGACAGCCGTCTCATCCGCCGCCTGCTGCAAAGCTACAAGCAATACCGCGTCTTTGAGGCGCACAACGGACTGGACGGGATAGACCTGGTGCGCCAACGGAAACCCGGCCTGGTGATGCTGGACCTAACGCTGCCAGGGCTGGACGGATTCGCCATCCTGGACGAGCTCAAGGGAGACGAACGCACCCGTGAGATTCCTGTCATCATCGTCTCGGCCAAATCTCCCACCGGCGACGAGTGGAAACACCTGCGCCGCTACACCAAATCCGTCTGGCAGAAAGGCAACTTTAGCGCCCGCGAACTGGTTGACCACGTGGTCGAGATATTGAGTGATAACGTCTGATCGCTAACCCTGGAGTAGACAATGGAGCAAAAGACAGTCTTGTACATCGAGGATAACTATCACAACCGCCGCATCGTGCGCAAGATACTGCAAACTCGTGGGTACACGCTCATTGAGGCCCAAGACGGCATAGTCGGGCTGGCAATGGTGCGCAAGCTGAAACCGCCTCTCGTCCTCTTGGATATTGGCCTGCCCGGTATGGATGGGATCGAAGTGGTCGGGCACATCAAGGCAGATACGGAACTGCGCGACATCCCCGTAATCGCCCTCACCGCGTCCGCCATGCGCGGCGACCGGGAAAGATTCCTGGACGCCGGCTGTGACGATTACCTTTCGAAACCAGTTCAAGCGATGGAACTGATTAATATGGTAGCGGCCCATTACCCCGCTTCCAACGACAAGTCAACTTTTTGATTTGCCATAGAATAACGAGGTGCAGCATGAAAACCATCCTGCTCATTGAGGACTATGCCGACAACGCCCGGCTGGTGATGCGTACTTTGAAGCCTTATGACTACCACGTGCTTCACGCCGTCGATGGCGAAACCGGCCTACTGATGGCAGTGGAGAAAAAGCCAGATATGATTCTCCTCGACCTGGGGCTGCCCGACGTAGAAGGCCAGACCTTGATATCACTCATCAGAAACGTGCCGGGATTGGAACAAGTACCCGTAATCGCCGTGACAGCCTGGCCCTCAGATACAGCCAGACAAATGATCAAAGCTTATGGCTGTGACGGCTACATCTCTAAACCCATCAGCCCCAAAGCATTTCCATCCCAAATCGCCGCCTACTTTGACCCCGAGAATGAGGAATGACCCCACCTGCTCCAGCCATCGCGCCTCCCGCCGATGACACTCCCGCTATAGATCTCGTGCCAGCCAGCCAGTTCACCATTGAGGAGCTAGTCGCCGCCTACAATCAGACTCGTGTGGACTATATCGTGCCTATGCCGATGAACACCGCCCGCCTGCGCGAGTACGTGCGCAATTATGACATTGATCTAGATAGGTCGTTCGTCGTGCGGGCAGGCGACCAGATCCTGGGCCTGGCTATGCTGGGGGTGCGGCCAGGACACACATGGGTCACTCGCCTGGGCATCATCCCCACCCAGCGACGATGCGGCGCCGGGCAGATGCTCATGGAACAACTCATCGCCCAATCCCGCCGCCTGAAGGTCTCTTACGTCACCCTGGACGTCATCCAGAACAACAAGCCAGCTCATCGGCTGTTCTCCAAACTCGGTTTCCACGAGATTAGAGAGTTGATGGTAATCCGGCGTCCGCCTGCCACCCCGCCCGACGATGTCACTATCCCCCCCTGCTATACCGTCCAGAATTTGAGCCATCGGCAAGCAGCGGCACTGTTAGGCCAGCGACAGAGCGTCCCCTCGTGGCTAACCGAAAACAGATCACTCGTAAACGCAGGCAACCTGGCAGCGTTACGCGTCGAATTGGAGAGCGGTGGCCGAGGCTGGCTCGTGTACCAGAAAACAATCTTTCAACTAGGCCGCCTAGTTCTGCAAACAGAAGTCGGCGACCCGCACCAGGTCTGTCTGGCGCTCATTCACGCCCTGCACACCCACAACCCAGCCCTGGATACCAAGAGCGAAAACCTACCCGTACAAGACCCCCACTGGCCCGCTATGCAAGAGTTGGGCTACCTCGAGTCCTTCCGCCGCATTGAAATGCGCCTGGACCTCTCGTAGGGCCAATCTATTCAAACAGCAAGCGGCTCCACATCCCATATCTTGATGTGTGAGTTGGCGCATTTACACCATGTGTGATAAAATCGCACCTATTCAAAAACCCGGGTTTTCACACCCAGCAAACCAACACAGAAAGGTAACTCTATGGCCATAGTCGAAAAAACAGCAAAACTAGACGCACCTGTGGAAAAAACATTCAACCTGATCACCGATCTCGGCCGCTGGCCCGAGTGGGTGCCCCCACTCACCAACGTCGCCAACGTATCAGGGTCGGGCATGGGAAGCACGTATGACTGGGAATTCAAACTCGGCCACCTGCCCGCGTTCAGCGGCACAGGAAAAGTCATCGAATTCGCCCCCAACGAACGCTTTGGGGTGCAGACAAAAGGTATCCCTAGTAAATGGCTGTTCAAGTTAACTGAACAGGACAGCAAAGTGGACATCAGCATGACGGTCGAATACGACATTCCCGGCGGCGGCGCGGTGTCTGGGTTGGTAGCCAAGCAAGTCGAAGAGGGTCTCGGCCTGTTAAGAGAAATTCTCGAATCATAAAAGACTCCCCTGAAAAAAGGTCATCTAACCACAGAGACACAGAGGACACGGAGAAAATTTGATGTCTAGTTTAAGAAAATTTCACTTTGCGCGTCAAAAAGTTAATTTTCTCAAGGCCAAGTTTAAAATCTCTGTGCTCTTTGTGTCTCTGTGGTGAAATTTCTGGTTTTTTCAGTAGAGTCATAAAAGGCATTACGGTAAAAGTGGCACATTTGTTACACAGAGCCACATAGAGGAGTCACGGAGAGCCTCAGAGCGCTTTTCTTTGTGTATCTCTGCGTCTTTTCTGCGCATCTCCGTGTAACAGTGCAACTTTTGCCCCAATGCCATAAAAGGTAAAGCAAGTTGCCAACTTGCCAGGAAGCGACGAGCAACCTTGACCGCATCGCCTTCTTTCTACTGAAACCCGTCACCCGAGCCTGCAAAGAGTTCGACTTGCTGTCCGAGGGCGACCGGGTGGCAGTGGCCATCTCTGGCGGAAAGGATAGCCGCGCCCTGCTTCAACTGTTGCTCCGCTACCAGCGCAAGACGGGCCACAACTATGATTTTATGGCCCTCCACATCGTCGCTACCTCGGCCGGCTTTCCCGACCTGCGTCCCGAACTGGAGCCCTGGTTCCGGGAGATCGGCGTCGAATACCACTTTGCCCCGTTGGAACTGCCGCCAGACGAGTCGCTGCCGCTCAATTGCTTCCGTTGCTCGTGGAACCGGCGCAAGGCGCTCTTTACCGCTGCTGTTGATCTGGGCTGTAACAAACTGGCCCTCGGCCACAACGCCGACGATGCGGCCGCTACGACGCTCCTGAACCTGCTGTTCACCGGCCGGCTGGAGACAATGGCCCCCCGCGTCCAGTTCTTCCAGGATGCTGTGACCATCATCCGCCCCCTGATCTATGTCCCCGAGAAGAAATTAGCTCGCTACGGGCGCGCGGCAGGCTTCCCCACCCCACCCCCGTGTCCCCAGGGGCTAACCTCCAAGCGCGCGCAGATAAAGTCACTCTTGCGCCACTTTGGCCGCGACCAGAAGCAAATCCGCGCTAACCTGTGGCGCGCCGCCCGCCGGACAACAGGATTTTGAAGAATTGGTGATGCGAGATTTGGAGATTTCATCCTGCTCCCAAACCTTCAAATCTTTACATCGACAAATCCTAAATCCCACGCGCTTTCATTCCCGCGCTGCTTGTGGTATACTAGCCCATAAGACTTTACCCTAGATATGGAGGCAAACAATGAATCACTTTCTCGACCTTGCAGACCTGACACCCGACGAACTGCGCGGCATGCTAAACCTGGCACTCGAACTGAAAAAAGAATGGAAAGCCGGCGGCAACCACCCGTTGCTCAAAGGCAAGACGCTGGGGCTGGTCTTTCAAAAACCCTCTCTGCGCACCCGTGTCTCTTTCGAAATGGGGATGATTCACCTGGGTGGGCAAGCGCTCTACCTCTCCCCTTTTGAGATCAAACTGGGCGAGCGGGAGAGCGTGCCCGACGTGGCCCGCGTTCTCTCCCGCTACGTGGACGGTATCATGGCGCGCGTCTTTGCCCACGCCGATGTGCTTACGCTGGCGGAATACTCCCGCGTCCCCGTCATTAACGGCCTCTCCGACTATAACCACCCCTGCCAGGGATTGGCCGATTTCCTCACCATCATCGAGAACAAGGGCCAAGATCTGAAAGGACGCAAACTGACCTTTATCGGCGACGGCAACAACGTGGCGACCTCGCTCCTCTTTGGCGCGAGCCTGCTAGGGATGGATTTTGCCATCGCCGGGCCTCAGGGGTACGAATTGCCCAACGACGTATGGACGCTGGGACAAAAGTTCGCCGCAACCAGCGGCAGCCAATTACTGGCGACCAACGACCTCGGGGAAGCAATCGCCGGGGCCGACGCGGTCTACACCGACGTGTGGACCTCGATGGGGCAGGAAGAGGAAGCACAAGAGCGCGTCCGCATCTTCCAGCCCTACCAAGTCAACCAAGAACTACTTGCACAGGCCAAGCCGGACGTGATCGCTATGCACTGTCTGCCGGCCCACCGGGGGCACGAGATCACCGATGGAGTCTGCGATGGCCCACACTCTGTGCTGTGGGGCCAAGCCGAAAATCGTATGCACGCACAAAAGGCCATTCTGGCAAAACTGATGGGGTAGGAACTTGCGGAAAAAGAAGCCTTCCCCAACACATCTATTTCTCTCAGAAAGCTGTATGGTTTTGGTTAGAATTCCCATAACCGAAAGGGAAAGGAAAGGACCGTGGCAAAAAATCGCAAAGCCTTCGAAGAGGCTATGCAGACCGCAGCCAATGCCACCTGGGATAAGAACTGGGATTCTGCCGCCACCGCCTACCAGCGTGCGCTGGCAGAGTTTCCTCGCGACGTTGGTGCATTAACAGGCCTTGCAGCAGCCCACTTCAATATGGAACAGATTGAGGATGCTCTGAACGCGTACCAACGAGCCAGCGATCTCTCACCCGGCGATCCCGCGCTCTGGGAGCGCATAGGCGAGACGCGCGAGCAGTTGGGCCAGGAAAAAGAGGCCGCCGAGGCCTACGTGGCCTCTGCCGAGCGATACCAAAGTCAGGGAACCACTCACCTGGCGTTAGAGCGCTGGCAAGATGCAGTTCGCATCTGGCCCAATTGCCTGCCGGCTCACGTGCAACTGCTCCAGCACTACCGGCGCCAGGGCCAGGCGAGCGAGGCGGTCGAGGAATGTTTGATCCTGGCGCGCATCTACCAAAAACAAGGACAGGTGGACTATGCCATCCAGGTCTGTGAATACGCCCTCAAACTAGCGCCGCACAACCCCCAAGTGTTGACCATCCTCGAAAGCCTGCGTTACGACAAACGGGTCACCGTCGAATCGAAACCAGAGACCCTCAAAGAGGATGACAAACTACTTTCCGCCATGCTGGACGAGTCGTTCGACTCTGACATACTGGACTTTGAGACCATGCCAGAGAGCGAAACCATCGAGAAACGGGGCAGCCCCATTGACCTCGCCCGCCAGAAAGCACTGACCGACCTAGCCGAGAGTTTCTTCGAAGAAGAGACGGAAACCGCGCCTGCCGTCGCCCCCAGGCTCAACAAGGCCGAGATTGATGCCCTCATTGGCCGGGCGATTGACCTTCAGACCCAGGGTAAAGTCGAGGAAACAATAAGCGCTTACGAACAAGTAGTTCAGGCGGGAGTTGACCGACCCGCCGTACACTTCAACCTGGGCCTGCTTTATCAGGACAAGTTGCGCTTTGACGCTGCCATTTCCCAGTTCGAGCGCACGGTCTCTCACTCCGACTACACCTTGGGCAGTCACTTTGCGCTGGGCGAATGTTACCGCGCCAAAGGACGCATTGACGACGCCTTGGAACACTTTATCGAGGGGCTTAAA
This sequence comes from Thermoflexia bacterium, assembly GCA_011192155.1. Taxonomy (GTDB): domain Bacteria; phylum Chloroflexota; class Anaerolineae; order B4-G1; family B4-G1; genus B4-G1. The sequence continues at coordinate 12,190 of DUEK01000014.1, forward strand.
ATCGTAGACCTGGCCACGGTCCAGCACGAGCACGCCGATGGCCTGATCCAGCTTTACGAACACCTGGCCGATGGCTACATCGCCAAAGGAGATAAAAACAAAGCGCTCGAGTTCACCAATTCCCTGGTCACATTTTTAAGCGAGCAAGGCTGGGAAGATAAGGTCCTCCAGGCCCGCCAGAGACTCGACGCACTGACCGAAGAAGGGCCTATCTTGAGTTTGGCCGAAATGCTGACCGTACCAAGCTCAAGCGACATCTTGGAATCAATGGCGCTATCACAAGAGTACGCCAAGCGCGGCATGTTCTACACCGCGCTGGAGGAATGTTACTATGCCCTGGATCAGGCTCCCACTTATATGCCCATCCACCGGCAACTGGCCCAGATACTACTGGCAATGGGCAAGGGAAACGACGCCGTATCCAAATTCATCGTCATCGCCGATGCTTATCTAGCCCAGGGCAACGTCCGTCAGGCATTGTCTGTATACAACCGTGCTCTTAAATTAGCGCCGATGAACATTGCGGTGCGGACCAAGTTGATAGACATGCTCATCAGCCACGGAGAGATTGACAAAGCACTGACCCATTACCTGAACCTGGCCGATAGCTATTACCAACTGGCGCAAATGAACCAGGCGCGCGAGACGTACCAGGAAGCGCTGCGGCTGGCGCCGCGCGGCGCTTCCGAACGCCAATGGGAAGTTCGCATATTGCACAAAATAGGTGATATTGACATGCAGCGCGTGGACTGGCGACACGCAATCGAAGCATACGAGCAAATTCGCAAACTCGCCCCCGACGACGAGCGAGCACGCTTGACGCTGATGGAGCTTTACTATCGCCTCAACCAACCCAAACTAGCGATCTCCGAACTCGACGAGCTGCTGAAAATCTGCCGCGAGAAGGGCAAATCGCAGCGCATCTTTGCCATCCTGGAAGACGCGGTCAGCGAGCGCTCTGACAGCATTCCCCTACGCGCGCGTCTGGCGCAGGCACACCTCGACTCTGGAAACGTCGAACAAGCATTGGAGCACCTGGACAAGCTAGGAGATTTGCAAATTGAGGCCAAGCGGTACAAAGATGCCAAAGCGACCATCCGAGCCATCATTATGCTCCACCCCCCCAACGTCGAAGCCTACCAACAATTACTCACTCAACTCGACAACAATCAGTAGATTGAGAAACCTCTGAATCAACAATGTCCGATCTCCTATGGTATCTGCAACGGCTCGAATGGATAGACGCCCTCGACATCCTGCTCGTGGCCCTCATATTCTTTTGGCTGCTGTATATGGTGCGCGGCACACGGGCCGTTCCCCTGCTGCGCGGCGTGATTCTGCTCATTATCATCGTCACCCTATTGAGCGGAGGAATGCGATTGCGCGCCCTCGGCTGGTTGACCGACAAGGCCCTCCCGGCGCTGCTCGTAGCCATCCCCGTCGTTTTTCAACAAGAACTGCGCCGGGCGCTTGAGCGGTTGGGACGGGCCGGAGCGCTGCTCAGCCGGCCCACAGGAGACCGCGCTACTCTGGAGCAGACACTGACCACAATCACACAAGCCTGCCACACCCTGGCCGAGCGACGACACGGCGCGCTCATCGTGCTGGAGCGTGATGCGGGCTTGCAAGAACTGGCAGACACGGGCGTTTTCCTCAACGCCACTATCACCCAGGAATTGCTGGTGACTATCTTTGAGCCTCACACCACACTGCACGACGGAGCCGTAATCGTACGGCACGAGCGAGTGTTGGCTGCCGCCTGCGTCTTGCCCCTCTCCACCGCCTTCCTCGCCGACCGAGAATTGGGACTGCGTCATCGCTCGGCTATCGGCGTGACAGAGGAAAGCGACGCCATCGCCATCGTCGTCTCTGAGGAACGCGGATCCATCTCTATTGCCCACAACGGCCGCATCATCCGCAATCTGGACGCCAAACGATTGAAGGCAGTGTTGCACGCTTTCTATCAACCTGTACTGGAACGAGCGTGGCCGCGCTGGGCCGCTCGCGCGCGACGCGCCTTTGACCGTGGGAGAAAAAATACCGCTTCGCTTACCTTTTTTACCAGGGAGGAATCGTGAGAACGACGATTCGTTGGATAGCGAGCAATATAGCCCTGATGATACTGTCACTCACTCTGGCAGGGCTGGCCTGGATCGTGTCTGTGGAGGCGGAGGACCCCACACTGGAGCAACCCTACTCCCAGCCCATACCAATTGCGCCGCCCGAACCGCCGGCCGGTATGGTCATCGTGGGAGAGTTTGACCAAAGCGTACAAGTCACAGTCCGCGCCCCCGAATCTGTCTGGATGTCCCTCACACTCGACGATTTCACAGCCACCGTTGACCTGACAGGCCTAGGAACGGGAGTACACGAGACGCCCGTCCAGGTGGAATTGCACAAACATCCGGCGCGGCGGATACTGGTCGAACCAGAGTACGTCACGCTGGAGCTAGAGCCTAGAGCAGAGCGCTCTGTGCCCGTGATCGTGCGGGTAGATGGAGAGCCAGCCCTGGGTTATATCAGACGAGCGACAACCGTGGACGCGCGCCAGACGACAGTGACCGGGCCTGACTCCTACGTCACTCAGGTCATCACGGCCGTCACGTACATCTCTGTACAAGACGCCAGCGCCGACGTTGAGGGGGAATACCAGTTACAGCCCCTCAATGGTGATGACGAGCCTGTTCCTTACGTCACACTGCTGCCAGAGACAATCAACGTACGCCTCCCTATCGAACTATCGGGCTACTACCGTTCCCTGGCAGTCAAGGTCGTTCTCGAAGGAAATATCTCGCCCGGGTATTTCAATCCTTCCATCGTCATCGAACCGCCCGCCGTCACCGTCTTTGGCGCTCCCGGCGTCATTGCCGCGTTGCCAGGCTTTATCGAAACCGAGCCAATAGACGTGGAAGGCGCCCAGGCCGACGTGATTGTCCGGCCAGCGCTCAACGTCCCACAAAACGTCGCAGTCGTCGCGGGCCAACAAGTGGAGGTGAGCGTCTTTATCGAATCGATTCAGAGCAGCTCGACGGTGGAAGCCACGCCGGAAATTCAGGGAATGGAGCCGGGTTTCACGACTACCGTCTCGCCAGAGACTGTCGAGATCATCCTGAGCGGCCCGCTGCCTCTGCTGGAAGCGCTGGAACCTGACGATGTGCGCGTCGTTCTGGATCTGTTTGGACTAGCGCCCGGCACGCACCAGGTTGAGCCACAGGTAGTGGTGCCAGAAGGCGCAACCGCCCAAAGCATCCTGCCAGCCACGGTGCAGGTAGAAATCATATCAGTGCCCATCCCTATGCCGGGCAGCCAAAACTAACATTCGTAAACTCATATGCCCAAACCAATCGTGGCCCTAGTGGGCCGGCCCAACGTAGGAAAATCCACCCTCTTTAACCGCATCGTCGGACGACGGCTGGCCGTGGTACACGACCGGCCCGGCACCACCCGCGACCGCATCCACGCCCCGGCCGAGTGGAACGACATCGCCTTTACCGTGGTAGATACAGGCGGCATCGAGGTGCTGCCCGATTCCGTCACCAGTGGGAGGCGACCTGGCCCCGAACGGGTGCTGGCGCAGGATTCCGCCCCCTTTATCCCCCTTATGCGCGCCCAGGCCGAGCAGTCTATCCGGGAAGCGGACGCCATCATCTTTCTCACCGACGCCGCCAGCGGGCTTACGCCCGCCGACGAAGAAGTCGCCGACATTCTGCGCCGCGCCCGCTGCCCCATCTTTCTGGTCGCCAACAAGGCCGATAATGCCAGTCTGCGCCAAGACGCGCTAGAGTTCTACGCCCTGGGTATGAAGGGAGAAGTATACTCCATCTCGGCCCTGCACGGCGACGGCGTCGCCGACCTGTTGGATGACCTAGTCCAAGCGCTGCCTTCTTCCGCGCCAGAAATCGAGAACGAGGCGGGACAGGATTGGGGAGTCAAGCTCGCCATAGTTGGCCGGCCCAACGTGGGCAAGTCGTCGCTTTTAAATAAATTACTGGGCGAGGAGCGCGCCATCGTCAGCCCTATCGCGGGGACAACGCGCGACGCCATCGACACCCACCTGGAGTGGGAGGGCGTACCCATCACCCTGATTGATACGGCCGGCATCCGGCGGCGGGGCAAGATTGAGCGCGGAGTCGAGCACTATAGCGTGCTGCGGGCGCTGCGCGCCATCCAACGGGCCGACGTGGCGCTGCTGGTGATAGATGGCATTGACGGCGTCACCGCCCAAGATACACACGTGGCCGGCTTTATCCTCGACGAATGGGCCAGCGTGGTGGTGTTGATCAACAAATGGGACGCGGTGGAAAAAGACACATACACTATGATAGAGTATACCCAATGGGTACGTCAGGCTCTTAAATTCCTCGATTACGTGCCCGTGCTCTTTATCTCTGCGCTCACGGGGAAACGGGTGCGCAAAGTGGCGCCGCTGGCGCTGGCCGTGCAAGCAGCGCGCTTCCGGCGCATCGCCACCGGAGAGCTAAACCGGCTGGTACAGGGCGCGTTGGCGCGTCACGCTCCACCCAGCAAGCGCGGCAAACGGCTCAAAATCTACTATGCCAGCCAGCCCGGCGTGGACCCGCCCACCTTTGTCTTTCACGTCAACGATCCCGATCTGGTGCACTTTAGCTACGAGCGCTATCTGGAGAACCAGTTGCGGAATGCCTTCGAGTTCCCTGGTACTCCGCTGCGGTTGATCTTTCGCGCTCGCGCACAACGCTAGCTACTCCCTACTCCCTCTCTAGCCTGCGGCCCGGTGACCACGCGGAAGCCAATGCGATTGGACCGATTGCCCGCATGGCTGATTTCGCTGGCAAAGCAACGCGCATCCCGGGCGTAAAAGCTCCACGAACCTCCACGAACGACGAATTGGTTTTCTCCCTCCTGCGAGGTCGTCCACTCCCACACGTTGCCGGCGCAATCAAGCAAGCCATAGGGACTGGCTCCGCCCGGATAGACTCCCACCGGCGTCGTGCCCCCGATCCCACTTTCGCGCGCGTTGGCCCGTTGGGGATCAAAATCATCCCCCCAGGGATAGACCCGTCCATCCTTGCCTCGGGCGGCCTTTTCCCATTCCTCCTCGGTGGGCAAGCGCGCGCCGGCCCACTCGCAGTAAGCGAGCGCATCTTCCAAACTCACCAACACCACCGGGTGGTTGGCCTTGCCCTCGGGATAGATGCGTTGTCGTGGCTCCCAGTTATATGGCTCGGCCCACACTTCGTCGAGATACGGCGTGGGATACTGGGGGTTCTGAGCCAAGAAACGGGCGTATTGCCCATTCGTCACGGGATAACGGCCTATGCGGTAGGCCATCACGTAGGTTGATTCTCCCTCCTCCCCGCGCTGAAACTCGCCGCCGGGTACATCCATCATCTCGTCAAGGTCGCGCGGGTCGCCCAGGTACGCCAGAGCCGCGCCGGCCGCGAGACGCTCCCTCAGGCTGGCCTCCGATTCTGGCTCAAGCAACCGCGCCAGAGCCTGGGCATACTCATCCGCCAGCCCCTCGGCCTGGACAGCGGCCACGCTGGCCCGCAGCCGGGTGGGGTCGTTGCTCAACATGTCCTGCCACATTCGGGCAGCCTCCATGCTCGGCGCTCTGCCTACGTCTTTGCTGGTCGTGCGGGTCAGGTAAATGTAGACGTTGATCTGGTCTCGGCTCAGGTCGGCAAAGGCTGGCCCCACCCGCAACATCCGTAACAGTGGCTTGTGGCGCAAGTACCGCTCCAACAACGTCGCAGCTCCTGGAGCCTCTACAGGGCCTGCTTCCACGCTCTCCAATGGCGATACCGCGCGTTTCACTTCCACCCCTTCTCGCGCGGCCCACTCCAAATCCTGGGCAAGATTGGGATACTCTAACAAATCGCGGTAGAGATCACGGTAGCGCACTTGGATAACCACCATCTTGGCCAGCAGCCCCGGCACGATAGCGCCGATCGTATCCTCCGCCACCCTCCGCTCGGCCAGCTTGAGCAACAGACGCAGGATGTTGAGCGCGCGCTTTACCACGCGCGGGTTAGGCTCCAGCCCCAACGACAGAGCGTCTCGGCAATCCGGGGGCAAGTGGGGATCGTGCTGGTCAATAAAGGCGGCAATCTGGTCATCTTCCAACGGCGGCAAGTGGAAGGGAAGCTGGACGATCTTTTCCAGGTAACTCTGCCCGGCGATAGGCACACTCCCAGCATCCTCGCCTTCCCCCGCCATATAACTGGCGTACTGCACTCGCACCACCCGTTCAATGATGTCTCGATCCACCGAGATAAAAAAGACGCAGCCAGGCACGTCCAGGAACAACTTGATCGCCTCCAGCACTTCCACTGCGCGCCCAGGCAGGCAGCGGTCGAGGTCGTCAACGAAAATCACCAGCATCCCATTGCGGCCCCAGACATACTCCCGCACCAGGTGGGCAAAGCCGCCCCGGAATTCCTCCAGCAACGTCAATTTCCGGCGATAGACCTCGGTGCGCTCACGCTGGAACGCCGAGACGATCTCTTCCAGCGACCCCATCTCGCCTTGTAGCAGTTGCGCCACCTGGAGAAAAGTAGCCGGGGTGGGAATCAACGAGAGACCCAGATTCAGCGCCCCTTTGCCCAGTTTGGGCCAGTCAATGTTGATCGAGCCCATCTCGGTGCGCTCTACGTCAGTATAGAGTCGCATCCGCCAGTCGGCAATCTGCTGGGCGTCCTGCTCGCTGATCTGGTCGCTCTCAAGCCCTTCCAGCACACGCAACAGTAACGCCCGCCACAGCGCCCCCTCGTCCTGCGCGTACTGCCAGGCGTTGAACCAGACAACGCGCGCCCAGCGGTGGCCAGCAGTGCGACGATTGAGCAACTGCTCGGCGATTAGCCGCATCAGGCTGGTCTTGCCGCTGCCCCACGGGCCAAAGATGCCGACGGTGATGGGCGTGTCGGCTGTGAGCACCACCTCGGCCAGCACATCGGCATAGTGAGAAAAATTGAGCCGGTCACTCTGCGCGTCCCGGATCGGTTGGTCGGTCCACATCTCGTTCATACATTCTCCTCTAAACAAACACTAGAACAAATTGGGAAAGGAACGAATCAAGCGTTCTGCACCGCGAATCCGTTGTTCATTATACACGCCTCTCCAACTTGGTACAAACCCGAGCTTGTGGTATCATTGAGGCCAAACTACATAAGGAGAATGTGTAAATATGAAAAACATCACTGCCGTTGGCGTGGGCTACGTGGGGCTGATCACTGGCGTCTGCTTTGCCGATCTGGGCAACAAAGTCGTCTGCGTGGACATTAACGAAGAACGGATCGAGAACTTGAAGCAAGGCTTAATGCCCATCTACGAGCCTGGTCTGGAAGAACTGGTGACCCGCAATATGCAAGCGGGCCGCCTTAGCTTTACCACCTCGTACGCCGAGGCGCTGGCAGACGCCGAATTCGTCTTTATCGCTGTGGGCACACCAGAGGGCGTGGATGGTGAGGCCGATCTGCAATACGTGCGCATGGCGGCCCGCTCCATTGCCGAGGCTATGGAGCACCCACTGATCATCGTCAACAAATCCACAGTTCCTGTAGGAACCGGCGACTGGGTGGCCGACATCATCCGCGAGTATCGCAACAACAGCGTGGACTTTGACGTCGTCTCTAACCCCGAGTTCCTGCGAGAGGGCGCTGCGATCAGCGACTTTATGTATCCTGACCGGGTCGTGTTGGGTTCACTGAACCGGGACGCGGCCGAGAAGGTGGCCCAATTATACCTTCCGCTGCGGGCAACGATCATGATCACCGACCTGCGCACAGCCGAGATGATCAAGTACGCCTCCAACGCCTTCCTGGCCACGCGCATCTCGTTCATCAACGAGATCTCGAATATCTGCGAGGCGCTGGGAGCCGACGTCAAAGAAGTCGCCACCGGAATGGGTTACGACCAGCGCATCGGCCACGCCTTCCTCGACGCCGGCGTGGGATACGGCGGCTCGTGCTTTCCCAAGGACGTCAAGGCGCTGGCCTATATGGCCGAGATCAGGGGACGGCATCCGCAGTTGTTGCGTGCGGTGATGGAGATCAACCACTACCAGCGGAGAGCGGTGGTGCGTAAACTAGAAGACGCTTTGGGCGGCCTGCGGGATAAGAGAATAGGGCTACTGGGGCTGGCGTTCAAACCCAACACCGACGACATGCGCGAGTCACCCTCCATACATGTCGCCCGCATGCTGCAAAGCGCGGGCGCTCACGTGCGGGCCTACGACCCGGTGGCGATGAAGGCGGCTGCGCGTATGGCGCCCGACGTGGAACTGGCTCAAGACCCCTATAGCCTGGCGGAAGGCTGCGACGCCCTCATCGTCGTCACCGAGTGGAACGAGTTCAAGAACCTCGATCTGGCCCGCATCCGAGACTTGATGGCCCGGCCGGTGCTCATAGACGGGCGCAACATCTACGACCCCGCGACGATGAAGGAACTGGGCTTTTACTACCGGGGCGTGGGACGGGGCTACGAGGATCAGGGAACGCAATGACTAGAACAAATAGCTTTATCAAAACAGAGCTGAGCAACGGCCTGACAGCCCTGATCAAAGAGACGCATGCCGCTCCGGTAGCCAGCTTTTGGGTCTGGTACCGCGTGGGCAGCCGCAACGAACACTTGGGTATAACCGGCATCTCGCACTGGGTCGAGCACATGCTCTTCAAAGGCACAGAGCAGTTTCCTAAAGGCGCGGCAGATAAAGCCATCTCCCGCGAGGGCGGCATGTTCAACGGTATGACGTGGTACGACTTTACCACCTACTTTGCCACACTGCCCGCCAGCCGCATCGAACTGGCCCTGCGCATCGAGGCTGACCGCATGGTCAATTCGCCCTTTGACCCCGACGAGGTCGCCTCCGAGCGCAGCGTCATCATCAGCGAGCGGCAGGGGAGCGAAAACAACCCCGAGTTCCTGCTCAACGAAGAGCTGATGGGCGCCGCCTTCCGCGTGCATCCCTACGGCGCCGAAACCATCGGCCACATGTGCGACCTGGAAACGATGACGCGCGAGCAACTCCACACCCACTATCGCACCTACTACACGCCCCGCAACGCGCTGGCCGTCGCGGTGGGCGACTTTGACGCGCACGAAATGCTCCGTCTGATCGAGCAACACTTGGGCCCGCTTCCAAATGGCCCGGACGTTCCTTTGGTGAGCGGGGTCGAGCCTCCGCAAAAAGGGGAACGGCGAGTGACCGTTGAAGGAAACGGTAACGTCGCATATCTAGAGATGGCCTTTCGCGCCCCCGCAGTCCGCGAGCCAGACTTTTTCGCCCTGACCGCGCTCGACGCCGCACTCAGCGGCGCCAGCGGGATGACGTTTATGGGCGGCAGCCTGACCAACAAGAGCAGCCGTCTCTACAGGGCGCTGGTGGCGAAAGAATTAGCGGCCTCCATATCCGGTTCCCTGACCCCGACCGTTGACCCCTTCATCTATGACATCTCGGCCGTCGTGCGCGCCGGTCACACCCTGGCCGAGCTGGAGGAGGCGCTGGATGCGGAACTGGCGCGCGTGATCGCCGAGCCGGTCACGCAGGAAGAACTGGACAAGGCGATCAAACAGGCCAAAGCTCAGTTCGCCTACTCTAGCGAGTCGGTCACCGGGCAGGCTTTGTGGATGGGCTTTAGCGAGATTTTCGCCGACTATGCCTGGTTCGAAAGCTACATCGCCAACCTCAGCGCCGTCACCGTCGAGGACGTGCAGCGCGTGGCGCAGCAGTATCTCGAAAAATCAAACCGCACCGTCGGCTGGTATGTGCCCGAGAGCAACACATAAACACGTTTGACGTCTCACGCATTAAGGAGATCAATGTCAATTCCTGGACCTAGCGACATCACACGTCACGAACTATCCAACGGCATCATCGTACTAGTGCGTGAAAATCACGCCAGCCCCTCAGTGATCGTGAAAGGCTACCTGCAAGTGGGCGCCTACGACGAACGACCGGAGCAGGCCGGGCTAGCTGTCTTTACCGCCGCCGCCCTGATGCGCGGCACCGCCAATCGCGCCTTTGACCAGATCTACGAAGAGTTGGAATCGGTCGGCGCCAGCGCCGGCGTCAATGGAGGCACGCACACCACCGGGCTTGGCGCCAAAAGCCTGGTCGAAGACCTGCCGCTGGCGCTAGATGTGCTCGCAGACGTACTGCGTCATCCCACTTTTCCCCGCGACGAGATCGAAAAACTGCGCGGCGAGATTCTCACCGACCTGGAGGAACGCGCCCACGATACCAGTCGTATGGCCAGCCTGACCTTTTACGAACTGGCCTATCCCGAGGAACATCCTTACGCCCGCAGCCTCTCCGGCTACACCGAGACGATCAACCGTCTCACCCGCGATGACCTGGCCGAGTTTCACGCCGGAGGCTACGGCCCGCAAGGAATGGTCGTCGCCATCGTGGGAGCGGTCGAGACCGCCGACGCGCTGGCGCAGATCGAGAATGCCTTTGGCGATTGGGCAGTAGGGGCGCGGCCGCCGCGCCATCCACTGCCCGAGGTTCCTCCAATCAGCAATGTCCGCGAGCGCGCCGTCTCTATCCCTGGCAAGACGCAATCGGACGTCATTCTGGGCTACCCCGGCCCCGCCCGCGCCGAGCCAGATTTTCTGGACGCGTCCGTGTGCAACACCATCCTGGGCGTCTTTGGTCTGATGGGCCGTCTGGGAGAGAACGTGCGCGAGAGGCAGGGGCTGGCCTACTACTCATACAGCCGCATGGATGGCGGTCCCGGCCCCGGCCCCTGGCGCGTCATCGCCGGAGTCAACCCGGCCAACGTCGAGCAGGCCGTCGCCAGCATCCGCGCCGAGATTCGCCGCATCTGTGATGAGCCGGTCGGCGAGGGTGAGCTGGCCGACAACAAAGCCTTTATCACCGGCAGCCTACCCCTGCGGTTAGAGACCAACGGGGGCGTGGCGGGCGCCATCCTCAACATGGAGCGCTATAACCTGGGATTGGACTATTTGCAACAGTACGCGAACCTCATTGGCGAGATCACTGCCGAGCGAGTACAAACCGTCGCCCAGCGCTGGCTCAATCCCGACGCCTACGCCATCGCCATCGCCGGGCCGCCCAACACTGATCCGATAATCCTGCCCAACAATTGATCCGATGATCCTGCCCAACAATTGATCCGACTGGAGTCTGGCAAATTTTCAGAATGCCCACATCTTGGGGTAGGCAACAATAAAGGCGCTAGATATGGGGGTTCGTAGTAGCGGCTTTAGCCGCTTTTGAGCCTTTTGGACGGCTKMAGCCGTCCAAAAGGCTCAAAAGCGGCTAAAGCCGCTACTACGAACCCCCATATCTAGCGCCTTTATTGTTGCCTACCCCAAGATGTGGGCATTCTGAAAATTTGCCAGACTCGAGTCGCTACGTTAAAAGGGCGTTATCTCGATATTTTGGGGGAAAAAAACCTCACCTGCCATGCAAAGGTGCGACGCACTTGGCGAGTGCGTCGCACCTGAACGTCGTCGCTTGTTCTAGTTGCCTGGCGGCCCCTGGTTCTTGAGCCGCCCCCGCCCCGCCCACAGCGGGCGTCCGGTCTCGTCCCGCAGGGTGATGGTCTCGCCGGTGTCGAGATTCTCGACGCTTCTGGCCTTGAACTCGCCATCCTCGTGGAAACCGATCACCGTTATCTCGTCTCCGACCGCCAGCCCAAAGCTTTCCCGGTATGCGGATTGTCCCATACCGATCAGCGCCTCGCCCTCGGCGGTCTGGATGGTGACCTCGCCATCAATGACGATCACTGTCCCGGTCAGGGTCTCCCACTCGACGTTGCGAACCGTCTCGTTGCGGCCCTGGCCCGCGCCAGAGTTCCGTCCACTGCCATCAAAAGCACCCGCGCCGCCAAATTCTCCCTGGTTCTGCACTGTTGCGCCTTCGTTCCCACGGCCCCGGCCCTGACCCGGCTGCCCTTGTCCATCAGTTGGGCCCTGACTTTGGACCTCTGTGGGATTCAGCAGGATATAGCCTGCCCCTGCCACCAACAATACTGCCAACAATCCAACCACTCCGTAACTCAACACTTTTGTCATTTTTTGTACCTCCTATATGTTTGATTTTGACGAATTTAGAAACCAGGTTTTTCCGAAAAACCTGGTTTCTCGAATCGACGATTCACACTATCACTTCACATTGTTTGGTTTTGACGAATTTAGAAACCATCTCGAATCGACGATTCACACTATCACTTCACACGCTTGCCCTTGCGCCCGTCCGGCCCGGCGCGGCAGCATCTTTTTGGTCGCGCAGACGATCCAGTTCCAGTGGAGTACAATGTGTACCACGACACCAGCGATCATCACCACGCTGCCTAATGTATGCAAGTCACTCCACGTCCCCCGGCTCAGGCCCAGCATCGCCGTGGCAAAGCCTGGATTCCGTCCGCCCTGGTAGCCGCCCTCGCCCATCAGCAGAAAGGCCAGCCCGGTTACGCCGGAGAGCAGAAAGGCCAGGCCGATCACCGCGTCCAGCAAATAGCTCAACTTTAGTTTGTTCATCCCGATTCCTCCTGTGTTTGATTTGTGCACAATATACCAGATCTGTGTTAAGGATTGATGAAGAAGTGATGTGGAAACGGTATAGATAGGTGGGCCAAAACGAAAAAACCCGGCCTGGCAAGTTCCAGGCCGGGGACTGAGGCTCCAGAGAGCCGTGAGCTGGTCAGTTCTCCCAGCTCAGCGCGTTTTCTCGTGGGCAGGCCTCGCCGGTGAAGCAATCGGCGCGACTCTTTTTTTCCCTGCACGAGGCCATTTCGTAATTCGCGTCGCGCTATGCTTCGTCCAACAACCGCCGCTCGCCCTCCAGCGCGCGGATGTGGGTGATGTCCTGGCTCACTTCCAGCGTGCCCTGGTACGCGCCCTGTTCATCGCGCATGGCAAAGTAGCGGATGTGGATGAACCGGGCCTGCATCTGAATCCAGAACTCGGCCTCGTCACTGCGGCCGGCGCGAAAGTCATCCAGAATTTGCTGCACTCGATGGAGGCTGGCGGGCGGGTGGCATTTTTGCACCTTGCGCCCGACGATGGCCGGCGAGCGCGGGAAAATCCGCTCCCGGCCCTGGGAAAAGTAGCGCACCGTATCCTCCGCGTCCACGTAGGTGACGTCGACCGGCAGGTGGGTCAGGAGACGATTGACCTCCTGTGGCGTGAGCGCGCCGGTATCCAGGTGAAGTAACCCTGCCGCCGCACTCGCAGCAGGTTCCTGAGATAGATTCCAGGCGGCCTCCATAGCGGTTTCTTTGGGCGGCCACTGGTTGCCCGGTTGGACGTAGCAATAGCCCGCTTCGGGGCTTTGCTGGCGGATCTGCCACCACTCTTCCCCACTCAACTTTTCCAGCGCGGTGGGATAGAGGATGTTTTCCTCTTTGTAGAACATCTCGCGGATGGCGGTCGCCAGCGGATCAAAAACCTCGGCGACGCTCTCTTTGTCGGGATCGCCGGCCAGCAGCTCGTCGAGTTCCTTCCACCCGGCGCGGACGTCGTCGTGGATGGCCCACATCACCGCTGTTGGCCCCGAAAAGTTGTGCTTTTCTAAAAAAGGAAACAGGATGTTCTCCTTGCGCACGTAATGGAGCTCGTACTGGCGCAGTTCCCGCAGGCGCTCGCCTGCCTGTTCCCACTCGGACGCGCCAATCGCCTCTTCGAGTGTGTCCAGCACGCGCCCGGCGGCCCCGTTTTCGGCCAGAAATGTGTAGACCGGATGACCGGGAACCGTGTCTGGCTTTTCCTGCGTTTCCAACGACTCGCGGAAGACCGCCACGTGGACGTCGCACAGCCGTTTGATCTCTCCCACCGGCATCCCTTCTTCGACCAGTTCCTGCTCAATTGATGCAATGTCCATCGCGCCCACGTCCTCCAACAGCGCGGCGAACTCGCCTTTGACTTGATCTACGGTCTGGCCCTCGTGCAACTGGCGGAGCAATCGCTTGAGGTCTTCTTTACGTTTGGTTTGATTGTTGATATGTTCGCTCATCTTTTTTCTCCTCATCTCAAGACCCTAAAGGTTTTCCGAAACCTTTAGGGTCTGGCCGTCACGACCAAGTTGGGGCTGCGGTTGGCCTCGAATGGCGCGCCGGTCATATCGCCGTAACAGACAACGTCTTCAAAGGCCGTCTCTGACAAAGCTGCTGTCAGATCTTCTTGTCGAAGTGGCCGTAGCTGCGTAGAAGTGATTTGCTGGCTCCAGTTCCCTGTTCCTTCCCGCCGCAGTGTTGCCAGGTTGAAGGTCAGCGTACCATCCCTTAAAAACGGCCATTCCGATGGCACGCCGTCGGGCTCAAAGTCGTAGAAGCGCAAAAAGAGCCACTCGCTCCCTCCCTCCCGACGGGATTGAGGTTCCATCCAACGCTCGCCCTGCCCCAGCACCGCGTCAAAGTTGCGGTTCTGGATTAGGAGCAAGCCGCCAGGACGCAGGCAGGCGGCAAAGTCGGCCAGCGCCGCCGCCAGGTCTGCGGAAGTCAGCAGGTGGGGCAGCGAGTTGCCCAGGCAGAGCAGGGCGTCAAAACTCCCCGGCGCGAATCTCCGCGCCAACTCCCCAAAGCCCGCCGCCTCGAACCGCACATCTACGTTGGCAGCATCCGCATTGACCCGCGCCCGCTCGATCATCCCCGCGCTCAGGTCGGTTCCTGTTACCTCGTACCCCTGTTGGGCCAGCGCAATCGCGTGCATCCCGGTGCCGCAAGCGGCGTCCAGCACGCGGCTGGCATCCACCGCTTGCAATTGCTGTTCGATGAAGGGCAGTTCCGCCGGTAGCCGGGCCGGCCAGTCCACAAAGCGGTCATAGTCGGCGCTGAAATCGTCGTACATCAGACCACCAGCAATCCCATATCGCGGGCGAACAACCCCAATCGGTCTCCCTCTTGTACCGGCGTATTCAGACCCTCGTTGACGCGGCCTTTTTGGTACTCTAGCCAGGGGGCCATCGAGTTGCGGGTGGAGAGCAGCGCGCCGTTCAAAAAGATGTGATAAATCTCGTCGGGCGAGATACCCATCCGCCCCAACGCCGTCCCCACCGTCTCCTCCGGCTGTGATTCCAGCCGCGCCACGCTCTCCCGGTCGGGCCGAGTGTCGGGCGCGTAGCGGCGCAAGCTGCCGTACAGGTGAATCTCTAACATAAGCAATACCCCGTAGGTCGGAATGACATTCCGATTTACTTGAACTAGCTGAAGCCGTGCTCCTGGTGTTTCTCTGCAATAGAGTCAGCCAGGTCGTCCAGGGCCTCGAAATCAGCCTCTCTGGGGCCGCCCTTGCACAGCACCGGGTCCAATATCTCCACCTTCAGGTCGGGAATCAACCCGGCGACACGCTCGACCACCTTGGTGTTCCAGCCGTAGGAGCCGATGATCGTAGCGAACTTGAGTTTGGGCCGCAAGGCGTTGGCCAGGTAAGCGGCGTACGCGACGACGGGATGCGGGCCGACGTTCACCGTCGGAGCGCCGATGACGATCGTGGCGGCGTCAACCAGGGTGATCGCCAGCTTTCCGATGTCGGTCACGGCCAGGTCAAACTGGTATACGGTGACGCCTCTTTCGGCCAGCGCGCCGACCAGGTATTCCACCATCTCCCTGGTGCTGCCGTGCATAGAGATGTAGGGGATCACCACCGCGTTCTTGGGCTTTTCCGAGACCCAGCCCCGGTAGGCATCCAGGATGAACGAAGGCCGGTCATAGATGGGCCCGTGGCTGGGCGCGATGAGGTCTATCTCGCGCCCCTCTATCTTTTCCATATTTTTGCGGATGATCTTGCGGAAGGGCATCATGATCTCGGCATAGTATCTCTTGGCCGCCTCGTAGACGCGCGCCTCGTCCCTCACGTACAGGTCGGTTGTGGCAACGTGGGAGCCGAGGAAATCGCACGTAAAGAGGATATTGTCCTCCCGCAGATAAGTCGTCATCGTCTCGGGCCAGTGAACCCAGGGGGTGTGGATAAACTCTAGCGCCTTGTCCCCCAGCGACAATGTTTCTCCGTCATCAACGGTGATGATCCGCTCTGCGGGGATACGCAGGTGATCCACGAGCATCTCTTTCCCCTTGGGCGTCGCGATGACCTTGGCGTTCGCGTACTTTTCGATCACCAGGGGAATGGTTCCAGAATGATCCTGCTCGGCGTGGTGAGCGACGAGATAATCAATCTGCGGCACGCTTTCCAGTTGGGACATGAGAATGTCGCTCATGGCGGGGTCAACGGTATCGAGCAACGCCGTCTCTTCGCTTCCCTGAACCAGGTAGGCATTGTAACTTGTCCCATCGGGCAGCGGTATCAGGGAGTCGAACAATCGCCGGTCCCAGTCAACAGCACCCATCCAATAAACCCCATCTCTGATTTTTCTTGCTTTCATCATACACCTCCTATATTCGTATACAGGTGCGACGCACTTCAGAAGTGCGTCGCACCTCTCCCTCATCCATGAATTAGCGTTGGCAGACAGCGAGTGCAGACCCACAAGCTCCGCCCCTCGTAGCGAATGGGCACAAGCGGCACCTCGTCCTCGCCCGTCTCACAGCGGAAGCAGCTCTGGGTAATGTAGACCGTGCCCCGCTCGTGCATCAACGCTTCGGCCCGTTCCTCGTCGAAGGCGGGCGCTTCCCGCGTCTCAATGGTCAGCGCCCCGGTGGGACAGACCGGCAGACAGAATCCGGCCCCGTCGCAGAGCGCCTCGTCCACCACCTTTGCCTTGCCGTCTACCATCACGATCGCGCCCTCGGCGCACGGCGTCACACACGCGCCGCAGCCGTTGCACAGTTCCTCGTCAATTTTTACAATCTGCCGTATCGCCATACGCTTACACAGCCTCTACGCTCTTGACCTCGGGAATTTGGGCGCGCAGTGTGCGCTCAATCCCCATCTTTAACGTCAGCGTAGACATAGGGCAACCCCGACAAGCGCCGGTGAGCCGCACCGAGACGACGCCCTCGTCGTCCACGCCGACCAATTCCACGTCCCCACCGTCCGCCTGGAGACTCGGCCTGATGCTGCCCAGGCTCTTTTCTACTTGTTCCTGCAAGTTATCTGCTTTCATCTCTTCTCTCCTTTGAGTTTCATTCGTTATTTCCCCAATTCGTTGCTCAATTCGTTGTTCAATTCGTTGTCGTGTTCCCCCAGACGATCTCGTAGCTGCACGTGATCGCGCCCCGGGGGCAGATTGCGTCGCACGTGGCGCAGTAGGTGCAGTTGGCCGGGCGGGCGATGAACGGCCCCTCCGGCCCCATCTCTACCGCGCCTGTGGGGCACTGTTCGACGCAAGCGCCGCACCGGTCGCAACGTTCCAGATCAATCTCGGGCAATGCCCAGTTCTCCATAAACAAAACAACCACCTTTCTGCCATTAGTGTAGCAGAAAGGTGGTCGTCTGTCTACGACAAAAGTCGCATTCTCAGACATGTACCGCAGGGCGTTGCCCAGCGGATTGCTCATCACTTGCGCCATCCGGTCACGGTCCGCTTCTTACGAGGAGAAGAGAGGGACGTCTCCAGCGCCAGGCTCACTCCCCTTTTTTATTGGGCGGAAGCCGCTTCGCTTCCCTTTTTTATTGGGCGGAAGCCGCTTCGCTTCCCTTTTTTATCAGCAATTCCCGTTATGGGGGAAAAGTCAGGTCGTAGCCGCGATTTCGCAATCGCGCAGGGCTATAGCGTGAATCTGTTCTTGCTGTAACGGATCAGCAATTCCCGTTATGGGGGAAAAGTCAGGTCGTAGCCGCGATTTCGCAATCGCGCAGGGCGCTTTACGCGGAAAAACAGACGCGATTTGGAAATCGCGGCTACAAAACGGGAATTGCTGTCGCCTTTTCAATCCTCTCGTACAACTCCCTAAACTGCTCCCGATACTCTGGCAACACCTCCACCAACGTTTCCCCATCCGAGTATGCCTCGGCGATGCGCCGGTCGAGCGGGATGCGCATCAGGATGGGAATGTCCTCGGCAGCACAGTATTCGTCCACCCCTTTATCTCCCACACCGTCCCGGTTGATCACCACGCCGACGGGCAACCCCAGTTCGTCGCGGGCCACCTCCACTGCCAGCCGCAGGTCGTGCAGGCCAAAGGGCGTGGGTTCCGTGACCATCAGCACAAAGTCCGCGCCGCGCATACTCTCGACGACGGGACAGGCCGTGCCCGGAGATGCATCCAAAATGACGAGGCGGTTGCCAGTCTCCGGCGGGATGACCCACTGCTTCAATTGGTGGATGATGGGCACAGCCATCGGTTCGCCCACGTTCATCGTGCCTTGAGCGAACGTTATCCCCCTCGCTTCCCCCCGCTCGATATTGCCTATCACGTGCAGCACCTCGCTGATCGCGCCGGTGTGACAGTTGAGGGTACAACTGCCGCAGCCGTGGCACAGTTCGGGAAAGACAAGTACATTCTCTCCGACCACGGCAATGGCGTGATATTGGCACACCTCGGCGCAGCGCCCGCAATAATCACATTTCTCTAGGTCCACCTGCGGGATCATCAGGCCCACCTCGCGGCGTTCCTGAATGGTAGGATGGAGAAAAAGGGCGGCGTTAGGTTCTTCCACGTCGCAGTCCAAGAACAGCGGATGAGCAGGATTAACGGATTTTTCTCGAACAGGATGACCGGGTTCCTGACCCGTTAAATCCTGTTGATCCGCCATTATACTCAGCGCCAGGTTGACGGCAACCGTAGTCTTGCCCGTGCCGCCCTTGCCACTTGCTACTGTAACGATCATTCACTTACTCCTTTTTGTTCTTCCTGTACAGCCTCCAGACGACGTAACGCCTCCTGATGCTCAATCCGGCAATCTGGACATCCTTGCAGATGTTCCACAATTGTGGGCAAGAGATCAGGGCCGCCCAGAGTCAACAACTCGGAATAATACTTCAACACGGCGAAACATTCATCACAGGCCAGTTCCGATGGATCTTGCAACAACAATTTCCACAACGGTTTCACCATACTTGACACTCTACGTGCACCTCCAAGTAAATCATGGCAATCCACCCGTCACTCCCTGAACAACGATCCACAAGAGTTGCCCCTCTCGGAGACTTGGCGACTCCGAGAGGGTGCAAGCTCCCCGTGTTTACTAGCGCGTCAACTGTGCGCCGCACTTGGGACACTGCCTCTGATAACAGGGCTGACCAACTACGTGCGGTACGCGTTGCCCGCAACTGGGGCAAACGCAGTCACCGCCTGGCCCAGCAGCTTTTGAACCGCCCATCCGGCCCGGCCCGCGACCACCGCCTCGGCCACCACCGCCGCCACGACCGCCGCCGCGACCGCTGCCTCCTCCACCTCCACGACCTTGACCCATCTCACTCACCTCCTTTTATCTCATCATACACGCCAGCACGCGCTCTCTCCGGAGCAGGGCGGCGTGTCACACCGTTCTTCCCGGCCGCAGCAGGTACGTCCTGCCGGTCGGGCCGTCCGCCCGCTCAACATGACGGGGGCGGACAGTAGCTTATTCAACGATGAACTGCCGCAGTGTGGGCAAACGACGGGTTCGCCGCCCCGCACCAACGCCTCGAACGTCGCGTCGCAATCACGACACGTATACTCATAAATCGGCATGATGATTCCCTCATTCCTCCGCGAAACGAATATTCATCTCCGGCGGACGCCGGAGCGTGTTGACCAGCGTGGCGTGCCGCGCCACCCCGATCAGCCGTCGTTTCACGTCGTCGGGCGGCTCCGGCTCAATAGAGATCGTTGCCTCCAACGCGCCGACGCGGCGGGGCCGCTCCAACTCCTCATACTCTAGCTCCACGCTCACCCGCTCGAACGGAATTTCGCGCAAGCGGCAAGAATTGACCACAAATTCGAGCACACAAGCGCCCGTCGCCGCCGCGAACATCTGTGGCGCGTTCATCGCCGTGCCGCCACCGCCGTCCTCCGGCGCGGCGTCCACGACCACGGTGTGCTCGCCCGCCGTCGCCAGGAAGCGCATACCGTCCACGTGTTGGACCGTGAGTCTCATTCCACTTCCCCTGCTCCAATGGTAATCACCCGCCCCACGCCGGCCGGGATATAGTCTTTGCCGAACGCATCGCTGAACATCTGGCGGGCCTGGTCGCCGGTGCAGTGACACGGCGCGACTCGCTGCACGCCCAACTCGCGGAAATCAGCGATGATGCTCTCAATCCGCTGCCTGCTGGCGCTGCTCAGGTGGAATCCGCCCATCACCAGGTAGATCTCTCCGCCCACGCTCTCTTTCGCACGCCGCGCCAACTTCTCTACGCCAGGGTGCGCGCAGCCGGTGACAACGACCAGCCCCGCCTCCGTCTCCACCACCAGCGCCTGCTCGACGATGCTCGCTCCCATCTCACCGGTGGTGTGGACGCTGCGGATAAACAACATCCGGGGCAGTATCTCCATCGGCCCGCTCACCTCTACCAGCTCGGTGTGGGAACGCACCTCGTTTTTGAACGAGGCCGGGAACGCCGCTGGAACGTACACCGTCGGCCTGGCCCCCGTGTCCAAGAGTCCCGCCAGCCCGCCGGTGTGGTCGCCGTGGGCGTGGGAGAGCACGATGGCGTCTATCTCAAGCGGATCGAGGCCCAACGTGTCCATATTGCCCAAAAGGGTAGGGCCATCGCCGCCGGTGTCGAAGAGTATTGTCGCCTCTCCCGTCTCCACCAGGCAGGCGAACCCCCAGGCGGTTCTCAAACGCTCGTCATAATCGTTGTTGTCATAAACGATAGTGAACGTCACACTCTTTACCTCCTCCGTGGACGTCGGCTGCGGCGTGGCGGTGGACAGCGGCGTAGATGTCTCCGTCGTTACCGCCACCGGCGCGGTGGACACCGTCAGCACGGTAGTTGGCGTTGGTAAAGGTGATGGCATAAGCGTGGGAAGCACGGTCTCTATCTGCGGCGCGCATCCCACCACCAACAAGATCGCCAAAACCATCAATGTCCGCGCGCGCCTCATCGCGCCTCCCCTCAACGTCCGCGCCCACCCCGGCGCCTGCGTCCGCGCCCGCCTCCACGTCCACCCCCGCGCCCGCCTGCCGCTGGATAGGAATTGTTCGCCCTCGCGCCGCTCTGTCGTGGGGAGACTCCCGTTGACGCAGGCCGTCGCGTCAGCCAGTGACCCACCGTCCGCGCCAGCGCCCCCGCGGCTTTTGTCAACAGTCCCGCACCAGCGACGACGACCGCCGCACCCGCCGTCTCCGCCAAAGGGCTGGGCTGGTAGACGGTAGGAGCCGGTCGCTCCGGCGCGGCGACCAGTTCCCCCTGAGCTAGCGGCTGGATGGCGTCTTCCGGGCAAAGCTCTCTACAAACCTCACACCCTTTGCAGAGAGCCTCGTCAACGCGCGCCTTGCCGCCTACCATGACAATAGCGCCGGTCGGGCACTGCTCGACGCACGCGCCGCAGCCGGTGCAGCGCTCGGTATCGATCCATACGGTCTGTCCATTCGACATTCCATTTACCTCCCTGAACTCGCCAATACCACAATTCGCTATTCGCTATCCATTTCTAGAATGATCGAATTATGGATCAGGTCAATGCGCTTGATCCTGGCCTGAAGCAACTTGCTCTCTCCCAGAAAAGCGCCCAGACGCAGCCCATCGTTTCCAGTCTCGATCCAGGCCACGTCACGCATCACCTCTTCCTCTTGCCCTTTATTTTCAACATAAGCAGTGGCTAGACACACATTCCCCTCCTCAAAAGTCGTTCAGTGCGAGCGAACTCGAAACGAGTTCGAGTTGTTTTCTGAACAACGCCTAAAGCAACTGATCCAGTATGCTCCCAATATCCCCGCTCACATCGTCGCTAGAAATTGGGCGTCCCTCCAAACCAGCCCTGAATACCTCCGTCTCATAGCCGATGGATCCAATGACGGGGATACCTTTCCCCTCCAATCCCGCTCGCAATTCCGAGGCGAGGTCATTCGACCTTACATTGTTGAGAAGCGCCCAGGAATCCCGCACCCCGACCTCTCTGGCGAGGGTGTGTATCTTTTCGGCGAGTTCCAGCGAGTCGAAGGAAGGCTCGGTGACGGCGATCACACTGTCCACGTTCTGCTCAATGCCTCTGCCGAAATGCTCTATTCCGGCCTCCATATCAATGAGCACTACCTCGTTCTCGTGCAAGACGAGCCTCTTGAGGAACTCGCGGTTCAGGGCGCCCATCGGGCAGGCGCAGCCTTCGAGCGACTGGAGAATCTTGCCTACACAGACCAAACGGATACCGTTCCTCTCCACCATATACTGAGGCGGGATATCTTGTGTTCGGATCTCTTCCTGTGTCAGGATATTTCCCGAGGGTTTTTTCTTCAAGGTTGCAAAGACCTTTTTCTTGCCGCCGACAAGATCCAACAGGGGATCAGGTCTCTTTTCAAAACCGAGCAAGCGATAGAGGCCCGGATTCGATTCGTCCGAATCTACCACCAAGACGCTGTACCCTCTCTCGCGCAAACCGTTCGCCAGAAGGACGACGGTGGAGCTTTTTCCGCTGCCCCCCTTGCCGCAAACTGCGATCTTTGTCATCCAAATCTCCTTCCATTCCTAAATCATCGGCTCCATCGCCAGCGCGGGATGACCCACCGCTTCCATGTGGGCCAGCACCTCATCCTCGCTCGTCGCCTCCCGCTCGGTGGCGATCATGTCCACAAATCCCAGTAGCCCCGCCTCGGCTGCCAGCGATTCCAGCGCCGGGCGCAATTCCTCCCGCAGAGCGTGATCCATCCACACAATGCGCCGCCAGCCGCCATCCCCGGCGATGAACTTGGGGCTGCCCAGCGCTCGCTTGCTGTGGCCGATAAAGCCGGGCACGGGCGTACAAGCGCCGACCATCTCGTAGAGCATGGCCCAATCCATACCGCTGGGCGTTAGCCCCTCGTAGGCGCGGCCCAGCACCATGACACCGTTGGACAAGGGCAACATGGCCGTGATGCAGTCGAAATCGCCACAGGCCGGGCCGGGAGATTCCATCATACTGTACAGGCTGTACGCTTCCAGCGCGCCGCCGGTCTCTTTCTGCGCGACGCGGTTGACGCTCTCCCATTGGCCCAGGCGGGCGTCGAGCAATCCCTCTTTCTTCACCGCCTGGTTGGGGCCGACGGGCCGGATGTTGACGGCGGCCTGGGCGTCCATCCAGTCCATCGCCCCGCAAACACCGACGTGCTCTGGGCTAATGACGCAGACGTGGGAAGGTGAAATTGACTGGCACAACGTACAGGTGTAGAATGTATCTACCTCCTCGTCCGTCATACCGCTCAAACGTTCGTCCCGCCGGTCGTAGACCGCCTGCGCCCGTTCCGCCAACGTTGGCGCCTGCTCCGGGTCGGTGATGATGGTCACCTGCACCCGGCTGAGGATGTTGCCAAACTCGTTATGATAGCGGGCGTGCATGATCTCACCCAGGTGACGCAGGCGCAGCCCCGCATCAATCGCTTTTTGACTGACGCGCAAGCTGGTGTCGGCCCGCTGCCCGCGATGCATGACGCCGTTGACCTGGTTGAGCAGATTCTCGATCTCGCGCTCCAACACGTTCTCGAAATCGGGCTGCATCGCCCGCCCGCTGACCTCGACCAGCAAGCCGTAGGGCTGATCGCCGGTCAGTCCCGCGTCCAGGTCCGGGCCGACGATGGTCACCTGCCCATCCACCAAATTCTGCCCCGTCACGACCAGTTCTGCGCCGTAGAGGGCAGCGCCGGCTTTATCGTCGCGCACGATCTCGCCAGCGAAATCCTCGCTGTATTTTACCGGCAGCTCTGGCAGCGGGACGTGGATGCGCAGGCCGCGCTCCTCAATGCCGGTCTGGGCCAGACTGTCCAGCGCCAGCCCGCCGATGACGGCGGTTTCCCAGTCCGCGCCCGGCTCTAACTCTGCGCTGCTCAACAGCGGGCAACCGAACTCGGCGGCATCCCGCGCCGCTTTCAACCGCTCCGGCGTCGGTTGGCCCAGCAACACGCTAAAGCCGCGCAGCCGCCCGCGGGCGTAATCCAGCGTTGCTTCTGGTGTATCGGTGTTGCCGAAAATCTGCGCCACACGGGTGACAAAGCCCAACGCGCCCACCAAGTCCAGCGGAACGACGCGGGATTCCCAGCCCAACGAGACGCCCGCGTCGCGCAGCGATTCGGCCAGCGTGTCATCGGCGACAAAGACGACGATATTCTTTCGGGTCAAGGATTCGATCAGCACCGGAGCGTTGGCCTCGTCGTCGCCCAGCAGCAAGACGTACCCGGGGATCGTGCCGTCTATGAGCCCAATTCCCCGTCGCCGCACCTCGGCATCATTCGCCGAGGCAGCGGCGGATAAAATGTCAGCAGATACTTTTGTCATCGAACTACCTCTTTGCGCGCGGCCAACAACCGCACGTAGCCAAAGTAATGAGGGTGGGCGCGGAATTCGTCGAACCCTTGTTCCCGCAACACAGCCTGCAAATCCCGGCCCACAAAATCGGTCGCCAGGGGACATTCCAAGTTGAAAGCAAAGCGCACCGGCCAGGGGGATGATGCCAGATCAAATTCGTCATAATCCAGGATAATAAACTCGCCGCCGGGACGCAAGGCGCGTTGGGCATTGGCAATGATTTTCAGCCGGTTTTGCTGGATAAAACCGTGCAGGACAAAAGAAATAAAGACCTTGTCGAATTCCTCCTGGTAGGGAAGCGTTTCATCGATCCGTTGGTTTTCGATGGTGATGTAGGGATGATGCGCAAAGCGGCGCTGGGATTGTTCCAACATCTCTGGGCCAATGTCCAGGCCCAATATGCGTCCTTCTCCGGCGAGATATTTGTCCATCAGGCTGAGATTGCGCCCGGTGCCAGAACCAAAAACCAGGATTTCGTCAGCAGGTCGGATCCGCATCTCTTTTACCGCGCGACGGATGAAAAAGGGATACGTGCCGGCCGTGATGAGATTCATCAGCAGGTCGTAGTGACGTGCTTCTGCGCCGCTGACTTCTACTTTTGAATCAGATTGGGTGTACGTTGGCGTCATTTTTTCTCCAAAATAAATTCAAGAAATGGCAAGTGTCTCTCGTAGGAACTCGCCCACTTTTTCCCAAAATTGGGGATGGGTGTTGCAATTGCTATGCCCTTTTCCAGGGACGATCCACAAGCGGGTTCTTTCGGGATTAGCAGTCTCCGCGAGCGCCTGCCCCTGGACGAGGGGAATGGTCTCGTCCTCGTCGCCGTGGATCAGCAAGATATCCGCATTCGCCTGGGCGATATTATTCACCGGCGCGATCTCGTCAAAGTCGATTCCAAAACGCAACCGCATATATCCAAAAAGCAGCCTGGGGATGAAATTCGGGATATTTCTCTTTTGAAATTCCAGCGTCATCACGTCGATGGGATGGGAAAGCGCCCCCACCGTAATGACGCTTTTCACTCGCTCGTCCTGACCGGCCACATTGATGGCCGCTCCCCCGCCGATTGACAGCCCCACGATGCCAATGTCACTGGAATCCACCAAATCCGATGCGACGACAAAATCCACCACGGCGCGGGCGTCCTCCGAAAAGGTTCCCACCGTGGGGTGTTTCACGGGCGAGCTGCTGCCGTGATTGCGCGCATCGAACGCCAGCAGGTTGTACCCCAAAGGATGTAACTCGCGAATGTAGGGCATCATGCGGGCCAGGTTGCGTCCCCATCCGTGAATCAAGATCAACGTCGGCGCGTCCGGCGAGGCCGGCATCCACCAACCGTAAAGCCGCGCGTCGTTTGCGCCCGGAATGTGAATCTCATCAAACGCGATTTGGTATTTTCCAGGTGTGATGGTGTGTTTTTTCTGCTCATAGCGGTATACGTACTCGATGAAACGGTCGAGGGAAAATATGAGCAAGACGAGGGCAACGAATATCCACAAGAATGTCATTTTACTCCAATGTAGAGCATTCAACTGTCAAATGGTTCAACTAACACCTTGTTTTCCCAAACCTTTAGGGTCTGGCAAACGCCGCGTCAACAGCGCCCCCATACCGATAAACACCGCGGCGATGAGAAACAACGTCGGATACGACCAGTGCTGCAACAACACGCCGGCCGCCAGCGACAAGAAGGCCGCCGGCAGGATCAACACGGCGTTGAGCGCGGAATACGTGGGCCGCTCGACGGCGGGAGCCAGTTCCAGCAAGGCGCTGTTAAAACCCACTTTGCGCCCGTTAAAGGTGGCCCCGCCCAGAAAGATGACCGGCAGCAGCCCGACCCAACCGAACCGCCCCAGCAGGATCGCCAATAGCGGTGTAAGCGTCGAGATGAGAGCACAAACAGTTAGCATACGGCGGCTGTTGTACCGATCCACCAGCCGCGCCCAGACCAGGTTAGCCAGCACGCCGCCCAACACCTGAGCCAGCAAGAACCACCCGATGGCCCCCGACGGCGCGCCCAATTCCTTCCTGGCGTAGACGATGTAAAACGGCAGCACCATCAGACTAAATCCGGTGAGCAACTGCACGCCGATCAACGTTCCCAGGTGGCGCGCCGATTTCAAGAGTTGCTCGCCATACTCCCGCCACGAAGGGACCTTCCCATCAGCATCGGCGCGGGGCGGCTCGCGGATGAGCCAAAAGCCCAGCGAAGCCACCAGCAGCGAGAGCGCCGCCAGCCCGAAGAGCAGCGCATAGTTGGTGGGATAGGCTACGTCCGCCATGATCTGTCGCGCCAACAGCGCCGCGCCCACGCTCAATGGGCCAGCCAGCGCCTCCTTGCCCCCGAAAAAAGCGCCGCGCCGTTCCTGCGGGATGACTTTGCCGATGATGTCGGTGTAGGGAACGCCGCCCAGCCCACCGCCGGCGTAAAAGATCGTCAGCAAGCCCACCAACGCCCAGGCCAGCAGGTTAGGATGGCTATCCCCAATGAGATATATCAATCCGGCCAGCACACCCCAACTGAGCACCCGCAAATAGATCGCCAGCATCAAAAAGGGCATCTTGCGTGGGCGCGGTTCGACCAGACGGGCGACAAAGAGCTGCGGCAGTGCGCCGGCCACCGTCAGCACTGTCGAGAGGCCGCCCACCCAGACCGTCGAGCCGGTCAGGTCGGCTACAAAGGCCGCGATGACGGTCGTCGGCTGCGTGAGCGCCATCCCCAGGGCCAGGAACGCCCCGTGCCACAGTGCGCCGATAAAGTTGCGCCGCTCCAGATTCAAGTTCATAGCTCCGGCGTCCTCAACAAAAGTCGCAGGCAGTCGGGGCGCAGGTTGAACATCGGCACGCGCTGCTGGTACTCCCGGTAGGCGTCCCCAAATTTGGCGATGGCCTCCGGTTCCTCCATCAGTTTGACCATCGTCAGCATAAAGAGCGCCTCCAGGGGCGCGATCAACAGGATGAACGTGGGGGAGCCGATGAGCAGGGCCAGCGAGAGCGGAAAGAAAAACAAACCCAGGTGCATCGGGTGGCGCATACAGCCATAGACACCCTCTGTGACCAGCCGGTTCGTATCGCCTCGCGGCAGATCGCCCTCGCGCCCCTCGCGCCCCAGCAGTCGCCCCGTGTTACGGCTGATACGAATCACCAGCCAAAGCGCCGGCACGCCCAGGGCGAGAGTGAGCGCGTGAAACGGGACGCTGCGTTGCAAGAGCGGGAGCCAGCGCCGGTCCAGAAATAGGCCCAGCGCGCCGCCTCCCACCATCATCATCAGCCATACGAGTATCCGAAAGATCATTCGTTCATCTCCTCGGCAAGTTCAACGAAAGTATGCCTGCCCGTCGAACGCAAAGGCATCGCGGGCCTTGGCGACGCAACACGGGCGCAGTGGCGGCAGTTCGTCGTCGTGGCCAAAGTAACGCGCCGCCAGGATTTCCTCTAAATCCGGTCGGATTTCTCCCCCCACCACCCGGCAATCGAAGAAGATGGTCACCGGCTGTACCTGGTCGCCGTTGGGATAGGCAAAGGCGTACTCAGGAGTGGAGTAGACGCCGATGAGTTGCACCGGCTCGACCACCAGGCCGATCTCCTCGCGCACCTCGCGCACGA
>DUEK01000140.1 GCA_011192155.1 Thermoflexia bacterium
CCAGCGCACCATAGACCTCCTCCTCGGTGGCGCAAAGAATCTCGCTGCCGTCCCCCCGTTTGAGCGCGTACTCGCTCAGTGAGAATCCCCGGTCGAGCGCCAGCGTCCGCAGGCGGATGTTGTGAGCTTGGCTGCCGGTAAAGTATTGGAGCGCGGTTCCCCAGCGGGCGGGTTCCAGCACGCGCAGGTCAACCTGGAAGCCGTCGTGGGTGCGAGGCAACCGGAGGTTGCACGAAGTCTTGGTAGGGCCGCTGAGGAGCACATCGGCCACCTGGGGAAGTTGGCGGAAGCAGGCCATCACTGGTTCCGGGTCGGCCGAGGCTGCCAGCAGGTCAAGGTCGCCGACGGTCTCTCGCATACGACGCAGGCTGCCAGCTGTGGCGACTTGTGTTACCCCCGGTACCTGATGCAGGGCGGCGAGTATCGTGTGGGCCAGGGGCCAGGCCGCCCCCAGCAGAGTGCGGCCGGTGCGTCGTTTCAGCAACTCGATTCCGGTCAGCACCTTTTGCTCGCTTTTGGCGCCCATACCGGGCAGTGTTTGTAGCTGGTTTTCCCGCGCCGCTTTTTCCAATGTCTCGATATCGGTGATGCCCAGCTCCTTCCAGAACAGCGCTGCTTTCTTGGGGCCGACGTCGGGGATCTGGAGCATCGCCACCACGCCGTCCGGCACCTGCGCCTTCAGCTTCTCGTATGTCTCCAGGCGACCGGTACGCATCAACTCGTCAATCTTGGCCGCCAGCGTCTTGCCGATGCCGGGGATTTCCTCCAGTTCCCCCGCTTGCCAGGTCGCCTCCAGCGGCTGGCCCAGCGAGGCGACGTTCTCCGCCGCGCGGCGGTAGGCCATGATGCGGTGATAGTCTTCTCCCTGGATGGCGAGAGTATCGGCCATTGCGGCAAAGATTGCGGCTACTTGGCGATTTTTCATTTGCTTCCATTCCTCCAAGTTGATTATACCCTATCCTCCACGCTTGGGCAATGGTTCTTTGGTGGGATAGCAAAATAGCGCCAGTGCAGGCGCTATCAGGGGAGTTACGTAATACGGTTCGGCCGCGTCTGTTATTTCACCGAGTCCAGGAACGTGGTGATTGCCTCTGCTACCTCGGCTGGTTGTTCCAACATCACCATGTGACCCGCGTCCTCGATCAGCACCAGTTGTGCATTGGGGATGTGGTCGGCCAGGAAGCGGGTATACTTGGGCGGGGTAAGTTGGTCGGCAGAGCCTACGACGACCAGCGCAGGCGCTTTGATCTCTGCCAGCCGTTCCATCACGTCAAAGTTGTTGCAGGCGGTGAAATCGCCCAGTAGCACATCGGGGCCGGTCTCCAGGATTGCCTGGCGGCCCAGCTCGGTCAGCGCGGGGGGAGCGTCCGGCGACCAAGCGAAGCGGGTGATCAGTTCGGCGACTCGCTCAAAATCGCTCTGGATTCCTTCGAGGATGGCGGGAGTTACGCGCAGCCGCGCCCCGCTCCCCACCAGCACCAGCCCGGCCACGCGCTCGCCAAAACCCAACGCCATAGTCTGGGCGATGGCGCCGCCCATTGAGTGGCCTACGACGGCGGCGCGCTCAACGCCGGCTGCGTCGAGGAAAGCGACGACGGCCTTCGCATAGTCATTAACAGTGTCGCATCCGTGTCCCTCGGAACGCCCGTGGCCGGGCAGGTCGAGCGTGTAGACGGTGGCATTGGACAGGCGGCGCAACTCGCCCGGCCAGTGCAAGCGCGAACCTCCAGCTCCGTGCACCAGCACCAACGTAGGGCCGTCTGCCGGCCCCCGGCTCAACGTGTAAAAGAGAGTTCCCTCGGCAACTTCAGTGTGTGGCATAGCAACCTCCCCCATCCACCCCCTACTTTTCCAACTCTGCTCCGTGATGCGTCGGCAGCGTATCCAGCGTCTCGCCGCGCAGCGCGCGCCGCATCGCTTCACGGTCGTCCCAGGGATACTCAATGTCGCCAAAGCACATGCTCTGCTCGTGCCCCTTGCCGCAGGCGATGACGACGTCGCCAGCGCGAGCCATCTGGCAGGCGCGTAGAATCGCCTCCCCCCGGTCGGCCACGCGCCACAGGTCCGCGCCCTCACGCTTCCCCTCCTCTGTGGCGGCGACGACGCTCTGGGCCATGATCTCGTCCAGGCTCTCGGTGCGGGGGTCCTCGGCGGTGACGATCACCAGATCGGCCAACTCTCCAGCGACGTGTCCCATCATCGTGCGCTTCTCCCGGTCGCGCAAGCCCGCGCTGCCAAAGACGACGATCACCCGGCCGCTAACCATCGCGCGCGCTGCCTGCAACGCCCGCCGAAGCGCGTTGGGCGTGTGGGCAAAATCCACGATGGCCACAAAGTCCTGGCCCGCCTCAATGCGCTCCATGCGGCCCGGTATTCCCTGCATCGCGGCGACCCCCTCGGCGATGACGTGCGGCGGCAGATTGAGCGCCACGCCCACGCCGGCCGCCGCCAGCACGTTGCTGACGTTGTAGGCTCCCACCAGCGGGGTCTCTATTTCTACCTCGCCTGTCGGAAGGTGGAGCGTAAAGCTGGTCGCGTTGGGGGCAAAGTGAACTTTGCTGGCGCTCACGTCGCATCGGCCTGGAAGAGCCGGTGTTGGGCCATGTCTACCAGCACCGTCCGTTTCACGGCGGTGCTGTGGTGCTATCCCATAGACGATCTGCCGGTCAGCCGGGATGGCGCTCAAGTAGCGGAATGAGTCGTCGTCTCGATTGAGTACGGCCACCTTGGGCGTCCCCGCTCCACAGGGCTCTTGCTTGCGGAAGGCGCGCGTCAACCCTTTGAACAATCGAGCTTTGGCCTGTTGGTAGGCCTCCAGAGAGCCGTGGGCGTCGAGGTGCTCGTGTGTGATATTGGTCACGGCGGCCACGTCAAAATCACAGCCCGCCACACGGCGCTGGGCCAGCCCGTGGGATGTGACCTCCAGCACAGCGTGGGTGGCCCCGGCTTCGACCATCTGGGCCAGGTAGCGTTGGACGTCGGGTGGGTCGGGGGTGGTGGTGTGGAGGCCGGTGTCGCTTTCCTTGGCGCCGATGCGGGCGTTGACCGTGCTGACCATGCCGGCGTTGATGCCGGCGGCCTCCAAGATGCAGTAGACGAGGTTGGTGGTGGTCGTTTTGCCGTCGGTGCCGGTGACGCCCACGAGCGTCAGCTTGCGCGAGGGAAAGTCGCGCCAAGCGGCGCACAGCCAGCCCCATGCCTCGCGCGCGTTGGGGACGCGCACGTAGGTGAAGGCGCCCCAGGGCGCGGCTAGTTCCTGCGGGGGCCGCTCTCCGACGACGGCCACTGCGCCCTCTGCCACTGCCTGGGCGATGAAGCGGTGGCCGTCCACGCTGACGCCGGGGATGGCGACAAAGAGGTCGCCCGGCTGCACGCGGCGCGAATCGGCGCTGATGGCGCGTATCTCGGCGTCACCGCCGGTGCGGGCCATCACGACCGGCAAGGCTGCTATCAGCTTGGTGAGTCGCACTATGTTTCCCCAGTAAACATGCAAGAGTAGCCCGCACCGGTGTGCGAGCTACTCCTGATGTCTGTTTCGTCTGGCAAGTGTTGGGTAATCGTCAGGCCAACGATTGGTGTAGCCGTTCCAGTTGCCCGGTGACGCTGCCATCCACCAACCGATCGCCCACACGCACTACCAGCCCACCCAGAATCTGCGGGTCTACCTGGAACGCGATCTCGCTCTCGCCGCCCATGCGTGCTGCCAGGTCGCGCCGGACGGTGGCCTGCTGTTCCTCGGTCAGCGGGAGCGCGCTGGTGATTGTGACTGGCGCGCCGGCCGGCCCGACCTCGGCGCCATCCGCCAGCACTTCCACTCGCCCCTCGCGGATACCGCTGAAGAAGGATTCGACCAGGGCCTGCTGGCGCTGGTCGTCCAGCGTCTCGCCGATTATTTTTTGGGCGGCCGCGATGGACAGGGCGGCAATCTGGTCGCGCATTTCGCCCAGGATACGGTTGCGCTCTTCCTCGGCGGCCTGGCGGGCCTCGGCCAATACATCCGCTTCCTTCTGGCGCATTTCCTGGGCAAATTGCTCGGCCACAGCTTGGGCCTGCTCCCGCGCTGTTGCGGTGATTTTATTCGCTTCTCCACGAGCTTGATCGAGGACACGCGCGCGTTCCGCCGCGATGTTGGCGCGCTCTTCTGCGAGGGCTGCGGCGTCTTCCTTCTCTTTCTCCAGCATCTGGCGGCGTTTGTCCAGGCTCTGCATCAGCGGTTTCCAGAGGAAAACGGCCATCACGACGAAGAGGATGAGAAAATTGA
>DUEK01000141.1 GCA_011192155.1 Thermoflexia bacterium
ACACCATTACCAGACTGACCTGGATTACGCTCTGTACTGTCATTCGTTTCCCCCTGCGATGATTTTGAATGACTTTACTTCACTTTCGTTCTCCGGTCAATTATCCGCATCCTGATGGGACACTACCACACTTTGTTCTTCCAAACCCAATTTGGGCAGATTCGCCGTCTGGGTTAGTGAGAAACCAGGTTTTTCAGAAAAAACCTGGTTTCTTTCCCCGCTTTTTGAAAAAGGCACAAATAGGCTGCGTCAGGATGCGAAATATAGGCTTTTGTAACACAATCGTAACCAAAAACCAGGGTAAGTGTGATAATATAACCTCACTGTGCCTTTGGGAATTTGCGTGGGATGTGTCCACTCTGCAAACTCGCCGAGACCCGGAAAATTCAACCTTTCAAACGGGCGGGCCGCAAATAAACTAGATGAACCTCACAACGATTGGTCAGCACGACCCAAACTTGTTGGCCTGGTCAGGCTTTGCCCTACTGTGCTGGGCGACGGTAGTCGCTTCGAGTTACGCAGCGTGGCGGCGCAGGCGCGGGCGCGATGCCTTCAACCTGCTCATCGTCGGCGCACTCTGGCTGGCGCTCCGGCTGGGACTGTTGCTCGTCGGCCTGCCGTCGCCGGGACGGGCGGGCGATGATTGGCTGGCCGCCGCGCTCGATCTGACTGGCCTGCTGTTGCTCGCGTGGCCGTTCCTCGCCCCGCCACTCTCCGCCATCTGGGCCGATAGGCTGAGCGGCGCTGGCCTGATGGCCGTGGCCCTGATGTGCGGCCTATCGCTGTGGCACTGGCTGCGCGGCGCGTTGGGACTGTTATCCTCCGCGCAATCTCGGCCCATAATCACGTGGGCCTGCGCCGCGCTGGTGCTGGCGACACTGGCGGCGCTGAACGCGCCCCGCCGCCGGCCCGGCAACCGGGCCTGGGCGCTGACCGCTATCGGCGCGCTCCTGGCCGGCGCCGGCGGGCTGCTGATCCCGCTCCCGTCCGCCCCCTCGCTATCCACTATGCTAACCGCCGTCACTGCCGCGCTCGCCGCCGCCTGGCTCAATTGGCTGGAACGCAGGCCGCGGCGGGAGGGGGCGCCAGCCGCGCCCAGCAGCGAGACGCCTCCCGAACTAGAGGAAATAACTCATCTGCCGTGGAGCAGTAGCTCGCTGTTCAGCGCGCCCGATCTGGCGCAATTGCTCCAGGCGACGATAGCTGCGCTCTCTCCCATCTTGAAAATCCGGCAGGCTGTTCTCTTCCTGGCCAATGACGAGAATCAGAGCGACATGCGACAAGTCGCCCGCTGGTCACAGGTGGGCACATCGGATGCGTTCTCTCCCCTCTCACGTGAACTCGGACAATTGCTAAAAGACGCACTCGCGCGAGGCAGGCGACTCAACGTGATCCGCTCGCGCGGCAAGCGAGACTCGAGCCCTCTGGCTCAAATGCTGGGGGATGAGTGGAGAGCCGCCCTCATTCTGCCGCTTGCTGGTGAGCAAGGGGCACGGGGAATTCTGATTTTGGGTCACGATGGCACAACGCTCGACACACACCAACTGCAACTATGCGACATTCTGGCCGAGCAGACAGCCATCGCCGTCCGCTACATCCAGTTGCGCGCCGACACGGAACAGCAATCACGCAGCATGGCCCGCCTCGTTCGCCGCCAGGAACAAGAGACCGGGCAACTGCGCTCCATCCTAGAGAGTATCGCCGACGGCGTCATCGTCTCCGACGCCCACGATCAGGTGATCTTGAGCAATAGCGCCGCGCTCGGCATTCTGGGGCTGGAGCAATCAGACGTCCTGGGCCAACCCTTTGGACAGATCATGGGTTGTATGGTGCCAACCGGTGAGGTAGGCGTCATAGGGACATTGATACAGGTATCGCCCTACAGCATGGAAGCGGTATTCCAGGTATCGGAGCGAGTTGTGCAGATGAGCATGTCGCCGGTCGAGAACAGGGGCGGCGTCCCGCTGGGCGTGGTGGCGGTGCTGCGCGACATCACCGCCCTGGCCCAGGCCGAGGCCGAAAGAGAGCAATTGCTGGCCGATTTGCAAGAACGCGGCCGGCAACTGGAAGAGGCTGCCGAGCAACTGCGAGAGTTGGATCGGCTAAAGTCCCAGTTCATCACCAACATGTCTCACGAGCTACGCACCCCACTGAATCACATCATTGGTTTTTCCGCCATGATGTTAAAAGAGATGAGCGGCCCGCTCACCGATATGCAGCGCCAAGACCTGGAAACCATCCAAAAGGGCGGCAAGCACCTGATGGAACTGATCACCGACATACTTGATATCAGCCAAATCTGGGCCGGCAAGATGGACGTAACACTGGGCGACGTTGACCTGCTAGCGTTGATCGAAGAGACGATGTCGCTCGCCGCTCCGCTCATCGAGGACAAACCCATAGAGATGCTACAGTCGCTCGACCCCGACATACCCACGATCCAGGCCGACGAAAAGCGAGTCCGGCAGGTGCTGGTCAATCTACTGGATAACGCCGCCAAGTACACCAAAGAGG
>DUEK01000142.1 GCA_011192155.1 Thermoflexia bacterium
CGCCAAAGAGAAAAACTCGCACACCAGACCAGGCGCGTTGATATTGCTGAAGCGCGTCAGAGTGCGTGCCGATTCGAATGACTGAGGCACTACCTAATGCCTTACACGACGTTATCCAGACATAAGAAAGCAAGCGTGGCACAGGTGACATCTACCCTGCGACAGGGCTTGGGCGCGCGCGGGCGATTCCGATTGTCCCTCGTTTGTGGTCGAGCGGTTAGAAGTATGGCTCAATCATTACAACTTGGCAATCTCCGCAGCTTGCGCTTCGAGTTCCGACAAATACTGGGATGGTGCATGGCGAAAGCGTCGATCGTCCGTGAAAGTAGCCCGCTGCTCTCGGATACGTCGCTGCTCTTCGCGCCACTCGTCCAGCGACACGTGTTGCAAACGCTCCACTTGTTCGTGCTCGCTTTCCACGAGGTCGAAGAGCAGCCAAGCCCCCTCTTCGTGCAAGCGCTGCTTGGCGTGATGGGGTCCCGACGTGCACAGGGTTTGTCGTCGCACCCGTCCGAAGAGCGATTCCAGGTCGTTGTCCGTGCGCGGCAGCCCTGGAATATCGTAACAGTGGAACAACCCCGGCGCATACCGGTTCGTGAGCGCCCGCAGATGCTCGCGGAAGTTGAGCAAAGGGGTGTCGAGGTCAGTGCGCTGCTCCAATTTCGACAGATAGGCTTCCAGTCGCTCGTGCACTTTTTCCGAAAGCGGCCTGTCCGGTGCTTCTGCCCCGGGTTCTGGCAAGGGGACATCCAGAATGTCTGCAATGTCCACTACCCAGGTGTAGCCCTCGGCGATCCAGGCGTAATCCGCTTCAAAGTCCCGCAACCCATCACGGATGGCGTCGGCGAAACAGGTCAAGCGCGGTTCGTCGGGCAGGTGGGTCGAGCTGACTTCCAACGAGCACAGCAGGGCCAGCAGGTCGGCATAAAGACGCAGGCCGGCCAATCGGAAGGGCTTGCGTCCGCTGCGAGACAGGACGCGCCGCAAGCGGGCTGCGTAGAACGCCACCAGTTCATCCTCGCGTCCCTGCCGATTGGGAGGCGCAGGCGCGGCCTCTTCGGTGAGCGCTCGATTCTTCGCGCATTCGCGTTCGCGCAAGATCACGTTGTTTCTCCGGAGGGCCTCCCGTGCCTCCGCCACGGTGCGTGGAGGGTCAGTCGGCGCTGTGGTCTGCGCGTCCGGTTCTCGAAGCGCGACCTTCTCGCCGCGTTGCACCGCTTCGGCAATAGCCCGCACCTCATCCAGGCCCTCCGGTGGACGGGCGGCCATTCCCGTTGCAATGAGGGATGGAGCGTCATCGTCGGCCCGTGCTTTTCGTTTGGCTTGCGCTTGTACTTCGCGCATCGTCGCGCCGGCCTCAGCCCGTACCGTGCTGCGCAACTGGGTCTTCATGTGCTCATCTGCGTCATAGCATTGCTCAAGTAATGAGCCTGGCAATACTGATGAGGCAGACCGGACCAGATGGCTTCCAGAGCGTTGATCAACGCCCTTTGCTTGTCGCTCACCGTGGCCAGAACCGGCAGATTCAACGCTTTCACCGGGGCCAGGAAATCCTCTATCGTGCCTGCGTCGACGCGCGGCAGCCAACCGGCGGCCAGCAACGTGCCGGTCAGTACTTCGCGCGCGACCCACAGTTGCGGCTGCCCGCCTTCCGGTTCCAAGCCGTCCACGCTGACGATCAACCCGCCGTATTTGGCGGCGGCGGCCAACAGCTTGTCCACGTCCAGTTGTTCGGCGCACGCCAGCAGCGCCAGGTATTCTCGGTAGAGGTTGCTCACGTGGCGTTCGCTGACGCGGATGTGGTCTGGGAGCGCCTCGTGAATCTGGGCATACGTCTTCTGCTCGTAATCCCGCAGGTAGCCGATGCGCACCAGCACGTCCAGGCCGTAAGTCGCGTGTGGCAAACTCAGATTGGCCGCCTCGGCCGACAGGTAGGTCAACTCTGGATGACAAGAGCAGCGTCGCCCGCGGCTGGTGACGTAGACATTTCCACTCAACATCTGGATGGACTTGCGCCAGTTCAGGTGACGGTGAGACCTCAGTTTCTCACCGCAGAAGATGCAGTGGTCGAACTCGGGATGGTAGTGCTGGCATTTGCCGTAGACCACGGCTTTCCGACCACTTCCCGCCACCGCTGCCAGGCAACATGGCATCCCCCAAACGTAAGGCCGGAGAGAGACTTGCCGAAAGACGTCGAGCCATATCGGCGCTGTCAGATACAACAACGTGAAAACGAGCACCGCGCTTGCGAGCGCGAGGAACGTTTTCTTGCTATCCCATCTTTTCCTCGTGCTCCTCTCGCGCCGACTTTTGAGGCCAATGCGTCTCAGCCGCTTACAGGTACGCCACACTTGCAATTGGATGCGTCGCCGCACTTTCCTGGGTAAGCGAGGACGCCGAGGCCAGCGACGGCGAGGCGGCAGGCGTATCCACTCGGCCCAACCGACCACCTCGATGGCACGTTCTGGGGCCGGTTTGGCGACGACTGGGGTATCAGCGGGAGACTGGCTATGAGGCGCCACAGGGTGCAAGGGAACGACGCAAGCCAGAAGCCAAACGAATATGACCAGTATATTTTTCATCACATCCTTCCGTTTCAGTATCTCGACGGTAGGATGCCATGAATCTCTCATTTTGTCCAGATGCGGTTTTGACCTGCCTCGACGCAAAAGTGACTCTGAAAAGCGACTTCCAGAGCTTGTCACAACGCATTTGGGTGTTCAAAAGTGGTGTGCTGCTTTTTCTGTTTGGCCTTTTTAGAGTACCCCCTGATTCAATTTGCATTTTGAGGGTAGAGAATGACAATGCTGGCGGAACTAAAGACACAGTACAGAGAACAAGTGGAAGATATACCTGCCCAAGTCACTGTTTCTTTTCAGGATGGAGAGAAATGGGGCCAAACCCAGAGCGCAACCGGGGAAACGATCACCCTCTCCCTACCCGCCGACACATCCCTGGCAGCCCCCAGTGATTCCACTCGCTGGAAACGACGCAACGGTCACATCGTCGCTGCCTATACCCACGAGGAATTAACGGTGGCAG
>DUEK01000143.1 GCA_011192155.1 Thermoflexia bacterium
ACTTGAACGTCCGCCCGTAGCCGCAGCCGCGTGGCATCGGAGAGCAAGTCCCGTAACTGCCCGGCGGCCTCTTTTTCGGAGATTCGCTCCTCGTCTCCCGCCTCTGGAAACGTCAATCCCCAGTAGCGAGAGATGGTGTGGAAGCTAAGGGGATGTTCTTTACCCCCGCGCACCTGCATATAGTGGCCCGGCGGCAGCTCCTGGATATCCTGAAAGATGGTGCGTGGCGACAATGGCGCCCAGAATGTGAACGTCTGGGCCAGGGCGCGAGAGTCGAGCCGCGCCTCCACGCGGGGGTCTAACAGTAACGCCTTGATCTCGGAGCCAAAGACCAACCCCTGCGGGAGCAGCGAATAGAACAGCGGACGGATGCCCAACCGATCGCGGGCCAGGAATAGTTCCTTCTTACGGGTATCCCAGATGGCGATGGCGAACTGGCCGTTGAGCCGCTGGAGGCACGCCGGCCCCAGATCCTCGTAGAGGTGGAGGATGACTTCGGTATCGGAGCGGGTGGTGAAGCGATGGCCGGCCGTCTCTAGCTCGGCGCGCAATTCCGGGTGGTTGTAGATTTCGCCGTTAAAGACGATCCACAGCGATTCGTCCTCGTTGGTGATGGGCTGCTGACCGGTGCTCAAGTCCACGATGCTGAGGCGGGCGCAGCCGATGCCCGCCCTCCGATCCACGTACAAGCCGAACTCGTCTGGCCCACGGTGGCGGATGATACCCAACATTCGTTTCAGGAGGCCGATATCGGGCGGACGCTCCCCGCTCCAATCCAGTACGCCGACAATGCCACACATATCAGCTCTTGAGGGCCGCCGCCCTGATTTTCCCCGACGATGTCTTGGGCAGCGAGTCGCGGAACTCGATCTGTTTGGGCATCATAAAATCTTCCAGGTGTTGGGCGCAGTGACGGAGCACGTCCTTCTCGGTGAGTTGATAACCTTCCCCGCAGACGACGAATGCCTTGACTGCCTGGCCCAATAGCTCGTCCGGCACGCCGATGACGGCGGCTTCCACAATTCCCGGCAAGCGGTAGAGCGTGTCTTCCACCTCCTTGGGAGCGACCTTCTCGCCCCGGCTTTTAATGATGTCATCTTTGCGGGAGACAAAGTAGAGAAATCCCTCCTCGTCTGTCTTGAACAGGTCGCCGGTGTAGAGTAACCGCTCTGCCGGGTAACGTCCGGGCCGGTACCACCTGGCGGTCGCTTCTGGGTTGTTCCAGTATCCTTGCATCACGTGGGAGCCGCGTACCACCAGTTCGCCCACATCTCCTGCTCCCAACCGGTTGCCGTCCTCGTCCTCGACCCAGACCTCGGTGCCGGGAATGGCGATGCCGACCGACCCGGGCCGGCGCTCCAGTTCCTCCGGCGGCAGATAAAGGGTGCGCTTGCACTCGGTAAGTCCGTACATCGAGTAGAGGCGGGCCCAGGGGAAGGTATCCCGCAGCCGCTGGATGTGCTCCACCGGCAGGGCGGCGGCGGTGTTGGTCAGGTAGCGCAGAGACGAAAGGTCGAACTTTGTCAAGTCCATTTGAAGCAGCACGGCGAAGAGAGTCGGTACGCCGGGCAGCCCTGTCACTCGCTCCTGCTCGATGCGCTTCAGCACCGCCGCCGGGTAGGTGAAGGAGCGCTCCAGCACCAGCGTGCCGCCGAACTTGAAGACCATCAGCAGTTGATAGAGGCCATAGTCGAACGAAAGGGGCAGGACGTTGATGACGATGTCTTCCGGCACGTTTTCCAGATATTGGATGATGGAGGAGGCGGCGAAAGCCATGTTGGCGTGGGTGGACATGACGCCCTTCGGCTCGCCTGTGCTGCCGGAGGTATAGATCAGGCAGGCCAGGTCTATGTCAATAGCGGGGCAGTGCGGGCGGGTGGGGGGCTGGGCTGCTAGGAGTTTGGGAAATTGATAGATTGGGAAATTGGTAGATTGGGGAGCAGTGGCGCCTTTGCCACACAGGACGGCAAAGCGCAGGGAGGGGACGGCGTCAAAGAGTTGCGCCGCCTGTTCGCCGCGCCGCGCTGGTGCGAATAGTCCTTTGGCGGCGCAGTTGTTCAGGACGTAGGCCAGTTTGCTGGGCTTGGTGGTGGGGTTGATGACGGTGAACGTTCCCCCAGCTTTGAGGATGGCAAAGATGGCGATCACGGTCTCCACAGAGTTAGGCAACCAGATCGCCACCCGGTCGCCGCGCTGCATTCCCAGGGCCAGTAGCCCGTTTGCCGCCCGGTTGGCCTGCTCCTCGACCTGGGCGTAAGTCAATCGCTGGCCGTCGCAGACCAGGGCCACCTTGTCGGGGAACTGCCTGGCGCTATGCTGTAGAAAGTCGTTCACCAGCATCGGACTCGGCCTCCCCTGTCTTGACCCGCACGTAGCGCGCCAACTGTGTTACAGAGTCAAAGTTCTCTGGCAAGATTTCTTCGTCCTCTACCGTAACGCCAAAGGTTTCCTCGACGAACATTACCAGTTCCAGCACGCCGGTCGAGTCCACGATTCCCTCTTCCAGGAACGAGGCGTCATTCTGTAACTGGCCTTCGTCGTCGCTGAATAAAAAGTTCTCCAGAATGTAGGCGCGGATCAAAGTTTCTATGGGCATTTGTATGGTGACCTCCGTATTTTCTTATTCTATGGGCCTAGAGTTGGTTTGAGGTGACGGGAATCCTAGAAAAGAACTAGATGCGAACTCTGGGCGTAAGGCAGTTAGTTCTGATGCCTGTCTCTAATTGATTTCCAATGTCTTTGTTACCTGGCTCTGACGATCAGATTTTACCATGAAGACAATCTGTGTTCAAGTATGCGAGTTTCTGAGAGGACCAAAGACGATGCAGGAGGCTGATCTTGGCCTGGGCACGACATTTGAACGCATTGCCATTTACGGGTGGTTGGAGTCTGTAGCGAGTCGCTATGCCATCCACACCGTGCTGGATGGGCCTGGCGACGGCGTCGCGGGCATCCCTGGCATTCACGGTATCCCACTGGCCCAAAAGGGATGCTGTGTGACCGTGGCCCTGGATAACCCGGCGGAGGCGGCGTTGGCGCGGCGAGCGTGGGCTGCCCAGGGCCGCCTGGATCAGGGGGACTTTATCTGCGCGCAAGGGCTGCCGCTTCCCTTGCCCTCCGGTAGTTTTGATTTGGTGTGGAACTTTAACCGCCTTCCATTTCTAGATCCGCAGTTGCTGGTTGCAGAGATGGCCCGTCTCTCCCGGCGCTACGTGGCCCTGGTGGTTCCCAACCGGCGCAACTATGGTTTTCTTGCCCGCAGGCTTTTCCACGCCCGCACCGGCCTCCCCTGGCCCTATGGCAACACGACGGTAATGCACCCGGGTGCAGTGCGCAGGCTCTTGGAGCAAGCCGGGCTGTGGGTTCTGGAGACGCGCTGGCTGGACGTTCCCTGGTGGCCGGACATCATAGACCCGGTGGCGTGGCTAAAGGCGATGATCCCTGGGGCAAGCCGATTGCTCTCTGGCGGCCGGCGGGACGGCTATCGCTGGGAACCGGATGGCCTCCCTTACTTTGACCAGGCTGCCTACGCTGACCTTCACCGACGGATGCGCCGCTTGAGTTGGATGGAGCGAACATGGCCCTCTTTGCTCCAGATGCCATTTGCCCATCACTTTGCGGTGCTGGCGGTGAGGGAAGATACCAGTGCTTGACTTGGCCTGGCGACTCCCGGCCTACGTGCTCTCTCGCCGCTGGGGCTGGCCGCGACTTTTGCCGATGAGCCTGACGCTCAGCCTGACCTACCACTGCAACTCCCGCTGCGCCACCTGCAACGTCTGGCGGAAGGAAGTGGAAGAGTTGACGGTGGATGAATGGGAGCGGTCGCTGCGCTCGCTGGGACGCGCTCCTCACTGGATCACCGTTAGCGGGGGGGAGCCTCTCTTGCGAGATGACGCGGTCGAGATCATGCGCCTGGCCTGCGAGCACTGCCGTCCGGCTATCATTAACATCCCGACCAATGGGCTGTTGCCAAAGCGGATCGCCCGCGCCGTCGGCGAGGTGGCAGCGGCCTGTCCTCGCACTAGCTTTGTGGTCAATTTATCATTGGATGGCTGGGGGGAGGATCACGACCGCATCAGGGGAGTGCCGGGCAACTTTGAGCGGGCGCTAGAGACCTATCATCGCTTGCGGACGCTCAAAGCCCCAAACCTGACTCTGGGAGTTCACACCGTTATCTCCCGCTTCAACGCTCACCGAGTACCCGCTCTCTACACCCGCGTGCAAGAGGAACTGGCCCCCGATTCCTACATCACTGAGATCGCCGAGGAGCGGGTGGAATTGGGGACGATGGATGCTGACATTGCTCCGAGCCTTGAGGTGTACAAAGACGCCATCGAGCAGGTTATGACGCGGATGTCCCATCCGTCGCAAGCCCGTCATCCGCCGTCTGGTTTGGGCAGAGTGACGCGGGCCTTTCGTCGCCGCTACTACCGTCTGGTGCAACAATGGCTTCAGGAGCGGCGGCAAGTTATTCCCTGCTACGCGGGCTGGGCCTCGGCCCAAATCTCGCCGGAGGGGGACGTCTGGTTCTGTTGTGTACGGGCCGAGTCGGTGGGCAATCTCCGGGAGGCTGGCTATGACTTTGGGCGGGTCTGGTGGGGGGAACGGGCGCAGTCTCTGCGAGAGGATGTGCGGGCGGGCCGCTGCGACTGTCCGCTGGCTAACGCCGCCTACACCAATCTATTGCTGCATCCATCTTCGCTCGCTGGTGTGACGTGGGACCTGGTTCGGGGGAACGGCCGGCGATGAGAGTGTTGATCACCGGGGCTACTGGTTTCATCGGCTGGCATCTGGCCCGCTATTTGATGATGCAGGGCCACCGTGTGCGGGCGTTGGTGCGCCGTGAGAGTCCGGCGCTGACTGAGGCTGGGGTGGAACTGGCGCGAGGGGACATTACCGATTTCGAGGCAGTGCGAGCGACCGTGGACGGCGTGGAGGCTATTTTCCACCTGGCCGCCGCGCGCGACGTGTGGGGCACGCCCGAGCCGGTCTACCAGCGGGTCAACGTTGAGGGCACACAACATCTACTGGACGCTGCCGCCGAGGCGGGCGCGCGGCGCTTTGTCTATTGCAGTTCGGTGGGCGTGGCGCGCTACGCCGGCAATCTGCAAGCCGACGAAACGATGCCTTTCAGCGAACCCACCA
Organism: Thermoflexia bacterium; assembly: GCA_011192155.1. Lineage (GTDB taxonomy): Bacteria > Chloroflexota > Anaerolineae > B4-G1 > B4-G1 > B4-G1. The sequence continues at coordinate 5,146 of DUEK01000143.1, forward strand.
GTCAGATTTTTTACCACCGCACCAAGGCGCAGGCGGAGCGGATGGCGCTCGACGCGCGGGCGGTGGTGGTGCGCCCGGTCATCACCTACGGCCCGCGAGATGGAGAGGGTTTCGTGACGCGCCTCATCACGCTTCTGGCGCAGGGGCAACTCGTCTGGGTGGGGAATGGCCGCAATCACGTAGACTTGGTCTACATTGACGACCTCGTGTTAGGGATGTATACTGCTCTAGTACAAGGCACGGCGGGGAGAGTTTACATCCTCTCCGGGACGGCGCCGATACAGGTGCGGGCGCTGGTTGACAAGATCTGCAAGCTCGTGGAAGCGCGCCCTCCCCGTATCCGTATTCCGGCTTCCTGCGCGCGCCTGGCAGGGTGGGGGATGGAGATGCTTTACAGGATCGCCCATTGGGAGCAGACCCCGTTCATCACCCGCGACAAGGTCGCTACGCTGACGGTAGACCGGGGCTTTAGTCACGCGCGCGCGAGCCGAGAATTAGGGTACCAACCTCAAGTGAGTTATGATGAGGGATTACGGCGCACATTAGATTGGCTTCAAGAAAGGAAGATATGAGACCGACCTCACCGCGATTTTGGCGCTTTAACCGCGAGCGATACACACTGACCGGCGCGCAATGCGCGAACTGTGGCGAGCGTTTTCTCACTCCACGCCTGATCTGTCCACAATGCCACAGCGAGATTGAGCAGGTTGCGCGGGACGTTTTTCCCACCCTCGCCGGGATGAAGGAGGAGAACCCTGTTTCTGTTACTGTACTCATCCCATCCTACAACGCCGCCGGCACAATCCGGGGCACGCTTTCCTCCCTGCTGGCGCAGGATTTCGACGAGTCCTACGAGATTATCGTTGTGGATAGCTCCTCTGACGAAACTCCTCGCATCATCGCCAGCGAGTTCCCCACGGTGCATCTGATTCATCTTGATCAGCAAACCGACCCTGGCACGGCGCGCAATTTGGGCATCGTCCAGGCTGCGGGGGAGATCATTGCTTGCATTGACGCTGATTGCATTGCCCCGCCTGATTGGCTGAAGCGCATGATGGCGGCGCAGCGGGCGGACCACGAGGTAGTGGGCGGTGCGGTAGAGAACGGCAACTCTGAGAGCGTCATCGCCTGGGCTGGCTACCTGGGCGAGTTCCGCGAGTGGCTGCCGGTGGGAAAGCCTCGCTTGGTGAATCATGTGCCTACCTGTAACATTTCCTATAACCGGTCGATCTTTGCTCGCTTTGGGGGCTTTCCCACTGAATTTTATCCTCAGGAGGACTTGCTCTTCCACTGGCGGCTCTCGCAGCATGGAGTGCCCATATGGTTCGATCCGAACACCCGCGTGCGGCACGTCCACCGCTCCACCTGGCGGGCCTACAACCGGCATCTGCGCCGCATCGGGCGGATCACGGCTCGAGTGCTAAAGTTGACCGGCGATGAGGGTGTCTTCCTGGCACGCTCCCCAGTGCTGGCCTTGCTGGCGGCCCCGGTGTTGCCTTTGGTCAAGTGGCTGCGCACCGTCGGCGTGTTTATGAGCCAGCAGCCGGACGTGCTCCGCGAGCACACCCTGGCTCTGGCGCCTTTCCTGGTCGGACTGTGTGCGTGGGCTATGGGATTCGTCGAGGGAGCCTGGTCGCCGCCGCTCCGCGTTTCGCAAGGGGAGCCGATATGTCAAACAGGTTAGCGATCTCGCTTCATCAAGCGCGGTTGGCGTTGACCACCGGGCGGAGCGATTTTCTCGCTTTCGCTTGCTCCTATCTTGGGCCGCTGCTCGACTTGTCCAGCGACGAGCCGAACATTGAGGCCACGCTGACCTGGGACGCTGTGCTTCCTGCTGAGGGGCAGGCGGGGCTGGAGCAATTGGGCCGTCGTCTCTGGGCAGGGACGCATCACCTGCGGCACACCGAAATCTGGCAAGCGCCGGGATTGCAGATAGATATTGGATGGGAAGGAGGGACGCTCGCGGTACATGCTGCCTACTCTTGGCCGTCGCGGCGGGCCAGGTGGACCGCACGCTTGATGGATTCGGTGCGGGAGCGGATTTTTGTCTTGCTCATCTATTACCTGGTCTATTTCCCCTGCGCGTGGCGGCTGGAGCGCGAGTTAGGTTGGACGCTCATGCACGCATCGGCAATCGCTACGAACAAAGGCGGCCTGGTCTTTAGCGGGCTGCCCGGCTGCGGCAAATCGTCCTCTGCGCTGGCGACCCTGAACGCGCCAGAGTGGCAGATCGTGTCCGATAATCTGCTGTTCACCGATGGCGCTCAGGTTTTCGCCTGCCCTGAGCCAATCCACGTGGACGCCCAGGCCCGCGCCCTGGTGGGCGACCTGGCCGGCCGCGCCCGCCCGACCGGGCGGCGATTCTCTCACCGCCGGCAGGATTACGAGATTGCGCCAGAGGCGCGGCAGCAATCTACAACACCGCGCGCTCTGGGCTTTTTGCATCTGGGACGAGAAACCAGCGTTCGACCCATTGACTCGACCATCGCCACGCGTCGCCTGATGGCGAACGATTGTCTGGCCAAAGAATGGATGGCTTACCAGGAGAGCGCCGCCGCGATGCACCAGGTCTGGCCGTCCATCGGCGACCACGAGCGACGGATCGAGAACCTGTCGTCGCTGGCGCGCTCTGTCCCGTGCTACGACGTCGCCGTGGCCCGAAATGGAAATGTTCAACGAGCGATGCAGACCATTACCCAGGCGATGCTCAATGGCTGACCGAGTAGTTGCCGTTGTGGCGCACTCGGATCTGCCGCCGGACCCTCAGTCGCTGCAAATGCTGGAACGGCTGAACCGCTCTGGCCTGCTGGCATGTCCGCCAGTGGCTTTGCCAGACCTGCACATCAAACCCGCGTTGGAGACGCCTTCAAGCACGGCCACAGCCACGCGCGACACGTTGATACTGGGCCTGACCAGCCCGTCGCCCAACTGCGGCATGTCCCTGGCGCGCATGTCTCTCTGCGCCGACGATGCCGACGATGCTGCGCTGGATGCGCTGTTTAGTGAATTGGCTCGCCGTTTGTCGCCGGAGCGCCGTGCGCCGGTCCTATCGCCCGACCAGACTGCCGATGTGGTGCTGCGTGGCGCAGAGGCAGCCGTAGAACGTTATGATCTGGCCTCATCTACGCTTGACTATATGGATCAACGGGGCAATGCCCTACCGTCCGACGTGGACGCTCAAGCTGTGCTGCGGGCCGTTCCCCGCGCATTGCTAGAGATCGGCGGCTGGAAGTTTGCGCAGGTGGGCCGGGGGAATCACTTTCTGGAGCTACAGGTCGTGGACGAAATCCACGATGGGACAGTGGCACGAGCCTGGGGACTGGCAGAGGGGCAACTGGTCGTGATGTACCACGCCGACTCTGGTCTCCTGGGCGCTTTTGTGGGGCGGCTCTACGCCCACCGGCGCAAGAATACCTGGCGGGGCCGCCTGTACGAGTGGCGAATCAAACTGCCTTTTCAACTGCGCGTTGGGCCGCCCAGCCGCATCCCGCAGCGCATCAATTATCACATCGCCCCGCACCGGCTGATGCCCATCCCGGCGGACTCTGAGGAGGGGCGACGCACCTTGCTGGCCCTCCAGGCCGCCGGCAACTATGCCTACGCCAACCGTCTGGCCGTGCTGGCGGCGCTGCGCGACGCTATGCGCTCCGTCTGGGGAAATAACATTGCCCCGCCAGCCCTGCTGTGGGACGCGCCCCATAACGGCATCCGCCGCGAGATTATTGACGACCGCAAGCTGTGGGTGCATCGCCACAACGCTGTACGGGTCGAGCCGCCGTCTCAAACTCCGCCCCACTCCCCCTTTGCGCAGACCGGTCAACCGGTGTTGTTACCCGGTACTGAACGCACGTCGTCGTACCTGTGTGTGGCGGGCGATGGAGCGGCGAACACGCTCCACTCGGCCGATCATGGCGCGGGCCGCTCTGCGCTGCGGTTGGGCCGCCCGCTGAACAACGGCGCGGCGACTCGGCTGTACACTTATCGGAATGCTCTAACGGAAATGGTACCACATCTATCTGACGATGGGGTAGATGCGGTGGCGCAAGTTTTGCGGGCTTGCGACATTGCGCGCCCGGTGGCGCGTCTGCGCCCCTTGTCGGTGTTGAAAGGACAAGGTTAACGGTGTTTATTCGCAACGTGTTCTATACCTTTTCGACTGAAATAGCCGCCATTGCAGGGAATTTTCTCATCGGCGTTGTGTTGGCTCGTACCTTGTCTCCTGCCGAACGGGGGATTATGGTGCTGGTGATGACGTTGCCGTGGACGGTGATCAGCTTTGTTAGCCTCGGATTGCCACAGGCTAACATTTATCTGGTGGGAAGAAAAAAGCGCGATGC
>DUEK01000144.1 GCA_011192155.1 Thermoflexia bacterium
ATCTGCATCCTGGGCGGGCCTGACCTGAGCCTGGAGGAAGCCATCCGCATCGCCGAATCGCTGGAGTGAGTCACATCAGGCCAACAACTGAATAACGATCACAACCGGGTAGGGGCGTTTCGCTCCCACCCGGTTTTGTTGTTTCGTCACTCGCCATTCGTCACTCGCCATTCGCTATTCGCCATTCGCCATTCGTTATTCGTCATTCGGATACGCAATGACGATCAGCCGGTAGCGCAGACTGCCGTAGGGGTGGCAGGTGACCAGGGTGAGCCGCTCGTCGTCGGTGGGCAAGATGTAGCGCGCGTTCTCCAGGCGCACTTCCAGGGGCTGGCTGGCCTCTGGCAGGATCAGCGTCTCGGAGACGGCATAGGTATAGGAAACATCGCCGGAGCGAACGGTGATGACGCTCCCCGCTTCCAGTGTGTACAGATCGCGGAAAACCTCGCCGTTGGTAGTGTTGTGGCCGTTGAGGACAGTGTTCCCGACCACGCCCAGCGACGCTGAGGTCTCGTGCCAGCCGGCGGCGTACTCGTCCGGCACGTCCCACGCCGCCTGCGTCTGGCCGCCCACCTCTATCGCTTGCCAGGAGACAGAGATAACGGGGGCGTCCACGCCGATGGCCGGGATGAGGATGTGAGTCGGCAGGGCGGGAGTAGGGGTGGGAGTAGGGATGAGTGTGGGAGTGGAGGTGTGAGCGAGTTTGGGGGTGGGAGAGTGAAAAGACGTTGGGGTTGGCGTGTTCGTGGACGCGACGCCGAGAGACAATGTTAGAGTCGGCGCAGGCGGGATGACTGTCAGGCGAGAGCTCACGTAGGGATAGGCCAGCAGCCCACCGACGAGAAGCAGCAATATTCCTCCGAAAACAAGAACCTGGGCAACTGATCCACCGCCCGTTTGCCCTTCCGAACTAGCATCTAGCATACTCAATATCCTCCACTGTGCCGCCGATTATACCCCACCGCTGCGCGTAGGACAAGGCAACGAATGCATGGCGCAACGAGCCATCGCCCTCCCTATGCACATATAGTATACTACCGCTCGAAATTCCCATGTCTTTTGCGCAGAGTTGGCCACAACGAGGCTGATTTGTCAAGCCTGCTCGCTGAAGAGGGAAACCGACCTGGAGGCTATCTTCGGGCTGGATGCTTGAGCGGTCATTTCTATGGTCTTCTCAGGTTCCCCGTTTCTCCCCAGTCACAGTTATTTTCGCTCAAGCACAAATCCAGATTTGACACAATCTTCGCGGGTTTTGGTATAATATCGTATACGAGATATGAGATACAGCAATTCCCGTTATGGGGAAAATGTTCAGATGTAGCCGCGATTTCCATATCGCGCAGCCCGTTTTACGCAACATAATGTACGCGATATGGAAATCGCGGCTACAAAACGGGAATTGCTGGCATCCAAGTGAGTCCAAACAGATCCATGGTGTGAAAAGGCTGGCCCAAGCGATTCTCGACCGTCATGGTTCCCCATTGCCTTTCGGCGCGGTCACATTCCCCACTTGGCTGTGGACCACGTGGACCGCAGGAACTGTGCGGAACCGCCTCCACTGAGAAATGTCTGGAGAAAACAGGTCATTTGTCCGTTGCTCCTATCAGGCATCTATGGTATACTGCGCTCAGAGTTATCAAATCACTCAAAATCACTCACTCGGAAAATGAACCAACCGACGGCTTGAACGAGACGAACACGAATCAAAAGCACCCTCGTCTTATTCAAGCATATTTTTATCTCTCAAGGAGGAGCTTGAATGGCACGACTACACGAGTATCAAGGCAAGACGCTTCTCAGGCAAGCCAAAATCGCCGTGCCCCAAGGCGGCGTAGCGGCAACGCCAGAGGAGGCGCGCACCATCGCCGAGGAGATTGGCAAGCCGGTGATGGTCAAGGCCCAGGCCTGGGTCACAGGACGGGCTGGCCTAGGCGGCATCAAGAAAGCATCCACGCCCGACGAGGTCGCCGCCGCCGCCAAAGCTATGCTCGGCATGAAAGTCAAGGGCTTCACCGTCGAACAGGTGCTGGTCGAGGAGCAACTGGATATCACGCGCGAGTTTTACGCCGGCGTCATCGTGGACGATAGGGAGCAAGCGCCGCTGGTCATGTTCTCCAGCGTCGGCGGCACCGGCATTGAGGAGATCGCCGCTGAGAACCCCGCTAGCGTCGCCAGCGTCCACGTGGACATCGAGTTCGGGCTGCGCGATTATCAGGCCCGCAACCTGGTGCGCAAGACTGGCGTTGGCGGGAAATTGCAGCGCGGCCTGGGCGGGCTGCTGGTGCAACTCTACAAAGTGGCCCGCGCCTACGAGGCCCGCTCCGCCGAGATCAACCCGCTGGTACTGACCAGCGACGGCAAACTCTATGCCGCCGACTGCCGCATCACCGTGGATGATTATGCCGTCTTTCGGCACAAGGATTTGGGCATCGAGATCGCCCGCGAGTACGATCGCCCACCCACCCCGCTGGAGGAAATTGCCTACGCGGTGGAGGCCACGGACTATCGCGGTACATTCTATTTTATCCAGATGGCCGACGACTTTGAGAAAGGGGAAGGACACGTCGGTTTCCACGGCGCGGGCGGCGGAGGCTCAATGATGAGTATGGACGCCGTGCTGCGCCAGGGGTACAAGTTGGCGACGTTCGTGGATACCAGCGGCAACCCACCCGCCAGCAAGGTCTACCGGGCGGCCAAGATCGTGCTTGCCTCCGGCCCAATTGACGGCTACTTTGGCTCCGGCTCTGGCGTCGCCAGCCAGGAGCAATTCCACTCGGCGCGCGGGCTCGTCAAAGCCTTTCTGGAAGCGCACCTCGACGTTCCCGTCGTGATCCGCCTGGGCGGCAATTCGGAGGATAGAGCTGTAGAGATTCTGGAACAACTCAACGGGCGCATCCCCGCGCCGGTGGAGGGGTACAAGAAGGACGATTCTCCCGATTTCTGCGCCCAACGGCTCGACGCGCTCATCAAAGCAGGCGAGTTGCGCGACGTGCCACCGCCCCAGCCCCGGCCCGAACCGCAAAAGCCGTACAGCTTTGAAACCATCACCGGCGGCACGGTCACGTTCGACCACGCCATCTGCGCCGCGTGCGAGAACAAAGTCTGCGTGCAAGAGTGTGCGCGGCAGATTCTCTCGCTCGACGAGGAAGGGCTGCCAGTGCTCAACATCACCCGCGAGGAGGCCAAGAAGGGGCGCTGCGTCGAGTGCCTGGCCTGCGAGGTGGATTGTCTGCTCTACGGCGCGGGCGGCGGGCGCGTGGAACTGCCGATAGCGGGGTTGGATGATAGCAAATCGAAGGCATAGGAGATATAAATGTCCATTCTAATAGACCAAACCAAGCGCGTCCTGGTACAAGGCATCACCGGGCGCGAGGGTATGACGCGCACTAAACTGATGGTCGGTTACGGCACCAACGTCGTGGCCGGCGTGACACCCGGACGGGGCGGCCAGGAAGTCGAGGGCATCTCCGTGTTCGATACGGTCGAGGAGGCGTGGGATAACGTTGGGCCGATTGACGTCAGCGTGCTCTTTATCCCCGCCCCGCTGGTCAAGAGCGCGGCGCTGGAGGCGATTGACGCCGGGGTCAAACTGCTGGTCATCGTGCCCGACCGGGTGCCGATTTACGACGTACTCTCCATCGCCAAACGGGCCAAAGAGACCGGCGCCCAGTTCGTCGGGCCGAACACGCTGGGCGTACTCAGTCCCGACAAGGCCGTGCTGGGCATGATGGGCGGACGGGCCGCCTCGGCCCGCTCCTGGTTCTTTCAGGGACCGGTGGGCATCTCCTCCCGCAGCGGCGGCATCACCTCTTCGATGGCCTACTATCTGGCGCGGGAGGGCATCGGCGCGACGACCTTGGTGCACGTCGGCGGCGACGCCGTCGTCGGCTTGCCCCACCCAGACGTGATGCAGCTCTACGAGCAAGACCCCGATACCAAAGCGGTCGTCATGTTCGGCGAGATCGGCACCAGCCAGGAGGAGCGCGTGGCCGACCTGATCGAGGAGGGCGCGTTCACCAAGCCACTGATCGCCTACATCGGCGGCAAGGCGGCCAAGAGCGGCACTCGCTTCTCCCACGCCGGGGCCATCGTCGAGGGCGGGCGCGGCACCTACGAGGGCAAAGTCGAGCGGCTGCGCGAGGTCGGCGCGACGGTGGTCGAGGGGTTTATGGATCTGCCCCAGGCGACCAAAGAGGTGCTGGCTAAACTGGATTTGTAGAGAAACCAGGTTTTTTGTAAGCAAAGCGACAAAAACCTGGTTTCTTCCCCACAACAGGAGAAACCGATGACCGAACAAACCTGGTCACAACCGATAACAAAGATCGAACCGAACAAGGTGGCCGTGCGCGGCTACCGGATTGATGAACTGATGGGCCGCGTGCCGTTCGCGCACGTGGTCTATCTGGCGCTAAAGGGCGAGTTGCCCACCGAATCGCAGGGGCGCGTGATGGACGCTATCCTCGTCGCCAGCGTGGATCACGGCGCGACGCCGCCCTCGGCGCTGGCGGCGCGGACAGTCGCTTCCGGCGGCGCGCCCTTGACGACCGGTATCGCGGCCGGGATAATGACCATCAACCGGCATCACGGCGGGGCCATCGAAGGCTGTATGCGGGTGTTGTTGGAAGCGGTCGCCCGCAAGCGGGAGCAGGGCCAGGACGCCATCACCGCCGCCCGTGAACTGGTGACCGAGTACCGGGCGCAGAAAAAGCGCATCCCCGGCTACGGCCACCGCGTCCACAGCGAGGATCCGCGCACTGTTAAACTGTTCGCCTTATGCGAGGAGGAAGGCGTGGCGGGCGAGTACGTGGAGATGGGCCAGGCGCTGCGTCAGGCGATGAAGGAGACGCTGAACCGCGACCTGCCGATGAACGTGGACGGGGCCATCGCCGCCGTGCTGTGCGAGCTTGACTTTCCGCCGGGGATGGGCAATGGCCTGTTTGCCATCGCCCGCACGGTGGGGCTGACGGCCCACGTATTTGACGAGATTACCGCCCAGCGGCCTATGCGTCGCATCTCGCCCACGGCGCAGGAATACAGTGGGCCGGAGGAGCGGGAGTTGCCTGAAACGTGAAACGTGAAATGTGAAACGTCAAACGTGAGGGAGGAAATGACGTTTGAGACATTACTTGAGGAGGATATGATGAGAGAGCGACTTTTGGAACTGATACCCGAGTTCGACTTGATTCAGGACGACGACTTGCGCGAAAAGTGCATCGAGACCTGGGAGGCGGCGATGGAGGAGAGCGGCTGGACGCCGGACGCGCTGGCACAGATGCCGTTCACCCTGCTCATCAACCCCTGCCCGGCCTCCTACATTGACCACATCCGTGCGGTGACGCTGACGGCTGTGCGCGCCGCCGAGGTCTTTGGGGAGATCTATGGCGAGCGGGTTCCGGTCAATATGGATTACCTCGTCGCCGGAGGACTGTTGCACGATATCGGCAAGCTGCTAGAGTACGAGAACCGCGACGACGGTGTGACTGTGCAGACCTACGAGGGAAAACTCTTGCGCCATCCCTTTACCGGCATGGAGCTGGCCGCTCGCTGCGGCCTGCCCGCCGAGGTGCAGCACATCATCGCTACACACGCCGGCGAGGGGGACAAGGTCATCCGCACCACCGAGGCCACGCTCATCAACCACGCTGATTTTATGAACTTTCATTCTATCCAGCGAATGGGGCAAGACAAGAATCTAGCGGCACGAATGGGCTAGACGGACGAGCATTGGGGCAAATACTATGGTCAACGACGAGACGATTCAACACATCGTAAATGTCATCACCACGCATCTGTACCCACGCCGAATCATCCTGTTTGGTTCCCACGCGCGGGGGGATGCCGGGCCGGACAGCGACTTGGACATTTTTGTAGAGTTGGATCCGCCACTTCCAGCCAGGGGACGGGGACGGCATGTCAAACAGTTGTTCGACCCTTACCCCTGCCCAATGGACGTCGTCGTCTACTCGCCGGAGGAAGTAGCGTACTGGGAAAAAGCTCCGGCGTCTTTGGTGGCTTCCGTGCTGCGAGAAGGAAAGGTGTTGTATGAACGCAGTCAGTAATAGTGATCCTTCCCAGGCATTGGCCTGGCGCTGGTTCCAGAAAGCGGAAAACGACTTGCTCGACGTGGCGAACAACCTGAACGCAGAGCAGTATGCCAGTGATACCGTTTGCTTTCACTGCCAACAGAGTGGGTTCGTTCTCAATTGAAATTGAAAGACACAGAATAACAAGGAGCGACAATGGCAGGACAGACAATCATCCAAAAGATTTTCGAGTCCCACAGCCCCGCCGGGACAGACGTCACGCAGGGCAACATCATCTGGCTCGATCTGGACATACGCTCGGCCCGCGATTTTGCCGGGGCCAACGTGGTCAAGAATTATCGCGCCCACTATGGCGACGCGCCCGTGGCCGATAAGGCCAAGACCTGCTTTACCTTTGACCTGGTCGTGCCGCCCAGTAACATCCCCTACGCCAACAACCAGCAGATCTGCCGTATCTGGGCGCGGGAGCAGG
>DUEK01000145.1 GCA_011192155.1 Thermoflexia bacterium
AATAGAAATCATTTTACCTCTCTCCAGGTTGATATGGGGATAGAAACAGTTTCGTCACATTTTGGGCAGCGCGCGACCATCGCGCCTTCCCGTTCCTCCCCGGCTTCCAAACGCGCCCCGCAAGCGCACGCGAACCCAATCAGCCAGGCCGGGTTGCCGACCACTATCCCGTGCGCGGGCACGTCCTTGGTGACCACGGCTCCCGCGCCGATCAGCGCCCACTCTCCAATCACCACCTTGGGCAGGATGGTCGAGTTTGCGCCCAGGGCGGCTCCGCGCTTGACCAGGATGCGCCCCAGTTCCCAATCGTCGGCGGCCTTTAGAGAACCATCGGGATTGACGGCGCGGGGCAGGTTGTCGTTAGTGAAGCAAACGTGCGGACCTACGAACACGCCGCTTTCGATCTCTACCCCGTGGTAGACCGAGACATAGTTCTGTATCTTGACGTTGTCGCCGATCTGCACATCAAAATCAACGTAGGCCCCCTTGCCGATGATGCAGTTACGTCCCAAGTGCGCGCCTTCCCGCACTTGGGCTTGATGCCAGATTGAGCTTTCCGCGCCGATCTTCGCTCGAGGCGAGACATCGGCTGTGGGATGGATGCGTACTTTTTTCTGCATTTCTTACTCCTGGGGTGATATTGGCAAACAGTGCCATTATCCACAAAACAGCCTCTTTGTCCAGCCGCGAGGTTGGCAAGAGAACAGAAAAGTCAATGTTTGCTCCAGACAAGCAAGTGCGCATCGCGCGTCAAAAGAGTTCCAATGTTTCCAACAAGATGCGATCTCCAACGGCCTCATCTCCGATCACAACATCCCACCGTTCCATCGTATCCAGCCAGTAGGCCCCGGTCTGGAGCCAATACTTTCCCGCAGGCGCGGTCAGTGTGTGACGCTGCGCCAGCACGTCTCCCGGCTGCAATTGATCCCAGACAACTCCCAACCCATCCCCCACCGCCACCGGCGCCCCGCCCGTGTCCAGCAGGTGGCCCATCAGTGAGAAGGAGCGATCGGTCTGAGCGCGAACCTGCCACCATGTGGTCAGTATAACAGTTTGTCCCTCCTGCTGCGTCTCGTATCCCAGGAATGACAGCGGGCCATCCAGCGCGACCGGCGCGGAGAGGGGAACCCCTTCGCGCTCTGCCTGCTCCGGCGGCCACTCGGCAGGGGCGGCCCAGGCTTCTCCTGAATAGGAGATGGGAACTGCTTCACCGTTCCACTCAAAGATGGTCAGCGGCGGGGTCTGGCGCGGGGTCTTTTGCTCGAAACTGAGTCGGGCTAGGGCGACTCGGCGGTTGACAAATTCATCCCCCGACGTAGCTATCTCGCGGTGCAGGGCATACCAGCCCAGTGATTGGCCGCCTGTGGGGTAAAGCCAGCTTTGGGTGCAATCAAAATAAACCATCCGCAAGTCATCCCGCCCAAACCCCTCGGCGGCGACCGGGGGCGAGAGGGGCGCCATCGGCGCGGTACACTGCGCCAGCCAAGCGGGGGCGGGGTCTCGTGGCGGGACGTAGTAGACGAGCATCGCGTTGGCGACCACGTCGTCCGGCTCCCGATGCCAGAACCAGTTGTACATCTCACGGTCAATTAGTTGCAGCCCCCGCAAGGTGGAAGCGCTGATGACATAAGTGCCCGGCGCGGGGTTGAAGCGCGTGGGCAGCACGGCCGGCGCGTCCGCCAGGGGGGGGAGCGGCGTGGCCTTGATCCCGTACAGCTCCGGCCGGATGAAGAAGGTAAAACTGCTCAACTTGACGTCGGGCCAGGAGTGCGCTTCCAGGTAATCCCTGGTTGCCTTCAACCCCTGTCCCCAGTCCACGTTGGAATCGGCCAGGTAGCGATAGCCGCTTTGCGGCCCGCCGGCAATCTCGTTGAAGAAAGTGAGGGAAAAGGGCCATACTCGCAGGGCACCGATTGCCTGCCACAACAGCAATGCGTAAAACGTAATGCGTAAAACGTGAAGCGTGGAGCGCATTGCGTATTGCGTAGGGCGTGAAACAAGGCGGGCGATGAAGAGGTATAGAAAAGGCACGATGGGAAGGATGTGCCGGTAGCCCAGGTTAATTTTGCTCGTCATGCTCATGATGAAATAGCTTGCCGGCAGGCTAGCCAGGATGAGCACTTGCCGGCGCTCTTTAGGGCTGCGCCAGGCGGATAGCAGAGATGTGAACATCCCGGTTCCGATGAGTGCGATGGCGGGCAAGGGTGTCTTGAGGGCAAAGACGATAGGGAAATAGTACCACCGCCCTCCCACATAAGTCTCGCCCAGCAGGTAGGCCGAGTCGCCCCTGGAGATATGCTGCCCTACTCGCAGAAAAGAGTTCCAGTAGGTCGGAGCGGGAAGCGAGATAGAGAACCCCGGCAGAGGGCCAAAATCAAAGAGGTGGACGGCCCACAGCATCAGGAAAGCCACGCCCAGGTAAATGAGCAACCGGCCCACCAGCTTTTTCCGCCAGCGATTCAACCCCCATAGACCCATCAACCCGACGCTGACGGGGAGCACGATCAGAGCAGAAACCTTTGCTCCCAACGCCAATCCCACAAAGACCCCGCCCGTGACCAAATTCAGCCAACTGGGCCGGCGCAAGAGACGCTGGATGCCGAACATGGCGATAAAAATGAAACAAGTGACCCCCAGGTCGAGGGTCGCCAGCGTACCGTGAGCCAGGATGTTGGGGTCAAAGATAAAAAAGGCCAGGGCCAGCAATCCCGCGCGCGGTCCGAACCAATCAGTGGCCCAGCGGAAAAGAAATGCCCCCAGCAACATAGCCAGCCAGACAATCGGGATGCGGGAGGGAATCACCCACGTATCTATGGGCTGGTTCCACCAAATCTCATTGCGCACAAAGAGCCGCCGGTCTCCTTGCTCCCACGCAGGCGATTTTTCTGGGTCGGGTGTATCAGGCGAGAGAAGCAACGCCCAGCTCATCCAAAGCTCTATCAGTGGCGGGTGATCCTCGACTAGACGGAGATCCCCCGTGCGCAGAATACTGTAACCAGTGCTTATGTGAACATCTTCGTCAAAAGTGATGGAGAGACGCGGGATGCTGGTCATTGCCTGGGCAAAGAGGAGGCCCAACAGCAGCGCCGCTATGAGGAAGGTAGAGAGGGTAAGTGAGGAATGAGTAGATGAGGTTCCGTTCACGGGATGATTACCTCTTTGTCGGGAAGAGGAAGTGAAATCTGGACCGCGATCATGTTGTCACGCTGAGGATTCCCCGTCGCGTCCACCACCGGCAACCGTTCCAGCGACGGCCAAGTGTACATCCCTACATTTAACGTCAGTGGCCCGTCATACGCGGAAGTCAGAGGCAAACGGATCGTGTCCGTGACCACCTGACCGGGGAGCCAATAGGAGGTAGGGAAGCGTCCGCCCAACGGATGGCGATCCGCCTGCGCCAAAAGCTCCCCGTCTGCATCTTTCAAATGAACAAAAGTCGTTGCATCATAAGAAACAGGCTGTAACGATTGCCAGGTCAGTGTCAGCGTAATTGTGTTCTCCCCCCGCTCCGCCTCTACCCGGTCAAGCCCAATCGCATCGTCCAGGATATAGCGCGGCGGCTGTTCACCCGCCGGCAACTCGCCAGACGATAGAACCGGCACGCCTCTGAGAAAGGATGCACCGAGAGAATCGCCCTCCGCGCTCGTTGCCTGCAAGCGGTTATCGGTTCTCGGATCAATGAACCCAACCTCGATGGGCGCGCCAAGCGGCGTCGGCGTATCGGGAGAGACTTGTACCAGGACTTTGTCGCAGAACGGCCGGTCGGGTGTCCAGCGATCTGTGGGAAGGTTGCCCAACCCTGGATATGTCCTGCGCTGCCCCCACACTCCAGGAGAAGCCTGGTCGTCCAACTGGCCGAGATCCAAAAGTTGCACGAACACAGTGTAGGGTACATCTGTCTGGGACAGCGGTCTCCAACACAATTCAACCGGCAAGTACGCACCGGGGGAGACGTATAGCTCGGACAAGTTGTAGCCGACAAGTTGTGCGATCCGGGTTCCGGTCTCTGGTTCCACGTAGATGTTGCCCACCGGATACTCAACCTGCTCCCCCGTCCACTCGCGCCAGGGGTGGTACAGCGGGTATATGCTGGCGAAAGGAACCAGGATGCTGATGACCACCACTATCCCTGCGCCCGCCGTTAGGGGCAAGCATCGCCAGCGCGGCGGGAACGAATACCACCATCCCAACACGAGGAGCAAACCGATGGGCGCAATCGCCGGGAACAGGAGCCGCCCGTAGGCCCACGCAGCCTGCTGGGTCCAGTACGTGATCAGCAGAATCAGAAATGTGATGGGCCAGCTTAGCAGCACGATCAAGGCGTGAGACGTGAAACGTGAAACGTAATGGAATAAGGGAGCGAGTACGAGGAGCGCCAGGCTGATCCGTCCCCACCAGATGATGACCTTGTCCAGCCACATCTGGCTGACAAAGGTGCGGGAGGGATTGGCCCAAAAGGTATGCTCGATGCTGAGTAGATCGTGCTGTATCCGACTCCCAAATGGCCTCGGCGCGCCGTAGACAGAAGTGTGCGTGGTAATGGAGAAAGGATCGCCGTACAGTAGTGTGTTCCGCACATACCACCACCCGCCGACGAGCAGGGCAACCGCCACGATAACGAGTCCGTCGCGGAGGAAGGCGCGATTAAAGCCTCGATGAATGAACAACAAGGCCAGACCCGCCAGCGGAAAGAAGACCAGCCCGCTGACTTTGGTGATGCTGGCGAGGCCGAGGACGATCCCCAGCGACACAGCGAAATGGGCAAACTGGCCCTGTTGCAAGCGAACCATCAAAATGAGAATGACCAGTGTGCCAAAGAAGGCAATCGGCGCGTCGTTGTTGACCGCCGTCGCCAGATACAGGAACTGGGGTTGAAAGCCGACGACGGCCGCCGTCGCGATCGGTACCAGCGATTGGCGCGGGAACAACTGCAACGCCAAGTAATAAGCAGCGACCATCGTCCCCAGGCCAAAGAGCAAAGAGACAAGCCTAGCTCCCAGAGCCACCGGCGTCACGTGCGGCGGGTGGAGGAATACGTTGCGGTTATCTTCCCGGTAGCCTGGGACCGAGGAATCCATGTACGGATTGGTGGCAAGCAGACGCTCCGGTTCGGCGACATCGGGCAGCCAACCGGTCAACACGGAGGCGACAAAGTAGTACAAAGGCGGTTGCTTGTACTCGGATGCAAATCCTTCTAAAAAGTGCAGGGGCGGCAGTGTGTGATGTTCTCGCAGGTACAGGATGTAGCCATAGTGACCATCCTCGTCCGGCTTTTCGAACACCGGTGTGACCAGCGCGTAGGCGAGGCCGGCCGCAAGGTACAGGACGGCCAACCAGAAAAGCGATGAGCGCACGATCCGAGAGACGCGCGTCACCGGTCAACCTCCAACCGCGCCAACACGATCCGGTCGCCAATGGGCTGCCCATCCGACGTGACGGCGAGTCGTTGCAAATCCGCCAGCGCGTACGCGCCGGTTTGTACCCAATACGTTCCGGGCGCGGCGTCCGGCGGGATCTCTAAAATGTGGCGCTGGAGGATGACGTCGCCAATCTGCCAGCTTTCGACCGGCACGCCCAGCCCATCGCCGGCCGCCACTGGCTGCCCCTTCCTATCGAGCAGGTGAGCCATCAGCGAGAGCGGGGAATCGGGAATGCTCGAAACAGACCAGTAGGTCCACAGAATCAACGTCTCGCCCGGCGCCGCGCTCTCCGTTTCCAGGCGATAGCCCAAGAACGCCAGTGGGCCATCGAAGGAGAGCGGCGGTGAAAGGGACGCGCCGTCCGCCTCTGCCTGCTCCGGTGTCCAATCGGATGGAGCGACGATCACCGGCCCGGCCTGCAAGTCACCCATCAACTCCACAGCGTACGCAGGCGACCACTCGTAAATCGTAAAGGGGGGTGTATCGCGCTGCGCCCGCTGCTCGTAGACTGGCCAGGCCAGTTCGTGCTGCGCTCGCGTAAAGTCGCCCTCGGTCTCCCCGCCCCGGTAGAAGGCGTACAAGCCCGGCGACCGGCCGCCTTCTGGGTAGAGCCAGGCCTGGGCGCAGTCAAAGTAGGCCAGACGCAGGTCGTCACGGCCAAACCCCTCGGCGGCGACCTGGGGCGAGAGAGGCGCCGTCGGCGCGGTGCACTGCGCCAGCCAGGTCGGTTCCAGTTCTCGCTCCGGGACGTGGTAATAGAACAGTACGTGGGCGATTTTGGCGTCCGGCTGCCGTTTGCGGAACCAATCGTACATCTCCGGGTCGGCCAGGGGGATGCCGTCCAGCGTTGTTGCGCTGATGATGTAATCGCCCGGCGGCGGGTCAAAGCGGGAGGGAAAGACTGCCGGCGTATCGCCCCGCATCGGCGTCAGCGGCTCGTACTCTACGCCATAGATCGCCGGATCGTAAAAGATAAAGGCCGAAAGGCGCACCGGTCCCAGTCCCCGCTCCTGCTGAAAGTGCGCCAGGTCTCTGTACGCCTGCCCCCAGTCGGTGTTGGAATCGGCCAGGTAGCGATAGCCGCCGTCTGGGCCTCCGGCCAGTTCGTTAAAGTAGGCCAGGTAGTGGGGGGAGAGGCGCGCAGTACCAATAGCCAGCCAAAATAGTAAGGCGTAAAACGTAATGCGTAATGCGTGATGCGTGATGCGTAATTCGTAATTCGTAATTCGTGAGATAAAGATAAAGAGGAATGGGAGGATGGGAAGGAGGTGGCGGTAGCCGATGTTCAAATTGCTGAACAGGCTGCTTGCGCCGTAGAGGAGGGGAAAGAGCAACATGACGCTTTCTTCGCGCAGGGAGCGGCGCGTTCCTTTCCAAAAGGTAATAGTTGCGGCGAGGAGTAATGCCAGGGCCGGCAGCGGCGTCTTGAGCGCAAAGGCGACGGGAAAATAGTACCACCAGCCCTGCGTACTGTTTTCACTTAGGAGGAAAGCGGCGTGGCCGTCCACCATGTGCTGGCGCAGGCGTAGCCAGGGAATGGAGTGACTGGCCGCCGGGAGCGGGAATGAAACGCCGGGCACGGAGCCGATCTCGAACCCATAAATGGCCCATAGCGTCAGCCCGGCGATGAGGAAAATCAACGCGAGTGAAAGCAGCCGTCGTCGCCGCAGGGCCAGCAGACAGAGCAGGAGCACCACCGGCAGCAGCACCAGCGCCGAGAGTTTGGCGCCCTGGGCCAGACCGAGCGTCAGGCCGGCGAAGGCCAGTCGCGGAAAAGTGGGTCGCCGCAGAAAACGGGCCAGCGCAAACAGCGCCAGCGTGATAAAGCAGACCGCGCCCAGATCGGTGCCGGCGACAGATGCGTGAGCCAGAATGTTGGGGTCAAAGGCCAATAAGAACAAGGCCAGCAGCCCGCCTTTCCAGCCCCCCAGGTCCGCCGCCCAGCGGAAAACGACCGCCCCCAGCAGCACCGCCAGGAGCGCAACCATCGCGCGCGCGGGAAACACCAGGCGGTCAATGGGCTGGTAGGGATAGAGCCACTGTTGGGTCATCTGCAAGAGCGGCAGACTTTCCGTCGTGGGATGGGCCGCTTTTTCCCAGGGGGGCAGAGCGCGCGGATCGGGCAAGTCGGGAACAGCCAACAGGGGCATAGCGGCCCACACTTTGACCAGCGGCGGGTGCTCCTCCACCAAGCGAAAGCCGCCCGCGCGCAGGATGGTATAGCCGCTGGTGATGTGCAGCCCCTCGTCAATGGTGAGAGAGGTGCGCGCTGCGCTTCCAACAGCTTGCGCGAGAATCACGCATAAAAGCGCCAGAATCAGCAGGTTCAGTGGCGCCGGTATTTTGTGAGGGGACGATTCAAGTGTCATACTAGCGAATAATTGTACCATTGTCCAGGCTTCTGGCAAGAGGACAATAAGCAAAAACCTTGTACTTGCTCACCTTGACACCTGTACCACTTTCACTTATACTGCCTCCCTGCACAGGGATTCGGCGCAACTTGTTCTGATCCCTGAATCGTGAACAAGGAGGATTTTAAAATGAGATTTCCATCTCACCGTCTACATTTGACCTTGGGACTGGTGGCTGTGTTGATCGCGCTGGCGGTTTTTGCGCCTCTTACCCAGTCCCCTCACGCCTACGCTGGACAGGGTGTTGCTCTCCCCAACCCGGCGAGCGATAACGCGGTCACCGCTGGGGCTTCACTGCACAATCCCAACTTTGACAACCATATCTGGTACTATTTTAACGAGCGTTATTCATACGGCAGCCTGACCCCATATTCGTATATGCCGGACGATGATGCGGCAGGGGGTCCACAGGACTGGCGAATCTGGTATTTGGATGGCTCTATCCCTATCTTGACGTGGGCATCTCAAGAACAGGAAGCGACGAGCACAGATAGAGCGATCAAGTCGCGCACGTATTGGGGCAGTGATTACCGGGCTGGCGTCTATCAGGTGATTCAAAACACGACTCCGTGCCTGACTTATCAGTTTCAGATGCATGGCAAGTTCAAGCCCGGCGATAGTGGCGTCTTGCACACTTTGAAAGTGGGTATTGATCGAGATGGCTACTACCCGTCCGATGTGGCCGTACATGGTTTTCCCAGCACGACCGCGTGGGGCGCTTCTCACCCCGAGTACTCCGATTATTACGGTTCTCTGGATGTGACCGCCGAAGCGTGGGGGGATACCATCACCGTCTTTACGTATGCCGATGCGGATGGCGGTGAAGTCCTTTGGGATACGGGTGATTTTCAGGAAGTAACGACGGACCTGATCTCCGACCCCGATAATCCACCTTCCCCCAACGGGATTAACATCACGTCGGTAGTCACCACCAACACGACGGCCCAGATAAACTGGTGGACGACGAACTCTGCGCTGGGGCAGGTGTATTATCGGCTGCTCCCATCTGGGGGCACGCCATCTACTCTTCCTAACAAAATCTACCTACCACTGATCGCCCGGGCGGGTTCATCCTGGCAGGCGACGACTCTGAACAAAACGCCCGTTACTTCCCACTCAGTGACGATCAGTGGCCTGGAGCCAGGGCGTGCTTACGAGTACATCGTTGCCTCGCGCGGGCTTTCCGGCGGGCAGTGTGAGGCTTGGGTTTCGGATAAAGAGGAATTCACGACAGCGCCGTAGCAGCAGGTGGATATAGAGAAACCAGGTTTCTCTTCAGAAACCTGGTTTCTAATTTCTTGCGGCAGTCACCACCAGCGACGGGAGCGTCAACTGATCCCCGGCCTGTGTCCCTCCCACCTTCCACCGCTCCATTGTGTCGAGCCAATAAACGCCCGTGGCCGGTGTGTACTCGCCCGGCGGTGCGTCTGCCGGCAGAGGTAGCGCGTGCCGCTGGACGATGACGTCGCCTATTTGCCAACTCTCGATGGGCACTCCCAGGCCGTCCCCTACGACGACGGGCGTGCTGCCCGGCCCCGCCAGATGCAGCATAATCGAAAGCGGGCGCTCCGGCAGGCTGTCCACCCGCCACCAGGTCTCTATCTCGACCGTTCGGCCCGGTTCAACGGGCAGAGGGTCAGCGCCGGTGTAGCCCAAGAAGGTCAAGTGGCCTATCCGAATAGGAGCATCGGGGGTGAAGCGCGGGAGCGCGGGCGGGGAAACCTGTTCATAGATGGCAAATGGAGGTAACGCTCGTGCCTCTCGCTGCTCGTAACTCGGCGTACTCTCCGCCAGGCGAGCCCGGATGAACGCATCGTCGCTGCGAGCCGTGTCCCGGTACAGGGCGTACCACCCAGGCGACTCGGCACCATTCGGATAAAGCCAGCTTGAGGTACAATCAAAGTAAGCAGTTCGCAAGTCGCTTCTGCCAAACCCTTCTTGCGCAGCCTCAGCGGAGAGAGGAACCACGGGCGTGGTGCATTGGGCCAGCCAGGTGGGTGATTCGTCGTGGGGGCTTACCTGGTACACAAACAACCC
>DUEK01000146.1 GCA_011192155.1 Thermoflexia bacterium
ACAGCGCTCCTTGAAAAAAGCAGAGAGACGGCTGCGGCCGGGAAGATCTAGCCCCGTCAACTCGGGGTCGCCCTTCAATTCAACCAGCACCCGATCTGCGCCCCAACGAGGATGCTCCCGTTTGTAAAAGGGTACGATTATTGTTGGACTGTTAAGGTACGACTTTATAGGGCTCTACACCATATAACTTACTACGCAACTTGACGCAGAGGGAAGCACAGCAAACTATCTCCATCCTGTGGAGGTTGGACTTGTTTGACCTGGCATTCCCAAAGGTTGACAATAACCACAAGTAGACTATAATATCAACACAACGTTGACCGGGACGAGTACTGTCCAGCCAAGGTCACAGAGAGAGGGAGCCATAGGCTGCAAACTTCCTCGGCCGGACGGACGGGAAAACCACCCGGGAGTGGGTCCCTCAAATCGCGAAAGTGGAAAGTATGGGACTCCGGGACGGCCCGTTATAGCCGCAAAGAGCCGCGACGATTCGTTAATTTCTCAATTCGTTGTGGAACTTGGGTGGAACCACGTGGGATGACCCCCGCGCCCCAGGGCGTTGGGGGTTTTTGCGTATATGGAAGCGCAGGTGGAAATATCCCAGTTAAAAGGGAGGTGATCGAAATGACCGATGATGAGACTGACACTACCAACACATTCTGGTATATCCGCAACCCGATCACCTTTGAGGAGGAAAATAATGTCTGATAAAAATGATCGCCAACAAGAAGAGCAACTCTATCGCTTGCGCCACTCGGCTTCGCACGTGATGGCCCAGGCGGTGCTGGAAAAGTTCCCCGAGGGCAAAATCGCCATCGGGCCGCCCATCGAAAATGGTTTTTACTACGATTTTGACCTGTCCCGACCCTTGACACCGGAGGATATGGAAGAGATCGAAGCCCGCATGCGCGAGATCATCGCCGAGGGACACGATTTTGAGTATAAGGAAATTGACGAGGATGAGGCGCGCCGAATGTTTGCCGATCAGCCTTACAAACTGGAACTGATTGACGACATCCTCTCCGCCGAGACGGAGGAAGCGCCCAAACTCTCGATTTACAGGCAAGGCCCGTTCGTGGACCTGTGCCGAGGGCCGCACGTGGACAACACGCGCAAGATCAAAATCAATGCCTTCAAACTGCTCAGCGTGGCAGGGGCCTACTGGCGCGGCGACGAGCGCCGCCCGATGCTCCAGCGCATCTATGGCACAGCCTGGAGTACCAGGAAGCAGTTGAAAAAGCATTTGCAGTGGCTGGAAGAGATCGAAAAGCGCGATCACCGCAAGTTGATCAAGCAACTCGATCTGGTCAGCTTCCACGAAGAAGGTGGAGCGGGGTTGGCCTACTGGCACCCCAAAGCCGGGCGGATGCGCGTCCTGATTGAGGACTACTGGCGTGAGCGGCACTATGAGGGCGGCTACGACATCGTCTTCTCTCCGCACATCGGGCGCGCGCAATTGTGGGAGACGTCGGGACATCTCGACTTTTACAAAGAAGGTATGTACGCGCCAATGGACATTGACGGGCAAGAGTATTACATCAAACCGATGAATTGCCCGTTCCACATCTTGATCTACAAAGCACAACTGCGCTCGTACCGCGAGTTGCCCTTGCGTTGGGCTGAACTGGGGACGGTCTATCGTTACGAACGCAGCGGGACGCTGCACGGCCTACTGCGCGTGCGCGGCTTTACGCAGGACGATGCTCACATCTTTTGCACGCCGGAACAAATTGAGGGCGAGATCCTGCGCGTGCTAGATTTTAGCTTGAGCTTGCTGCGCGGCTTTGGCTTTGAGGAATTCAAGATCGAGTTAAGCGTGCGCGACCCAGGAGCGCCAGAAAAGTATGCCGGCGCCGACTCAATGTGGGAGCAAGCCGAAGCGTCACTGGTCAAGGCGTTGGAAGCGCGTGACCTGGATTATGAGCGCATGGAAGGCGAGGCGGTGTTCTACGGTCCCAAGATCGATATCAAAATCAAAGACGCGCTAGGACGAGCCTGGCAATGCACGACGATCCAGTTTGACTTTAACTTGCCCGAACGGTTCGACATGACCTATGTAGGCGAGGATGGTAAGGAGCACCGTCCCTATATGGTTCACCGGGCGCTGTTGGGGAGCCTGGAACGGTTCTTTGGTGTGCTGGTGGAGCACTATGGCGGCGCTTTCCCCGCCTGGTTAAGCCCGGTGCAGGCAATAGTCATTCCCATTGCCGACCGACACTTGGAGTACGCTCGTTCGGCTGTGGAACAACTGCGGGCAGCCGGGTTGCGGGTGGAGGTGGATACCTCGAGCGAACGTATGCAGGCCAAGATCCGCGACGCCCAGGTGCAAAAGATTCCCTACATGCTCATCATCGGTGATCGAGAGCTAGAGGCCGATCAGGTGAATCTGCGAATGCGCGACGGAAACGTGCCCGGCGCTATGTCTATAGACGAGTTTTTGACATTGGCGCAGGAGGCGGTGGCGGAGAAACGATTGCTCTGAGGAGCGATCAGCGGGGGAGCGATTTGACACCTTCTTGCAATTGTGTTATCATCCCCTTGTGTATGTTCATTGTTTCACCTAGTCACGGAGGTAAGTCGAATTAGAAGAAGGAAGCATTATTCCCAAGAACAAGCACAGCAGTATCGCATCAATCATCAAATCCGAGTTCCCGAGGTCAGGCTCATTGATGCGGATGGGGAGCATGTGGGCGTGATTTCACTGTCTGATGCGTTGAAGGTTTCCCACGATGCCGGGATGGATCTGGTGGAGGTGTCGCCGGCCGCCGACCCCCCTGTCGTCCGGGTGATGGACTATGGCAAGTTTCGGTACAAGCAGGAAAAGCAGGCGCGGAAAGCCCGTAAGGCTCAGAAACAGATCGAAATCAAAGAGATACGTTTGCGCCCCAAGACAGGAGATCATCACCGCGACATCAAAGTGAGACAGTCTCGTGGCTGGCTAGAAGATGGAATGAAAGTCAAAGTGCGTATTCGCTTCCGTGGCCGCGAAGTCACCTATCCCGAAATCGCCCGCAAGCAGATGGAAGAAATCGCCGCAGAACTGTCAGACGTGGCGGAGGTTGAGCAAAAGCCTGTGCGAGACAGACGTTCAATGTTGATGGTTTTAGCGCCTATCAAAGACAAGTAAGAGGTAAAATGCCAAAGATCAAAACACATAAATCAACGTCCAAGCGGTTCCGCCGGACAAAGGGTGGAAAAGGTAAACTAATGCGCACCAAACAGGGCAAGTCCCACTTGCGGCGCAAAAAGAGCAAGCGCGCCAAGCGGCTCTACGACGAAATGCTTGCTATCGAGTCGAAGGGAGTGCAAAAACAGGTGAGCCGACTGGCGCCGTATCTGAAGGCAAAGGAGAAGTAGCGCTGTGAGAGTCAAGACAGGAACCAGGAGACGGTATCGCCATAAGAAAATTCTCCGCCAGACCAAAGGTTACTGGGGGACGCGCCGGACACTCTTTCGCCGGGCCAACGAAGCCTGGATGAAGGCGCAGTGGTACGCCTACCGAGACCGGCGGATCAGGCGGCGCGACCTGCGACGGTTGTGGATCACGCGCATCAACGCGGCAGCGCGGCTGAGTGGGCTTTCGTACAGTCGTCTCATCCACGGGCTAAAGCAGGCCGAGGTAGAGCTGGACCGTAAAGTGCTGGCCGACATTGCCGTGCGGGATGCGGATACGTTTGCCCAGTTGGTCGAGTTGGCAAAGAACGCGGCGTAAATTTGTCGCTGGCACAAAGACCGAACGAGAAAGAGCGGGGGCAATCCAGCCCCCGCTTTTGCTATTTGTGGATGGAAAACATTCCAGTCAGTGGATAAAGAACATCCCAGTCACTGGCCTAACCGCACGCTCAACCCGCTGTGCCGTTTCTGCACTTTGTTGTTATGCACGGCGATCCCGATGGCCTGTCGCGTTCCCACCAGCACGACCAGCCGTTTAGCCCGCGTGATACCGGTGTAGAGCAAGTTGCGCTGGAGCATCAAATAGTGCTGAGTCAGCATCGGCATCACGATTGCGGTATATTCGCTGCCCTGGCTCTTGTGCGTACTGATACAGAATGCATGCACCAATTCATCCGCCTCGCCCCAATCGTAGATTACCGGTCGGCTATCTATCGTCACCGCCAGCGTTTGCTCCAGCGGGTCTATGCCCGTCACCCGGCCGATGTCCCCGTTAAAAACATCTCGCAGGTAGTTGTTGCGTACCTGCATCACCTTGTCGCCCACGCGAAAAGCCCGTCCGCCCAAATTGCGCTCCGGGCGGTTTGGCGCGGGTGGATTGAGCGCTTCCTGCAAGCGGATGTTGAGATTGGCGACTCCGCACGCACCTCGGTACATTGGCGCCAACACCTGTAACTCGTCTACCGGATCCAGGCCAAACTTTTGTGGAATCCGTCGCTTGACAATGTCCACCAAGAGCTGGGCGGCTTCTTGGGGATCTTTTTGGGAGAAAAAGTAAAAATCGTCAAACTTGTTGAGGATGGGAAACTGTCCCCGATTGATGCGGTGGGCGTTGATGACGATGCCGCTGTTGGCGGCCTGACGAAAGATGGTGGTCAACTGCACGATGGCGGCGCGACCGGAGCGGATGATGTCGCGCAGGACGTCGCCCGCGCCGACGGAGGGGAGCTGATCCACGTCGCCGACAAAGAGCACGTGCGCGGCCGGGTCCACCGCCTTGAGCAGGTTATTGGTCAGCAGGAGATCCAGCATTGAAGCCTCGTCCACGATGAGGCAATCCACCGGCAGCGGATTTTTCTCGTTGCGGCGGAATCCTT
This sequence comes from Thermoflexia bacterium, assembly GCA_011192155.1. Lineage (GTDB taxonomy): Bacteria > Chloroflexota > Anaerolineae > B4-G1 > B4-G1 > B4-G1. Next base: position 4,770 of record DUEK01000146.1, read on the forward strand.
CCTGAGGGGAATACTCTAGCATCCGGTGGACGGTTTTGGCAGGGCGGTCGGTGGCTTCTGAGAGGCGCTTGGCGGCGCGCCCGGTGGGGGCGCAAAGAGCATAGCGGCAATTCATCGCCTCCAGCGCGCCGATGACGGTACGCACGCTGACGGTCTTGCCGGTGCCGGGGCCGCCGGTGAGCACCGTCACTTTGTGAGTCAGCGCCGCCTGCACGGCTTCTCGTTGCTCAGGCGAGAGTTCGACAGCCGAGTCCCGATTGATCTGAGTTAGCAGAGCGTCCCAATTCACACTGCGAAAGGGAAGCAGGCGAGTGGTGGGGCTTTCGACTAGCCTACGCACTCGATTGGTGACGCCGATCTCGCCATAGTAGAACGGCGCCAGGTAGACGGCCTGCTCCTCGCGTAGGGGCGGGGTAAGGCTGCCTCTGCCATCGGCGGTGGGGTAGATCAACGTCTCGCGGCGCACCATCTCCTCGGCGTCCAAGTCCTCAATGGCCGTCCCGACCAAGTCGGAGGAGACGGCCAGCAGGCGAGTTGCTTCCTTCACCAACTCCTGCTCCGGTGCATAGGTGTGGCCCTCGTCGGCCAGTTGACTCAGCGCGTAAGCCACGCCGGCCTGCACGCGAGAGGGCGCGTCGGGCGGCAATCCCAGGTCGCGCGCGATCTTGTCAGCGGTCTTGAAACCCACGCCCCAGATGTCGCGGGCCAGCCGGTAGGGGTCATCCTGCACCACTTGCAGCGAGTCGTCGCCGTAGGCCTTGTAGATCTTGACGGCCAGGCCGGTGGTGACGCCGTGGCTTTGCAGGAACAACATCACCTCGCGGATGTGCTTCTGCTCCTCCCATGCTTGGGCGACGGCTGCCGCTCGCTTGGGACCCACCCCCAACGCCTCCCGCAGCCGACGGGGCTCCTCGTCGAGCACGCGCAATGTGTCTGCCCCAAAACGTTGGACGATGCGGCCCGCGGTCATAGGCCCCACCCCCTTCACCAGCCCCGATCCCAGGTAGCGCTTGATGCCCTCGGTGGTGGCCGGGAGGGTCTGCTCGCAGCGCTCGGCTTTGAACTGGCGACCGTACTGTGGATGGGTCGTCCATGCGCCCGTCAAACGCAGGCTCTCGCCAGGCTGCACCTCCGGCAGGTTGCCAATGACAGTCACGAGGTCGGGGCGACCTGCGACGTTGAGGCGGATGACGGAATAGCCAGTCTCCTCACTGTAATAGGTGATACGCTCGACGGTTCCCCGGAGTTGATCGGACATCAAGGGAATGATAGCAGAAAAGGGACAGGATGCAAGGGGGGGTAAAAAGGCGGTGTGCCTGGGAGCGGGCCAGGGCGGGTATGGCCAACCCCCAGGCACAACCAAGAAAGGAGGGAAGGGAAATTACTGTGTTGTTACAACTTGTAAAATTCCCAAATCTTACCTTACCAACGCCATCATTATACTCGAAATGGGCGTGTTGTGGGTTTCGTATCCGTTACGATACCGTTTCAGGTCTGTAACTCTCCCTGAGACCTTTAGGGTTTTCTGAAAACCCTAAAGGTCTTTTTACCTCTTGCGCGGGATAATGGCCCAGAGAATCAGGTAGGGCACGATGCCCGGCAGGCCGCCCGGTATCAGTAAGATAGCAAAGAGCAAACGGAACCAGAACGGCCTGATGCCGAAAAACGCGCCCAGGCCGCCGCAGACGCCGGCGACGATTCCATTTTGCCGCCGTAGTTTATTGTCATTGTTCATATCGTCTACTTGCCCTCGTCTTCTCTGACCAGCGCCGAGAGGATAACGGTGACGACACTGACGATGAGCGCGCCCAGGAAAGCGGACCAAAAGTCCGTTACGTAGAAACCGACGTGAAACCAGTTCACAGCGATGGCCGAGGCCAGCCACAGTGTGATGCCGTTGATGACCAGGACGAACAACCCCAGTGTGAGAATGATGAGCGGGCAGGTCAGGAACTTTAGTATTGGGCGCACGATGGCGTTGACCAACCCCAGAACGACGGCCATCACGGCATAGATAATCCAGCCACTGCTCTCATACACGACTATGCCCGGCACAAGCCAGACTGCTGCCAAAAGCGCCAGGCTGGTGATAACCCAACGAACGAGTAGTTTCATTTCTATTCACCTCCTCATTCAATACGCAATTGAGGCGGGCGAGTTGCAATGCTGGCGAGGATATTGGAGGCGTCAGGAGGATGCTATGCGGGGGTGACCATTTCGCTCTGTGGAAACTATCATCAAAACATCCCCTCTCTTGACTCCAATGCTGAGAGGAGTTTCATCATCGCTTACCCGATTATTTTTGAGCTTGAGGCAGTATTCCTGATCGGGAAGATCGAGCAGCTTGACCAACTCGGCAAGTATCCTCCCCATCGGATAATAAGTCTGAACTTCAAACATGGAGCGATTATGACCATCAGGCAACAGAACCGTCAGAACTAGGGGGTGATTCCAAGTGTTCAGATACGTGGGTGGAGGTATCTCTGGAATCTCAATTTGTAGAATGGGGGGTAACAGACCGGTGGTACCGATGTCGAGAGCAGCTCTATCATCAGGCAAGGGACGGTCATCCCAAATCAAGAACCGCGCTCCCGGGATCCTAATAGTATCGTCAAGCGCAATCGCCACCCTCTGACCAGGAGGCAACCGGTCGCCGTTGAGGAACGTGCCGTTTTTGCTATGCAGGTCTTGGACAAAGTACCTTCCGGCGCGCCCTCCTAATATCTGAAAGTGGTGAGAGGATACGCTGGGGTTCTCTACGATCACGTCACAGTCATTGCTTCTTCCAAATACCAATCCTTTGGTCGGAACAGTATGTTTCGCTACGTGCTTTTGACCTTTGTACTGTACTGCTCGAATCGTTCCCTGTATTTTCTTGCGTGTCTTTGGAGGGTGTGCGATGTGATTTATCCAGTCATCAAGTTGCATCCAGAAGGGCAGGGACAATAGGGCGGTTCCATCCCTTTTGGCGGTTGAACTGGCCGTGATTCTGCCGAGAAAGGTCGCCAGGGTATCCATCAGAGGGCCTTTGATGTCGGTGAGGGCCGCGTACTCGATTCTATCAACCTCTCGTAGAATTGATGGTGCAGCACCATCGTTCTTCTGGGACAGTAACACCCAGGGTACCCGACTCCCGATAGCCATCCCTAGAGCGAGATAACTGCTCTCGTCAGATAGCGCCCCCAGGTGGCAGAGCACAAACTGAGCCGCCAGCACTTTTTTGCGCACCTCGCACAGCATTGGGCCAGAGGCTTTGTTCGTCAGATAAGCCGGGTAGAGGTGGTAGCTGGCGAGAGGCGGCGTGAGTGACTGCATCAGATTGCGCCACAGCAGCTTTGACCTATTGAGCACTAGATAGGAGTTTTCGTCTGGCGGGGTTGACATGCTTCCACAGGCGTGGCCGCAAAAGTAGCAGTGATCTGGCGTGGGCTGCGCCGTGGGCGGAAAATCCTGATCGCAAAGCTGGGAGAGTTGGGTTTGTAGATCGGAGAGGTTGGTGTAAGTGATGATGTTGTGCTCTCTCAACATCGCAGGGATGGAAGTTTGCTCTCTAGCCGTGACGACAATAGGCCGGTTGAGCCCTAGAGCGATTCCCATCTCAAGATAAACGTCGAGATCTCCCGAGGACAAGTCAAAAACACCAAAGCTGGCCGAGAAAATCTCCTGGCATATCTCCAAAAGTAGGGACTGCCCCTCTATGCCTTTGTCGGCGCTTTCGCCGGCGCAGTAGAATTCGTGCCCCAGGGAGTCAAAGACATTGGCAACAGTCTTTCCAAGACTTTCTCCGTCGGCAGCTTCCGCTTTGACCTGCATCAAGGCCTGCTTGGCCGCCTGGTTCTGCGGATCAATCTGTAGAACTTTTTCGAGACAGTATTGGCGCTGTTTTTGTGCTTCGACCACGCTCGCCAGCCAGAGCCAGCCAGAGACTGATTGTGGAGTGTCTCTTACGACCTGACTCAGGATGTTTCTGGCTGCTGCATTCCTTCCTGTTTTGGCCAGGGTGATGCCTTTGCGGAGTAGATCTTTGGTCATAATGGTGGTCACGCCATTCTCGTAATCGCATCCGGCGCATCGGGGGATGGCAAGAGAGCAATCCAAGAGAGATTCCAAGGGTAAGTGACTCCTCGCTTTCGCTTAATTGGTCACCTATAGTGTAACCGATTTGGGGCTTGGCGTCAAGCCGGCCAGGTAACCCTGTTGTTTACTCGCCCCAGACAAACAGCGCCACGCTCTCAATGTGGTAGGTCTGGGGGAACATGTCAACCGGCTGCACTTTGACCAACCGGTATCCGGAGCGAGTTAGTCGTTGAGCGTCGCGGGCCAGTGTGGCCGGGTCGCAGGAGACGTAGACCAGGCGGGCGGGCCGCCGTTCGATCAGCGCGTCGAGCGCGAAGCGATCCACGCCGACGCGGGGCGGGTCTACTACTGCCGCGTCGAAGCGCGTGTCAAGGTCAGGCAAGACGGCTTCGACTGGCCCTTCGACGACCTCCACATTGTCGAATTCGGAGATGTTCTCCAACAGGTCGGTGACGGCGGCGGGGGAGGATTCAATGCCGATGACCAACCCGGCTCGCTGGGCCAGGTGCGTGGTAAAGAGTCCCACCCCGCAGTACCCGTCCAACACCGTCTCGCCTCCTTGCAGGTCGAGATAGTCCAGGACCAGGCGTACCAGTTGGCCGGCCTGGGGGGTGTTGACCTGAAAAAAGGAGGGGGCCGAGATGCGGTAAGTGCGGCCGGCGACGGTCTCTGTGATATAGTTGTGGCCGATGAGGTTGGCGTGCTGCCCATTGGAAAGAAGCAGGACGCACGAGACGGGCAGGTCAATCTCCAGGGCGGGCGGCAGGTCACCCTCCATCTCAAAAATGAGCATTTGGTCGCCGCTGGTCGTACCCGCCCGCAGCGAGAGACGCAGCAGCCCCTCAAAATCCAGGTCGAGAGCGGCGTAGAGATCGGATAGGAGCGGGTGGAGGATAGGGCATTCCTCAATGGGGATGACGTCGTCGCCGGAGGCGGCCCGGAAGCCCAGCCCTCCGCCTGGGACAGGATGGAGCTGGGCGTGGTTGCGATAGGCCCAGCCAGAGCTATCGGGCCGGGTGGGATGAACGGTGGGAGCAGCGATTTTGCCGATGCGCGTGAGTTGGTCGGCCACGATCTCGGCTTTGAAGCGCAGTTGAGCCTGATAGCCCACGTGCTGCCACTGGCAGCCGCCGCAACCGGTCGGACCAAAATAGGGGCAGGGTGGCGAGACGCGGTCATGCGATGGCTCCAGCACCTCGACCAGGCGGGCGATTGCGTAGCGGCCCTTGTCCTCGATGATCTCGACACGCGTCGTCTCGCCGGGCAGTGTGTAGGGGACAAAGATAACGCGCCCCTCGTGTCGTCCCAGCGCCGCGCCGCCGTGGGCGATGGTTGTGAGTTGGAGGGTGAAGGTGTCCATAACAGTAGTCCCGAACTGCAAGTAACAGCAAGCACAATACACAAAACCCGTTTGTCCTGACCGCCTGCCTGATACTCGATTGTACCCCACCCCGCCCATGCGCACAAGTCGGCGCGTGAGAGGGCTTTCGTAGCAGTCATCATGAACTATGTTCACCCTCAAGGACGAAAATGCTTGCACGCGAGCCACGCTTCCGCATGGGAGCAGACGTGGTATACTCAGGCGCAATGGCTGGTCTGAGGTCGGTTTGTACCTGGTGCCGCGAGCCTGAGTATACCAAAAACGGGCGTAAACTTTCATTTTGAGAGACGCTCTTGCTAGAGTATAATCTGACATTCCACAAAGCAATCCAATCTACGCGAGGCGGTCTACCATCAAAATAGAGTTCACAGAAGAAGAAGTCGAATAACTCCATCACGAACGTTTGCATCATTCACATCCGAGGGTGCGGCAACGCTGTGAGGTTGTGTACTTGTGATTTCTGAACCACGTGATACAATATTTTGCCAGCTACCCGGTACTGACAACCGGGGCCAGGCGAGGATTAAAATGACGCAAGAGCAAGAGGTTACTTTCATTGCCGATAGCGATGGCGAGAGGCTGGACAGAATCATCCCCACTCAGTCGCCGGGCCTCAGCCGGGCCTCAGCTCAACGCTTGATCAAGGGCGGCGCAGTCACGGTCAACGGACGGCTCTGCAAGCCCAGTTACCGCGTGCAGACGGGTGACGAGATATTTATGCGTATTCCTGACGAGATGCCGGAACCGGTTCTGCCGGAGGATATTCTGCTCGACATCATCTACGAGGATAAAGCTCTGCTGGTGGTGAACAAGCCAGCGGGGATGGTCGTGCATCCGGCACTGGGACACTCCAGCGGCACCCTGGTCAACGCGGTGCTGGCCCATTGCCCCCAGATTGCCAATGTCGGGCCGGCGGATCGGGCTGGTATCGTCCATCGGTTGGACAAGGATACCTCCGGTCTGATACTGATCGCCAAGGATGAGACAACCCGCGCTGATCTCCAGCGGCAGTTCAAGCGGAGACAGGTTGCCAAGACCTATCTGGCGCTGGTCGAGGATCAGGTGCAGCCTCGGGAGGGAGTCGTTGACGCGCCGGTGGGGCGTGACAAGCGACAGCGCAAGAAAATGGCCGTGGTGCGGCGGGGACGCAAGGCGCGCACGCTGTATCGCGCCGTTGAGTACTTTCCCAGCCACACCTTGCTAGAAGTGCATCCTCGCACCGGCCGCACACATCAGGTGCGCGTACACCTGGCGTGGTTGGGATACCCGGTCGTGGGAGACACAGTCTATGGACATCGTCGCCAGCGATTGCTCAAGAGCCGCCACTTTCTCCACGCCACGCGGTTGAGGTTCATTCATCCCGCCACTGGCGAGGAGGTGGAGCTTGAGGCTCCGTTGCCGCCGGGACTCGCTGCCATTCTTGAGCAATTACGCCGCCGTTTGTAACTTGATAGACATTGAGGCAAAAATCGCATTAAGGCAAAAGTCGCACTGTTACACAGAGATGCGCAGAGAAAACGCAGAGATACACAAAGAAAAGCACTCTGGGGCTCTCCGTGACTCCTCTGCGTGGCCCTGTGTAACAAATGTGTCACTTTTACCGCAATGCCAAAAATCGCGCTGTTACACAGAGAGACTGCGTGAACGCAAGTTCACACGAAAAGCACTCTGAGGCTCTCCGTGAATCCTCTGTGTTGCTCTGCGTGATGAACGTGTCACTTTTACCATAATACCCTGATAGATTTAAATTGTAACTACCTAACGAAGCTGCGCCTCAAACCGACAAGTAAAATGGGACACGGATGAACACGGGCTGCGCACACGGATTTTGTCGCTTTGCTTACAATCCGTGTTTTCCGTGTGCATCCGTGTCCAAAATCTTGTCTCATCTGTAAAGAATTTTGGGCCTCAAAGGTTCAGGCTATTTTCAGGCTATTCTGGTTTAGACACAGAGAAGCCCTGAGAAAACATAGAGATTCACGGAGAATACAACAAAAATGCTCTTTTCTCTGTGTTCCTCTGTGAAATACTTTGTGAAACTCTGTGTAACGGCCCAGGCTGAGCAGTTACTTTCAATTGATCGTCACCTTATCTATAGGAGCAACTATGTCAAACGCCCCAACCTTTCCCCTCGCCGAGGCTGTGCGCGCGGCCTATCACGCCGGCGAGGATGATGAGACGATGGAGCCGCTGGTGCGCGTAGATGCGGCCGGACGGCCCATCGGTCGCATCCGCGATGGCGATTACGTCATCTTTTACGACATCCGTGGCGAGCGTGAGATCGAACTGACCCAGGCGTTCGTCGCCCCTGATGACGACTTTGCCCACTTTGACCGCGAGCCGATGACGTCCCACTGGGCCACAATGATCGAGTACCATCCCGATCTGGATGTGCGCGTTGCTTTCCCGCCCTTGGGAACGATCTCTGACACCTTGAGCGAGGTGGTCAGCAAAGCGGGGCTGCGACAAGTCAAAGTGGTCGAATCGGAGAAAGAAGTACACCTGACCTACTTTTTGAACGGTAAGCGCACCGAGCCTTTCCCCGGCGAGGAGCGGCGTATCATACCTTCCCTAGAGTTCGAGGGCTACCTGCCGCCGCCCGAAATGCGCGCCAGCGACGTGGCCGACGCTGCCATCGCGGCGCTGCGCGACCCAGGCGTCGACTTGCTGGTGGTCAACTGGGCCAACGTGGACGTGATCGGCCACAGTGAGGACCGGGAGGCCATCTGCCGGGCCGTATCTGCGGTAGACGCCCAACTGGGGCGCGTGCTTGAGGCCGCAAAAGAGACGGGGGTTGCCGCGCTGGTGACGGCCGATCACGGCACGGTGGAAAAGTGGTACTATCCCGACGGCAGCATTGACACTGGTCACACCGATAGCCCCGTGCCTTTCGTGTTGGTCGCGCCCCACTTGGCCGGGGCGGCCGTGCGCGACAGAGGGAGCCTGGTTGACGTGGCGCCGACGGCGCTAGAGCTGCTGGGAATTCCCAAGCCGGATGTGATGACGGGCGCGTCGCTGATTGATAGCTTGGCCGGCGAGCAGGCCGAACCTCGGCGCGTGGCGTTGTTCATCCTCGATGGCTGGGGGGCGCGTGACGAGGCCTGGGGCAATCTGATTCTGGAATCCGATACGCCGGTGATGGACGCTCTACAGGCCGCGTATCCTTCCACTCGCATCGAGGCGGCGGGCGAAGCGGTGGGACTGCCAGACGCCGTCCCCAACCGAGAGGGCAAGACGGTGGGCAACTCGGAGGTGGGGCACACTCACCTGGGCGCGGGGCGCGTCGTTCCCTCAGACCGGCTGCGCATCGAGCGGGCCATCGCCGACGGCAGCTTTTTCGAAAACTCCGCCTACCGCTGGGCGATGGAGGGGGCCAAACGAGACGGCGCGCGCTTGCACTTGTTGGGTATCATATCCTTCTACAGCTCCCACGGCTCGGTGGAACATCTCAAGGCGCTGCTGCGTATGGCCAAACAGGTCGGCGCGCCGGAGGTCTACGTCCACGGCATGCTGGGGCGGCGGGGCGAAAAGCCAGAGAGCGGGGCCATCTATGTGGGGGATATCGAGGCCGAGTGTGAGCGGTTGGGCGTGGGGCAGTTTGTGTCGCTCATCGGTCGCTTCTGGTCGCTTGACCGCGAGTATAACTGGGAGCGCATCGAAAAAAGCTATCGCTGGCTGGTGTATGGCGACGGCCGGCCGGTAGGAGCACGATAACCGCGCCCCTCCCGCAATCGCTCCACGCACCCTGGCGGCACGTAGACCGAACCAAGCGGCGCACCTTCCTCGATGCCCGGCCCGTGAAAGTCGCTGCCGCCGGTGGCGATCAGGTCGTGCTCCCGGCACAGCCCCAGCAGCTTTTCGACGTCTTGGGGCGAGTGATCGGGATAGTACACTTCCACTCCGCGCAGCCCATAACTCACAAACTCTGGCACGCGCTCCACCGCCGCCGGGCCAGAGTGCGCCGGGTGAGCGAGCACCGGTACTCCCCCGGCTCCCACGATAGCCTGGATCACCTCCGGGGGGCCGAGTCGCGGACGGGGGATGTAGGCCGGGCCATCTCTGGCGATAAAGCTCTCGAACGCCTCTTGCGTCGTCTCGACGTAGCCTCGATTTACCAGCGCCCGCGCCACGTGGGGCCGCCCGATGCTTTTGCCGCCGGCCAACGTCCGCACCTCATCCCAGTCTAGCGGCATACCCAGCTCGCCCAGCCGCCGGATCATCTTGCGCGCCCGGCTCAAACGCGCGTCCAACATCGCCTGCAATTTCTCTCTCAACGGGCCGTTCTCCGGATCCACGTAATAGCCCAGAAAATGGAGAGCGCCCCACTCGCCTTCAGAGTTGATCTCGACGCCGGGGATGACTTTTAGCTCGGTACCGGTCGCCGCCTGTTGGGCCTCCGCCACCCCGCCTAGTGTGTCGTGGTCGGTGAGCGCGATCACGTTCAACCCGCGCTCTAGCGCCAAACGCACAACCTCCGATGGCGTCAATATGCCATCGGAGGCTGTGCTGTGAACGTGCAGGTCTATTTTATTCGAGCGCTGGTGCATCGCTTTCCGATTGCCAGGCCGATAATTTGGGAGCAGGAGCCTCGTCTGGCGCTGGCTCGACTTTACCGGCGCCGGTGGATCGCTCCTCAATACCTAACCGCACCGCTGTTCTCTCCTGGCCGTCAATCATTATCTCGACGAACGATGGCAGGCAGATAATGTCAATCCCATCCAGTTCCAGGTAACCGCGGGCGATGATGACCGCCTTTATGGCCTGGTTGACCGCTCCTGCGCCGATGGCTTGCACATCCACTTGTTTTTGCTCTCGCATAACGCCCGCGATAGCGCCGGCCACCGACGTTGAGCGAGAAGTTGCCGCAACTTTGATGATGTCCATTGTATCCCTCCTTGTGATTCCTTGGCCTAGAATCCGTCAAAGTCAGTTTTGTTTGGGTTTCATAGGTGCGGTTCAATGTTACTATACACCAAAAAAGAACATTGTGCAAGCAGCTTTTGTACTGCGCAGGCGGCTTTTGCGCTCTACATTTCGCCCTTTACCCCATACCGCGCCAGTTTCACCGGTTCGTACTGCGCCCTCTCGTATCCCCGCCGCGCCTCGCCCAGCGGAGCCGTCGCGTCCAGCCCCATCTTGGCCGCGTGCGCCTTTCGCCCCGGCGACTGTGTGGCCGAGGGATCGAGGCTGCTGCTGGGCTGATCGGTCAGGATCACCAAATCATGGTTGGCCTGGAAGCGGGTGGCGATCGCCCACTCCACGTCCGCGCTGTCATAGACGTTCACGTCCGTATCCACCACGATGACGTGTTTGAGCGATCTGTGGCCCCGGAAGGCGGCCTGAATCGCCCGGCGACCGTCCTCCTCGCCCTGCTTTTCGATCTGTACCACCGCGTGTAGCCAGGAAGCGCCCCCCGGCGTGATGTAAACTCCCGTGCAGCGGCAGACCTCGTTCACAGCAGCGAACATGGTCGGCTCGCGCGGCATACCCATCAAGTTCTTGTGCTCCAGCCCGGCGGGGAGGAGGGCGTGGAAGATAGGTTCCCTGCGGTGAGTGATGTGGTCAATCTCGATCACCGGTTGGCGGCGCACGACGTCCATCGTCCCCGTCAGGTCAGGAAACGGTCCCTCGTCAACTAAGGTGCGAGTGATGCGGCCCTCCAAGACGAGTTCCGCCTCGGCTGGAACCTCCAGGTCCACGGTCTGACACCGAACCAGCGGTGTGGGGGCGAGGGCGTGAGCGATGCCCAACTCGTCCACGCCTTTTGGGGGACTCATCGCCGCCGCCAGCAGCGTCTGAATGGGGCAGCCGATGGAGATGGCGATGGGCAGGTCGCCGGTGACTTTGCCCATGGCGGTGTGCGTCCCGCGCCCCTCGACGAGGCGGACGGCAAAGCGACGCTCATCCAGCGCCATCAATCGGTGGAACGAGATGTTGCGCCCCAGGTCGGGGTCTTTTATGACGGCTACTCCGGCCGTGACGTACCGCCCGCCGTCGTCCGGGTG
>DUEK01000147.1 GCA_011192155.1 Thermoflexia bacterium
GAAGAAACAGTGCGGCGGGTTTTGGGCTTTTCCAAAAGCTGTTTCTTAGCAGGGCACTCGGAAAACAGAGCCAACAATCCTAACCGGAGAGGTGTATAGGAGAACGCTGATATAGCATCCTAGAAAGCACAGGGCCGCCTCCGGCTGCGAACCTGGGCGACCCTGCTACACCAATTGCACCTTACCAATCTAGCGTATCAGGGCAAAGACTCCCGCGTTCGCGGAGGTATATTCTTGCCCCAATGCCAGATAGAGGCACAAAATGGGTTAGTGGCGACGGGCAGGGTTGAACTGCCGACCAAGGGCTTATGAGTCCCCTGCTCTACCACTGAGCTACGTCGCCTCTTGTGCATATTATGGTGCAGTAGCCCCAAGGGGAGTCGAACCCCTGCTTCCGGCTTGAGAGGCCGGCGTCCTGGACCACTAGACGATGGGGCCAAGCAGGCCACATTCTACCAGCCTCCCTCGGTTTTGTCAAACTGGCCTTGAGGTGTTATACTGAGCTCAAGACGTAAAACGTGAGATGGAAGGTGTACATGACACAGATCGAGATTTCGACCCGAGGCCGCCAAGTCTTTCACGATATCACCGCCGAGGTGCAGGATGCCGTCAGTCGCAGGGGGGTGGGGGAGGGCGTGTGTTTTATCTTTTGCCCACACACTACCGCCGGCCTGACGCTCAATGAGAATTGGGATCCAGACGTGCAGCACGATATTGGCGTGGGCCTCGACGCCATCTCGCCGCAGCGGGCCGAGTACCGTCACGGCGAGGGGAACTCTCCCGCCCACCTCAAATCCTCGCTGGTGGGGGCGTCGCAGGCGGTGTTGATTGATGGCGGCAAATTGATGCTTGGTACCTGGCAGGGCGTCTACCTGGCCGAGTTCGACGGCCCGCGCCGGCGCAAGGTTTGGGTCAAGGTGATTGAAGGCTGAGATGCAAATTGATTTGAACCGGCTGGAGCGCATCCTGCCCACGGTGCGCAAACCGGGTCGCTACGTCGGCGGTGAGTATAACGCTACCCTCAAAGATTGGGAGACCACACCCACGCGCATCTGCTTGGCCTTTCCCGATATCTATGACCTGGGAATGTCCAACCTGGGGCTAGCGATTCTCTACGACATTTTGAACGCGCTGCCGGATGTGCTGGCCGAGCGGGCCTACATGCCGTGGGTGGACATGCTGGCCGCGATGCGTGAATTCGGTATCCCGCTCTATAGTCTGGAGAGCAAGCGCCCCCTGGCCGATTTCGACATTATCGGCTTTAGCCTCCCTTCCGAGCAACTGTACACCAACATGCTAGAGATGCTCGATCTGGCGGGTCTGCCGGTGCGGGCCTCGGAGCGGGGCGAGCGCCACCCACTCGTTATCGCTGGTGGACACGCCGCCTTCAACCCGGAGCCTGTGACGGATTTTGTGGATATTTTTGTCATCGGCGATGGGGAGGAAGCGGCGCTTGATCTGGTGCGCGTCTATCAGGGTGTGCGCGGGGACTCGCGAGAGGCGCAGTTGCGGGCGCTGGTGCGCATCCCCGGCCTCTACGTGCCGCGCTTTTACAACGCGCGCTATAACCATGATGGCACGCTCGCTACGGTTGAGCCGAGCGTGCCCAAGGCCGCCTTGCCTGTGCTCAAGCGCATTGTCTCTCCGCTGCCCCCGCCGCCGACGCGCCTCATTGTGCCCAACGTGGGTGTCTCTCACAACCGGGCGGCGATTGAGATTCAGCGCGGCTGCACGCGCGGCTGTCGCTTTTGCCACGCCGGGATGATCGCGCGGCCGGTGCGGGAGCGGCCCGTGGAGCAAGTGCTGGCGGCGATTGAGGCGCTCTTGCCCCAAACCGGCTTTGAGGAGGTGGGGCTGCTCTCCCTCTCTACATCCGATTATTCCGACATTGGGCGCTTGGTGGACGCTATCGGCGAGCGATTTAGCGCCGACCATCTCGCCATCTCGCTGCCTGCGCTGCGGGCCGATAGCTTCTCAGTCAAGTTGGCGGAGGCAGTGGCGCGGGGGCGGCGCACGGGGTTCACCTTTGCGCCGGAGGCGGCCACCGGGCGACTGCGCTTCATCATCAACAAGCCCATCGCCACCGACCAGATGCTCGACGTGGCGCGGGAGGTGTTCGAGTCTGGCTCCCGCACGGTCAAGTTATACTTTATGATTGGTTTGCCGGGGGAGCGGATGGAGGACGTGCAGGCCATCGCCGACGTGGCGCGGGATGTACGGGCGGCGGGGCGCAGGGTGCACGGGCGCAAGACGCGCGTCAATGTCAGTGTGAACACGTTCGTGCCCAAACCGCACACTCCGTTTCAATGGGTGGGATTGGAGACTGCTGACTCTATCCGCGAAAAGCAGGCGTTCCTGCAACATGAGGTGCGCGGCGGGGGTCTTAAATTGAGTTACAATGACCCCGAAGAGACTTTGCTAGAGGCCGCGCTCGCCCGGGGCGACCGGCGCTTGGGTCAGGTCGTGCAGCGAGCCTGGGAGATGGGAGCGCGCTTCGATGCCTGGGGCGAGCAGCGAGACTCGGCAGCTTGGGCGCGGGCGTTCGAGGAGAGCGGGCTTGATCCAGACTTTTATGCCCGCCGGGAGCGTCCTCTCGACGAGGTCTTTCCCTGGGAAGTGGTCAGCGCGGGCGTGAGCAGAAAGTTCTTATTGAAAGAGTACCGGCGCAGCCAGCGCGGGGAGTTACTGGCCGATTGCCGGGAGCGATGTCACGGCTGTGGCATACTCAACGTTTATGGCGATGATTGGTCAAGGGAGTGGCGTTGTCCCTCCCCGAATAGTGCAAACAAAGGAGAAGTGAACAATGACAGACCCACGAGTTGATAAACTGGCCGATGTGCTGGTCAACTACTCGGTTGCGGTGCAACCGGGCAATAAAGTGCTGATACAAGGGGACGCTTTGGCCGAGCCGCTGCTCAGGGCGGTCTATACCCGGGTGTTGCAGGCGGGCGGGTATCCGTTGATGATACCCTCTCTGCCTGGCATGGACGAGCTGTTCTTCCGGTACGCTTCGGACGAGCAGTTGCAGCACGTGGCCGAGCCGCTCAAGTTGATCATAGAGACTTATGACGTCAGCATTAACATCAGGGGCGCGGAGAACACAAAGTCGCTGAGTAACGTTGATCCGGCCAAGATGGTGCTGCGCAGCCAAGCGCAAGCGGAATTGATGAAAATCTATATGCAGCGTTCCGCCGCCGGTGAGTTCCGTTGGGTGGTTACGTTGTTCCCCACCAACGCCCACGCGCAGGATGCCGAGATGAGTTTGAGCGAGTACGAGGATTTTGTCTATGGCGCCTGTATGCCGGACCTGGACGATCCGGTCGGCTACTGGCAGCGCTTTTCGGCCTGGCAGCAGAATATCGTGGACTGGCTCAAGGGCAAGGAGCGGGTGCGCGTCGTCGGGCCGGAGACCGAGTTGCAACTGAGCATTGCTGGCCGTACCTTTATCAACAGCGACGGCAAGCACAACATGCCCAGCGGCGAGGTTTTTACCGGGCCGGTGGAGGATAGTGTCGAGGGACACGTCCACTTTTCGTACCCGGCCATCCACCAGGGGCGGGAGGTGGCTGGCGTGCGGCTGTGGTTCGAGAACGGCAAGGTGGTCAAGGCGACCGCCGACAAGAACGAGGATTTTCTACTCCAGACGCTCGACACCGACGCCGGCTCGCGCTACGTGGGAGAATTTGCCATCGGCACCAACGCTGGGATAACCCAGTTCACGAGCCAGATCCTTTTCGATGAAAAGATCAACGGCAGCTTTCATATGGCGGTAGGCGCGGGCTTTCCCGAGACGGGGAGCAAGAACGTATCCGCTATCCACTGGGACATGATCTGCGATTTGCGCAGTGGGGGCGAGATTTGGGTGGATGATGAGCTGCTGTACAAGAATGGGGAGTTTGCGGTTGAGTTTTGATGCGAGGCGTGAAACGTGATAAGGCTGCGGATCACGTTTTCTAAAGACGGGCCGCTGGCCTATACCTCGCACTTGGACCTGATGCGGGCGTGGGAGCGGGCCTTGCGGCGGGCGGGCGCGCCGCTGGCCTACTCCCACGGTTTCAACCCCCGGCCCAGACTGCAATTGGCGGGCGCTTTGCCGCTAGGGTACACCGGCGAGGCAGAGTTGCTGGACGTCTGGCTGGAGAGGCCAATGTCAGTGGAGGAGTTTGCCAAGGCGCTATCGCCGGTGCTTTCTGAGGGGCTGCGGGTCGGCCAGGTGCGCCAAGTGAGCCTGAATGAACCGGCGTTGCAGACGCGAACCGTATCGGCAGAGTATCGCGTGACGGTGGAGTGGGGGGAACCGTCGGAACAAATCAAGGCGCGTGTTGAGTGCGTACTGGCGGCGGAGAATTTGCCACACGAACGACGCGGAAAGCAATACGATCTGCGCCCGCTTATCGAGCGACTGGAGGTGGAACAGGTGGGCGGGGGTGAGGTGGTGTTAGGAATGAAACTCGTCGCTCGCCCCGGAGCCACCGCTCGCCCAGAGGCGGTGTTGGAGGTGCTGAGGATGGGGGATGCGTTCGCTCGCTACCACCGCCAGCGATTGCTCTGTGAAGTGTGACTGATGCAAGGTTTGCACAAAACGCAGCGGAGTGTCGTTTGTGCCGTGCGAGCGCTTACTACGAATCCAACTCGAAGAAAGATTTCTCAAATTCGGGTTTCCCTTCGTACCTCGCCATAAAGAACCCGGGTGCTGCGTCAATGTGTTCAAAGATGTCGGCGTTCACCTCGATCCCGGCCCGATGAAACGCCTCTACCACCGCTTTTGGCGATGGCGGGCAACCCTTCACAGCGATCATCTCCTGGATATTGGCGTTGTCTTTGTTGGCCTGGTACATGCACTTGCCGATCAAAATAGTCTTTTTCTTGCCGGGCGTGGGCTGCATGATCTTGCCGGTCAGCACTTCCACATTGTCCCAGGGCTGCCCCTGCCAGGCGTAGGCGATGGCTGTGAGGATCACGCCGTTGAGGGCGGAGCAATAGGTGCATAGCGTGGAATCGTACTTGCGGTAAGACAATCCTTTGATGCCCCGCCTCTCCATAGCGCGGGGGAGAGTACCGGCCTCATTGTAAGGAAAAGCATACTCGTGGTAGCTGGCTACATCCTCGATTCTTTCTCCTACCACTGCCACATCAGATAGGTCCAGGGGCCGCTTCTGTTCTTGAGCCGCGTGAACCAGGTAAGCGATCTCCGAGGGAGCGTGTCCGAGGATTCGCGCCCCCACCATGTCGGCCGAGAGCATATCCGAGGAGGCTACGAGGAGGTTGCTTCTCCTGATTTTGCCGTCAAAGCTTGGCCCGCGCGCGTTGGTGTAAATCCCGTCCAGTAGAGTAAAGGAGGGCGGCAGTTTGTTCGCCAGCCGGGCGATCATATAGTTCAGATTCTTTTCGGGGTCGGCGCTGTGGCACTTTTTGCGGGAGGGGATGTCAATCGTTCCTTTCAGGTTCTTGATCCCCAGGCTGACCACTGTCTGAGCGTGAGTTTTGAGCACGGGTAGGTTGACCACAAAGTCGCTGTGGAGGATGTCTGTGTTAAAGTTCAGCACCACCCCTGCGCCACAGTCTACTTTCTCAAATGGCCGCTCAAAGACGTTGACGTATTTGACACCGTACCGCTTCTTCAGAACGCCGTATCCCAGACCCTCAAAGGCGTGAGCGGGCGTCTCTGTGTCTTTAGGGTTCAGAGTGACCATTCCCTCCCCGATGGTGATCTCGGCAACGCCGCGCTCCCTGAGTAAGACCACCATATCCTCCACCACGCGAGAGGTGGTGATCACGCCCCACTTGGGAAAGGGGACGGCGCGCGTCCAGAAAACGATGTTGGGCTTGATAAAGACTCTGGCGTCGGCGGGCAGATGATCCAGGCCGTGGGCAAGCTCGACCGCTTTGCGAACGGATTCCAGGGGTTTCTCGTAGCGCACGATGGCGACGGTTGTTTGAGCCATGGTGAATCTTTTACTTATCTTTGAAAAAGTAGACTCAGTAGATCCAAATTTCAGACCTCGGAGGTCTCGGAAGGTGACATTGGCAGCAAAATTGCTTAGATTGTGCCCGTTTTTACCGGCAAAGGCGCTCTCGAGAGACCTCCGAGGTCTTGTTGTCGAGATTCAATACGGTTTAGTTAAGGCCAGGAGCCGAGGCTTTAGCCGGGTTTTTCCGCCTGAAGGCTCCACTCCAACCGCTCATCTAAACCGTATTGAGGCTAGATTGATGTTTCGGCTTATTTGCCACGCAGTCTGGCCCGGTCTGCCTTCATGATGGAGCGCCGCGCGTGTTTGAGCGCCCGCCGCGCGCGAATGGTGACCCATTTACTGGGCTGCCCTTTCTTTTCCACCTGAAAGGCGCGGGTGCCGTACTGCTTGAGCCAGCGCCCATCCGCAGGCTGGGCCGCCAGTACCAGTTCTAGCAGCCGATTCATGCGCGGATCGGGGCCATAGTCGAGGCGCGCCAGAGCGTCGCACAGCTCGACCAGGTCGGATTGATAGTCGAGGGGAAAGCCGAAATTGAGCCAGCGGGCGTCGCGGCCTTCAAAGTCAAACTGGTGGTCGAGCACGGCATTAGCCAGGGTTTCTATGGCCTGCACGTGGTCGGGAGTGCGGCTGGCGGGAGGCAGCACGGCAAAAGCGGCCAGTGCTTTGACGATACCCCACTGACATTCTTCACCGTCGGCATAGGGGCATGTCAAGCCGTCGGGGGTAGTGCTGCGCTTGGTCAGATATTCCAGCGCGCGTTCCAGACGCGGATCGCCCCGGTAGCCAAAGTGGGTTAGCGTGGAGATGGCTTTGCCGGTATAGCAGAGGAAGCGGTGACCGGGTGTGTCATCGTAGGTGAACCCGCCGCTTTCGTGCTGGCCGTGTTCAAGGACGTTCTCACAGGCAGCCTCGAGTTGCGGCGTGCGGGCCATACCCAGCGCGGCGAGCAGGCTGAGTGTGGCGTGCGTGCCCACCGCGCCGCCGTAGAAAGGTTTGTCGGCCCGCCCCCAAAAGTCCACCGCATCCATCAGAGCCAGTATCTCGTGCACCGGCGGCCACTCTGGAATCGCCGCCCGCGCCTCTGCGACTTGGGAATCTCGCTCGCCGCTATCGAGCAAGTGGCGCAGCGTGAGGTAGCGGGCCGAGGGGTTTGCCGCTTCCAGCAGCCAGGGAATGGGGTCGCCTTTTAGCTTGTCTTGCCGACCTATGGGCATTGGGGCATCGTCTTTACCGGGCACGGCCGACAGGGAGCAGGTACAGCGGTTCCTCTTGGCTTGGGAGGGCCAACGTTTTCTTGACGCCGGCGTCATCGAACGCGCCGACGGGGACGCTCGCCAGCCCCAGCGCGACTGCTTGCAGGAGTAGGTTTTGGGCCGCGTGACCGACGTCCATCGGCACGTAGCGTAGTCGCCCCCGCTCCTCGTAGCGTTGGGTGGTGCGCTCAAAGATGCCGCTGATGGCGAACACGCACGGGGCCTGAGCGATGAATTTTTGTCGCCACGAGGCTTCCATTAGACTGCCCCGCACGTCTTGCTCCATGTGGCGCGTCAGGGAGTGATCTTGCGGGTGATAGCGCCAGACGCC
Organism: Thermoflexia bacterium; assembly: GCA_011192155.1. Taxonomy (GTDB): domain Bacteria; phylum Chloroflexota; class Anaerolineae; order B4-G1; family B4-G1; genus B4-G1. The sequence goes on from DUEK01000147.1 coordinate 7,557, forward strand.
GTCGTCGCGGCAAGCATAGAAAGTCAACGGGTGGCACGCGCCAGCCGACGGGGCTGCGCGCAGAGTATCCTTGCCGCCGGTGACGCCCTGCGCCGCCCACAGCAGTTGGCTGATCTGGTCCAGGGTCAAGTTTTCTGGGAAAAAGCGCCGCGTGGAGCGCCGTTGGGCGATGGCGGCTTCCAGTGATGTTTCCCCACTGATGCGGGGTTGGGGCAAAATGATTGGTGATGGCATGATACCTCCTACTTGGTTTTTGTAGGCCCGTATTGTACCACATTTAGACAAAAGGCGCGACGCACTTCAAGTGCGTCGCGCCTTGCGATCGTTCGAGCGACGTTTGTCAGGGAGAGTTGCGCAGGACGAGGGGCAGGTAGAGGTGGTAGATTGGGTCAATCCAGGCCGGGACATCTCCGTGACCGAAGGGGGAGGGGTTGGGAGTTGTGCGAGATTCCTGGCTATCGGGCGTGCCGTCGTCGTCCGAGTCAGTGTCCAGGTAGTTGGGGATACCATCTCCGTCCACATCGTTATCCTGGCAGTTGAGGATAGTGTCGCCGTCGGTATCTAGCCCGGCCGAGTTGGAGCAAAACTCGTCTCCGCTAGTGCCGTCGTACCACTCGTCTCCATCAGGAGTGCCGTCGTTATCGCTGTCGGTGTCCAGATAGTCTGGTATGTTGTCCCCGTCAGTATCC
>DUEK01000148.1 GCA_011192155.1 Thermoflexia bacterium
TCTACATTCCTCTGTGAAATGCTCTGTGAAACTCTGTGTAACAGCCCAGGCTGAGTAGTAGTTACCTCCAGTGCTAGATTCGGATGCGGCGCGTCAACAACAGCCCGGCTACGAGCAAGACCAGAGCCATCAGACTGACCGTCCCTCCCACGAGCGCCGACGCCGGGCGATAGGTCATTTCCACCACGTGCTCCCCTGCCTCTAACCAGATAGCCCGAAAAGCATAGTTGGCCCGCAGCAGGTTGGCCGGCCGGCCATCCACCGTCGCCCGCCAGCCTGGGTACCAGGTATCGGCCAGCACCAGGTAACCGGGCGCATCCAGGGCGGCGCGTATTGTAACTCGGTTGGGGGTATCCTGCAAGGTGAGCGAATGGCGAATGGGCGAATGGGCGAATGACGAATGGCGGGGAGGGTTTTCCAGTAGCACCTCGGCAGTGGGATCGAAGGCGGGGTCGGTGAGGGCGATCAGCATCTCGCCGGGGGGAACGTAGCGGGCGGCGGGCACGATCCAGGCGCGGCCCAGACCATCGGGCAGGCGGTATAGCGTGGCTGGGCCGCTCGTGTAGATGGCTTTTCCCTCTGACCAGGGGCGGTCGCTGACAACGTGGGTCACGCCCATCACCCGCAGCAGGGCAGGGGATTCGACGGCGGCTTCCAACAGATTGGCGTACCGTCCAATCAGCAGCGGGTCAAAGTTGTTGGCCGAGGGCGCGCAATCCAACATTCCCACGTTGGGTAACAAGGTCTCGCGCATTTCTAACCAGTGATCCACTTTGCGCGGGCCAAAGTCATCGAATTTCAGATAGCTGAATTTGATCCGGTACTCGACGCCGTAATCACTGTTTGGTTCAATGGGGTCAACGGGGCAGTAGGTCCGCGCCGCCGGGCCGGGTTCGTATTCCAAGTGGATGGCCGCGCTTGTGGCGTCCTGATACAACGACCTATCCACCGTCGGCAGCAGAGGCCAGCCAAATAGCAGCAGGTCCAGCATGACGAACCCCGTCACTGCTGCCTGCCAGCCGATCGTGTCGTGTCGCAGCAGCGCCAGCGCCCCCGCCACGGCCAGGGTTCCGCCGAGCCGAGCGGTCGCCAGGCCAAAAGTGGAGGGCACCCTGACGGCCAGGCGCGGCGCGGCCAATCCGCCAATGAGCATAGCGGTGCCCACCACAATTCCCAATGCCCCTCGCCGCCGCCCACGATGACCTCTGGGCCACCGCTGCGCGCCCAGCGCCGCCAGCGCCGCCAGCGCGACAGTGGTCACGGCCAGCCAGCGGGCAGGGGACTGGAACATTTCAAAGGTGGGGATGTGGCGGAAGAGGAACGGAAAAACGGGCGTGTTCTTGCCTAGCGCCAGCGCCAGCGCGATGATCGCGACAACCACCCAAAACCCAACCTGATCGCCCCACCCTCCCCTCTGTCCCTCTGCTCCCCTGCTTTCCTGCCCCTCTGCCTCCCTGCTCCGCCGCTTTCTGTTCAATATCGCCTCCACGGCCAGGAGCAGCGGTAGCAGGCCCACGTACCCCGCATCCTCCCAGTAGGCGGCGTAGCCCCGATAGTTGCTCTGGCCCGGATTGCCAAAGAAATCGGGGGCCGCAAAGGTGATCAGACGCCAGGGCCAGAGCGAGTAAGTCATAGCCAAGTCATAGTTCACGCCGGATGATCGCTGTGACGAAAGCATCAATTCCGCGGTCGGGAACAATTGCACTGCCGCCAGGCTCAAGCCCAATACCAATGCCAAACCGATAAGAAGCACGGTGCGTATTGCGTACCGCGTACTCCTTGTTCCTCTGCTCCTCCACTCCTCTGCTCCTCTTGCTTCTTGAATTGCCCGAAGGAGCAGGTAAGCCGCCAGCAGCACGCCGCCGTAGAACGCGGTCTGCGCGTGGCCGGCCAATAGCCCCAAGCCCAGCGCGAAGCCCAGCCACAGCGCGTCGCGCAGCCGCTTGCTCTGCGTCAAACGCTCGGCCCGCCACAGCCAGACGGCCAGCCAGGGGAAGGTAAAGGCGATGCTGGGGAACAAGGCCGCCCGCGCCACCAGAAATCCGCTGCCCTCCAACGCCAGCGCGCCGATGAGGGCCGGGAAACGATCCAGCCCCACGGCCCGCGCCCAGTGGTACATACCCCATCCGGCCAGCGCCAGGTGAAGCGCGGTCGTCCAGCTCAAGGCTACCTCGGCCGACAGCAGCAGATAGAGCGCGTTCAGGGGGTAAAAGGCTGCCGTTTGGTAATTGGCCGCCAGCGGCGCTCCGCAGCCAACCAATGGGTTCCACAGCGGTAGATGCCCGCCGCGCCACATCTCGGCCGCCATTCGCTGCCAGGGCACGAACTGCAAGAGTGGCGTGCCCCAGAAAAAGGATTCGCCCGCAAACAGTGGTCGCCACAGCAGGAGCAGGGGGAGAACTAACAATGACCAATGGACAATGAACAATGAATAATTATGCGTGCAGCTTCTGCTCCTCCGCTCCTCCGCTTCTCCGCTCCTCTGCCCCTCTGTTCGTTTCATCGTTTGACCTCAAATAGGCTATACTCGCCTACATTGTAGATTTGCCGCAGGTAGGCCGCCTGGGCAGGGTCGAAATCCCCCAATGCCCGCTCTGATGGTCCCCAAAAGACGTAATCCACATCGTGCTTTTCCAGCAGTTGTTGTCTCCACGAATCGGTTGCCGTTACGTCAAAGAAGCGGACCACCAACGCTTCCTTCTCGTCGGCGTCAACCGTCTCCAGGCCGTGGCCCAGAAAGGCCCGCGCACCCGCGCGCACCGGCAGATAGGTTCCGGTGTCGTATGCCGTTAGGACCACATTGTCGGGCGCAACCCGCTCGGCCAGCCAGTCTAGCGCAGTTATTTCGGCGCTGTCGCGAAAGACGGGCGCGGGGCGGGCGAGCATCCACCCGCTGCTGCCGGCCAGGAGGATTAGGCTGGTGGGCAGCATGGTCGCCAGCAGCGCCACGACCAGCCAGCGTCGCCTCGAGCGCCACAATCGCGCCGCTCCCCACGCCGCCAGCAGGCTGAGCGGTACTTGCACTCCCTCGACCAGCCGCCGCTGTAAGTTGAATGGCAAGTAGACCAGCACCGGTACCACCGCCACCCACGCCAGCGGTAGCCAAGCCGGCCCCTCATCACGCCAGGCATCCCGCACAGCAAGGGCAGCCAGCACCAACGGCACTCCATACGCCGCCAGGTAGTGCAGCGGGTGCGGCGAGAGGATCAGGTTCTGCGCCGCCCAGGTCGCGTACACCCGGTCGTGGGTGAATATCCAGGCGCTGTAGGCCACGATCGGCGCAGAGATGAGGGCGACCGCTCCTGCCGCCAATCCCTCCTGCCAGAGCACAGATTTTCGACGCAGTGCCAACGCCAGCCATGCGGCGCCCATCACCGCCCAGGCCACCGGTACGTAGAAGGGAATGATCAGGCCCATAAGGAGCCAGAGGAAACCGGTCAGCGCCACGTGTTTGGGATTTGGGTATTCCCTCCACGTCTTTAGTAGAAACAAGAGTCCCCACAGCAGTAATGACTGGGCCGCCGCCAGGTGCGGAAAGCCTAGCAGTACCAAAAAGGCAAAGCCTTCCGGCAGATAAAAGTCCAGCGGCGGGGCGCCCAGCCAGCTGGATTGTCCCAGCGCGACCAGCAGCCAGCCCAGCCCTCCACCGAATGTCACCATCAGCCAGGTCAGACGTCGCACCACAATCTGTTCCGTGAACGCCGCTAGAAAGCGATACACTGTCAGCAGCAACCCCAGGCCCAAGAGCACGCGCATCACGTGATATATCGCCACAGGGGAGAGGCCAGTCAAGGCGACCAACTTGCCCAATAGGACGTAAAAGACATAGATCAACGTCTTGGCGTGGGGTTCGGAGGTGTAAGGCATTTGGAGCAGCCATTCGCCTTGCGCTGCCCGTTGCATTTTTGCCAGGTAGGAGTAGCAATCGTCGGCTAAAAAGATACAGCCGCCGAATAACCGCTCCGATGTCTCCAGCGACCAACCCAACAGGTAGGGCAGGCACGTGACCACCAGTGCCGTCAGGCTCAAGAACAACACCCAGCGCCATTCTTGGCGCGTCACCAGGCGTTGTGCGTTCACTTGGTCACCTCGAACAAGGCATAACTGCCCATTTCATAGATGGGCTCGAGGTAATCCGCGCTGCGTGGGTCAAAGCCGCCCAACGCCCGCTCCGATGGTCCCCAGAAGACATAGTCCACGCTGTACTTTGCCAACAGGCGTCGCCTCCAGGCATCCTCCGTCGCCGCGTCGAAGAAGCGGGCCGCCAGCGCCTTTTTCTCGCCAGCGTGGATGCTCTCCGGCCCGTGCCCCACGAACACTCGCGCTCCCACTCGCGCCGGCAGGTAGTTGCCTGTCGCGTAGGATGACAGAGCCACATCGCCGAGTCGGACCTGCCCGTCAAGCCAGTCCAACGCGGCGATTTCGCCCGCATCCCGGTAGATGGGGGACGGCTGCCCGCGCAGCGCCAGCGAGTTCCCTGCCACCAGCAGCACGTTGGTGAGCGACAGGGCGATCAGGGTTGCGCTCACTATCAATTTGGATTTGGAGATTTTTACCAGCCCCCACGCCGCCAGCAGACTGAGCGGTATCTGCGCCCCCTCGACCAATCGCCGTTGTAGGTTGAAGGGCAGGTAGACCAGCAGCGGCACGACTGCCACCCATGCCAGCGGCAGCCAGGCTGGGCCATCGTCGCGCCAGATTTCGCGCACAGCGAAGAGCGCCAGCGCCAGCAGTACGCCATACGCCGCCAGGTAGTGGAGCGGATGCGGCGAGAGAATCAGGTTCTGCGCTGCCCAGGTTTCGTACACCCGGTCGCTGGTAAAGACCCAGGCGCTGTAGGCTACGACCGGCGCGGAGATGAGCACGGTCACTCCGGCTATACGCCCCTCGCGCCAGGGTATAGAGACGAAGAAGCCAGGTTTTTGGCAAAAACCTGGTTTCTTGCGCAGCCATAACACCAGTAGTGCAGCCCCCGTCAACGCCCATGCCACCGCGATGTAGAAGGGCACTATGAGACCCATCAGAAGCCAGCATATTCCTGCGCCTGCGGCGTAAAACGGGAAACGGGGTTTGGACATTGGACTTGCTTCCCACGCCTTTAGCAAAAACAAGATCCCCCACAACAACAGCGTCCGGGCCAGCGCGATGTGGGGAAAGTTGTAGAGAACCAGAAATGTGAATCCTTCAGGGAGAATAAAGTCCAGCGGGATGCTGCCTAGCCAGTCCGGTTGTTCCAGCGCGACTAACAGCCAGCCCAGCCCCCCGCCGAATGTCACCATCAGCCAGGCCACTTGCCGTACCAGCACCCGTCGCGTGAACTCGGCCAGGAAGCGATACACCGTCAGCAACAACCCCAGCCCGAAGAACACCCGCGCCCCGTGGTAAACGAGCACCATGCGCGCCGTCAGGTCGCCGCCGGGAATGACGGCAGCCAGTTTTCCAAGCAGAAGGTGAAAAAGATAGAACAAGCGTGGGGGATGAGGTTCAGGAGTGTATGGCAGTGTAAAGAGCCAGACGCCGTTCGCCCCCTCACGCATATGGGCCAGGTAGGCATATCCATCCTCGACCGCGTAGACAAAGCCGCCAAAGACGCGACTCTCCGTTGCCAGCGCCGCGCCGAGAACGTAGGGGATGGAGGCGATGCCAAGAGTTGCCAGCCCCAGCAGGAGCACGAAACGGTACTCGCGGCGCGTTATCGTAACGCTCACGGATGTCTCCTTCCAAGGACCCACCAACCGACCAGCCCCAACAACGTCACGCCAGAGATGGCCCAGCCCCAGTAGACGGGCCGGGGTTGATACTCGAATAGCACGGTCCCATCCCGCAGCGTGATTATGGGGTCGCCGGACGCGAGCGAGCCAGGGGGCAGCGCCGCCCCTACCAGGTTCTCGTACAGATAGACGCCATCTTTTACGGTCAAGAGCAGCCAATTCTGATCTTGCTCGAACGGAAAGGCCGATACAGCGTACCTGACGCTCAGTTGGGCCATCATCCGCGCATCGGGCACGACCCCCGCCAGAGCCGTTTCGACCTCGCAGCCTGGCGGTAAAGTGGGCAGCGTCACGCCGTATCCGCCGACCTCCACGCCGGCCGCGCGGTTGACGTAATCAGCGTAGACACGCAACTGGAGCGGGTCTACTCCTCCGGCTAGATCGAGGCCGTATAGTTCGGCTGTGTGCTGGGGGAGGCTGAACGAGGGAGAGTAGACCCGAAAATCCTCGTTCTCTCTCGCTCGCGCCAGGTACACGGCCACATCCTGAACAGGGGCGAACACTCCTCGCGGCGGAAGAGCGCCGACCAGTGTCGCGTCCACGCTCAATAGATCCGCCGCTACCAATCCGACGGCGATCAGTCCAAACACCAGTGGCCCGGTCCGGCGGCGACTGCTCCCACGGCGGATCGTTTCGTCCACACCCAGGCCAGCCAGCGCTGCTGCCGCAAAGGTCACCAATACCCATATACGCGGCGGCACGCGCAGCAATCCCATGCCCGGTATCAGCCGGTAGAGCAGAGTAAAGAGGCCACCGTTTTCTCCCAGGCTGAACCAGGCGGCAAAGACCACCAAGCCAAGCAGCCAGCCGGTCAGCCAGCGCCGCTCGCGTACGCGTCGAGCCTGCCACACGCCCAGCGCCGCCAGCGCCAGCGTGCTCAACCCGACGTAAGTCATCCACTCGTGAAAGCCGCCCCGGTCGGCGACCAGCAGGCCCAACAGGTAACGCCAGGGCAATGACCAGGCCGCTGCGTCGTGCAGCGTCATTGAGGCCCGTGTCATCTCTGGCAGCAGAGCCAAAAGTGGAAGCCACTGGCAAGCAGTCAGGCCCAGGGAAATGGCGAATGTGCGAATGAGCGAATGCACGAATGTACGAATGTATGAATGTACGAATGGTGACTTGCGAATAGCGAAGAATAACGCCAACGTCACGGCTGCTGCCAGCGTGTATGCCGCCATGCGCACGTCTGCCAAGAACTGGATCGCCAGCGCCGCCCCCGCTCCCACCCCCCACTTGCAAACTTGCCCACTTGCAGACTTGCCCGCTTGCACCACACACAGTATGACCACCGGCAGCCAGCCCCACGCCTGCGTCCACCCGACGTGCCCCGCGCTCAGATGAGCCAGCAGCTTGGGCGTGGCCTCGTAGGCCACCGCCGCCGCCAGCGCACCCCATGCACCGACGTCAAAGCCGCGCCGCATCAGCGCGTACATCGTCGCTCCCGCCAGCCACAGGTGAACGACCGCCGAAAGGTTGAATCCCATCTCCAGTGGCAGCCAGGGCAAGAAGAGGAAAAACCAGTTGGGCGGATAGTACAAGCCCGCCAGCGGATTGGCTGCAAATGGCGCGCCGCTCATAATCGTGGACCGCCACAGTGGGAACCGCCCCTCTTCCCACAACACCCGCCGCGTAAAGTGGGCGTTGGGCCAGTGCGTCACTGCCAGGTCGGAGTGCGGCGACTCTGGTTTCCACAGCCACCAGTCTGGATGTCGCACCACAGGCCAGAGTAACACCAACGCTAGGGCGAGCAATGAGCAATGGGCAATGACCAATGACCAATGACTAGTGAACAATTTACCATGTTCCCTTATCACCACGTCACCTCGTACACTTTCACGTCATCCGCCTCAAACACTAGTTTCCCCGCTCCTTTGCACTCCTGCGCCTCTGCTCCTCCGCACAATGCATGCTCTCTCGGCCCGACCAGCACGTACCCCACGCCATTATCTCTTAGAAATGGCTCCTGCTCCGCTGTGTCCATCTCGCCGGCCCAGTATGCTTCTACCTGCGCCTCACGTCGCTCTGCATCCACTGTCTCGAAAGGATGGCCGTATACCACGCGCTGCCCGGCCCAAGCCGGCACGAACATCCCGGTCTGGGGTGCGCACAACACAACCTGGTCGTGAGACGCCTCCTCGCGCAGCCACGCCAGCGCCTGCCATTCTCCCTCGCTCAGATAGAATCGCGGCTCACCGGCCAGCGCCGCCAGCAGCATCATTGAAATCAAAAAGACTGTCGTCAATGTGCAGAAAGCGGTGACCAGTACCTGCATCCGCCATCGTCCGCCAACTCTGACCCGCGGCCGCACTATGCGCCACCACCCCATCCCGGCCAGCAAGCCCATCGGCGCACCTAGTCCCAGGCTCAACCGGCGCTGGAGTGATAGTGGAAGGTACACTCCCACCAAAGTCACCGCTACCCAACCTAGCAGCAACCAATCGCCATCGAGTCTGCGCCGAGCTGCAACGACACTCCCCAACACAGCCAACACCAACACCAATCCGTAGCTCAGCGCCCAGTCCCACAGTGGGGGCGAGAAAGTCACATTCTGCGCGTTCCACGCCGCCAGTACGGGATCGGAGCGCATCGCCCACTGCATATATCCAGGATAGAATAACGCTAGCGCACCAGTCCCAATTGCCCAAGCCCACGCTCGCCAGAGGATTGCCCGCTTGCGCACCATTCGCGCCACTAACATCACCCCCAACCCTCCCAAGACTGCCACCAACCCAAACGGCTGAATCACACCCAACGTCACTGCTCCGGCAGTTCCTCCCATCATCTGCCACCTACATTCTGTCATTCTCGCTCTGCAAGCCGCGATCTGCAACCCACAGGCTGCGATTCCCATCATAAGTCCCATCGCTAGCGGAAAGTGTGCGTTCGCCAGCAATGCATAAACAGGGAATGCCTCTATCACCCACAGATCAGCGGTCATCACACCCAGCGACCCCGCTAACCACCCCACTCCAGAGCCCAACGCTGTCAACAAAAACATTGTTCGTCGCTCGCCCACGTCCTTGCCGAGTTGGGAAATCAAAGCATAGAGCGCCAACAGCATTGCCACACCGCCCAGTGTCCGCGCGGCGTGATAGACCAGGATCAGCGGCAAGTCTATCCAACGCGCCACGTGCCCCAGAAGCAAGAAAAACAGATACACCGGCTTTCCATCCTGTGATTCGGGCGTAAAGGCCAGCCGAAAGCGCCACGAGCCATCCAATCCCTGACGCATCTTGGCTATGTAGGAATGCCCGTCCAGCGGATTGACCAACAACCCGGTGAAGCGCGCGCCCTCAGGCGTTGCTGCCCAGGCAACGAGGTAGGGTAGGCTGCTGGCGGCCACTAGAGCCAGCGTCACCAACGCGACCCAGCGCCACTCTTTTCGATTCACTGCGTCTCCTCTCTGTGCATTACAGCCTGATTGTAGCACAAATTGCCGTCAAAACCAAACCGGCCTGATCAAAGCTCTTTTTGGGGCTGCCTGGAGCCTGCGTAGCGGGGTTTTCCGTGGTTTGGTAACCCAACCCGCTGCCGTTCTTGGATATTTACCCTAAATTCTGTTCACAGTTGTCTCACACTACTTGACACATTCCGTGGCGGAGGGGCGGTAAATGACAGTGACTGCACCCGATTGAATCCGCCAATTTGGAGTTTTTTTCAGGGGAGTCATTGATCTCAACCATCGAGGGACATTACCCGATAGACGGTAGTTGTTCCTCAACCATTGAGATAAATATCTTGCAGTCTCACGAGCTGCTCAAAGAGTTGGATTTCCAGCGAGTGATCGTCCACCAGAAGGCTCTGAGATACACTCCCTCCAAGTTTCGAGAGAGGCGAA
>DUEK01000149.1 GCA_011192155.1 Thermoflexia bacterium
CCTCCTACGAAAAAGTAGCGGGTGATAAGCGCGCCTTTACCGAGATGTTTCACACTTTCTACCGCAACAACGATCCACTCACCGCCCAGGGATTGTGCCAACAGCAGGACACGCGCTACCTGATCCAGAACCCGCCCGCTCGCTACCTGACGCAGCAGGAGTTGGACCAGGTGTACGAGATGGACTTTGAGCGGGCCCAGCATCCGTTCTACGAGCGGTTGGGGCCGGTCAAGGCACTGGAAACGATAAAGTTCTCGCTCGCCACGCACCGAGGCTGTTACGGCGAGTGCAACTTTTGCTCCATCGCCGTGCACCAGGGGCGGACGGTGAGATGGCGCAGCGAGGGTTCCATCGTGAGAGAGACCAGACGGCTGGCCGCGTACCCCGATTTCAAAGGATACATCCAGGACGTGGGCGGCCCGACGGCCAATATGTACGGGTTCGAGTGCCAGAAGAAACTGGCTAAAGGAAGCTGCGAGGATAGACGATGCGTCTATCCCCAAATTTGCCCGCAACTGAAAATTGATCACAGCAAGCAAATCGCGCTGCTCAGACGGCTGCGCAAGGTAGAGGGGGTCAAAAAGGTCTTTGTGGCCTCCGGCATCCGCTATGACTTGGTGCTTGCCGACAGGCAGCATGGCGTTTCCTACCTGCGCGAGGTCGCGCGTCACCACGTCTCGGGCCAGATGAAGGTGGCCCCTGAACACACGGTGGGGCGCGTCTTGCGGCTGATGGGAAAGCCGGGGACAAAAGCCCTACTCAAGTTCAGGGAGCTGTTTTACGAGCTGACCCAAGCCGCCCGCAAAAAGCAGTTCCTCACCTACTATCTGATCGCCGCGCACCCCGGCTGCACCGAGCGGGATATGCGGGCGCTAAAGCGGTTCGCCAGCCGCGAGTTGAGAATCAAGCCCGAACAAGTGCAAATTTTCACTCCCACGCCGTCCACCTATTCCAGCCTGATGTATCATACAGAGATGGATCCTTTCACAGGCAAGAGCATCTTTGTGGAAAAAGAACTGGCTCAGAAAGAGCGGCAGAAGGAAATAGTGGTTGGGGGGTAGGTAGGGAGTAGAGAGAGGACAAGATGGATTATTCCAGAATCATAGAGGATTTGCAGCAGGCATCGTTGTTCGATTTGTATAGGTTGCAAGTCGCCATAAGCCAACAACTGGAAAGCCCGCAGCGCATTCGAGAAATCAAAAATCGATTAAAGCCTGGGCAGGCCATCACCTACTTTGATAGCACGGAAAATAGACTGATCAAAGCACAAGTGATCAAGCTAAAAAGAACACGGCTGTTGGTGGAAAATGAGCACGATCAGGAGCGCTGGAACATACCGTTCTATTATGTCAATCTGGATAGCGTAGACACAGACATCACGCTTTCGTCAAAAACAGGACTGGACAAGAGTCAGCTCAAGGTGAGCGACAAAGTAGGTTTTCGGGATAGGCAAAACAATGATGTGTATGGCAAAGTGATCAGGCTGAACCGCAAGACGGCCACAATTTTGGCGGATGACCAGACGAAATGGCGGGTTGGTTACAAGTGGTTGTACCTGGTGTTAGAAGGCGAGCAGGGGTATCCAAAGTTGATTGAAGGCGAGGTTATTGACAGTGAACAATATGTTTGAAACGCGAGGCGACATGTCTTTTCAGGCCGACGCCGAGATCATCGTACAAGCCCTGAACAATTTTTACGAACAATCCATAGCAGGCGAGGGGCGCGTCATCCAACAACCGCCCATGAGCGCGCTGATAGCCGAGATGGAGCTGGATTCGCTCGTCAGGGATGGAGGGCTGGCGGGGAAAAAACTGGCCCAGTTTATTGATAGATACCTGGCGGCAATCACGCGCATTTACCATCCCGCCAACATCGCTCATCAGCAAGCAGTGCCCCACTATATGGCGGCCCTGGCAGGGTTGGTGGATAATTTCGTGAGCAGCGACGGGTCTATTTACGAGTTCGGCCCGGCTTCGGTGAGCATTGAGTATTTCCTCATCAACTGGCTGCTGCAAAAAGTGGGCTGGCGCCCCGCTCCCTTGAACCCCCAGCGCGCGGCGGACGAGATCCGCGGAGGCGGCATTCTGACTAACGGCGGCTCTCTCGCCAACCTGACGGCCCTGATCGCTGCCCGCACGCGGATCGCGCCCCAGGTCTGGCGGGAGGGAAACCCGCGTGATCTGGCGCTGCTCGCGCCGGCCGAGACGCATTACTCTATCGCGCGCGCGGCCGGCATCATGGGGATGGGTCACAGCGCCGTCTATTCACTAGAGACCGACGGGCGAGGCGTTATCATCCCAGACCGGCTGCCGGCCGCGTATGATAGAATCGAGGCTGACGGCAAACGGGCGCTGGCGCTGGTCGCTAATGCGGGCAGTACGGCCGTTGGTCTGTACGATCCCTTGCAAGAAATCGGCGCGTTCTGCCGGGAGCGAGACTTGTGGTTCCACGTAGATGGCGCTCACGGTGGGGCAGCCCTGCTGACCAACAAACACCGGCGACTTTTGCAGGGCATCGAACTGGCCGATTCGCTCACCATAAACATGCACAAGCTGATGCGCGTCACCGCCTTGTGCACGGCGTTGCTGGTGCGCGATGCTCAATCTCTTGATCAGGCGTTCACCCAAAAAGCCAGCTATCTTTTCTATGACAAAGAGCAACCCGGCTTTGATTTCCACCACCGGACGGTTGAATGTACCAAATCTGTCTTGGGACTAAAGTTCTTTATGGTTCTGGCGGCAATGGGAGAAGCGGGGCTGGCCGAATACATCGAGCGCCAATTCGCCCTCACCGCCGAGGCCTACGACTATCTCCAGAGCTTGGCCGACTTTGAATGCCCGGTGGAGCCGCAATGCAACATACTCTGCTTCCGAGTCAAGGTCGCCGGCGACATCCATCTGGCGCTGCGAGACAGGCTGCTGGCGAGGGGCAACTATTTTGTATCTACCGCCGCCCTGAACGGCGAGCGCTATTTGCGTCTGACTCTTACAAATCCAGCCACTAGCCTGGATGATATCAAGGGCTTGGTGCGCGAGATACGCGAGGTGCTGGACAGTGACCGCCCAGGTGACTCCCCGGAGGTCTAGGCGCTGTTGGGACGGGCTGCTCAGAAGCAGCGGGGTGTTCTGGCGGGGGCTGCTTTCTCGCAAGCTCGCACCAGGTGAACCACGATTGAGCAACTCCAACAAGGATACAGAATGAGCCAACAACACAGGAAAACTATGGACACAACGACATTGATTTTAAGCGCCGTTGCGGCGCTGCTACTCGCAATCGCCTTTTCGCGACAGCGCGACCTGCCACTGGCCGGACTAGTAGCCGGCGGGCGCACGCTGTGGCGCAACCTGCCCATATTGTTGCTGGGTTTTGTGATAGCGGGCCTGGTACAGGTCATTGTTCCTCGAGAAGTGATCTCGCGCTGGTTGGGCGCCCAGGTTGGCGTCAAAGGCATCCTCACCGCTTGTGTGGCCGGTGGGCTGATGCCTGGCGCGCCATACGCCGTCTTTCCCCTCGCAGCGGTGTTGTATCAGTCTGGGGCGGGTATGGGCGCGGTAGTGGGCTTTCTCACAGCTTGGGCGTTGTGGTCAGTATCGCGCCTGCCCGTAGAGATGGCCCTGGTTGATCCAAAAGTGGCTCTCGTTCGTTATGCCATCACGTTTGTCATCCCACCCATTGCAGGACTAGGGGCCAATCTCGTCGCCGCGCTGTTGTGAAGAACAAACATGGGGGAATACGTTGTTTTGACACAAACCCCGTTCGCTGGTATAATTACGGTCGTTAGAACAATCGGTTTGGCATATCGCACCGCTCCGATTCGCACAATCGGGGCGGTTTTTTATAATGATCCAAACCCACATAGTACAATAGAGGAGTTTCATGCGTTTCACAGAACTAGATTTAAGCAAGCCTTTACAAAAAACAATCAGTGGATTGGGGTACGAAGAAACGACCCCCGTTCAGACCCAGGCCATTTCGCCCGGTTTGCAGGGACGCGACATCGTCGGTTGCGCCCAGACCGGCACCGGCAAGACATTGGCATTTCTTCTGCCGGCGTTGGAGCGATTGCTGCAAGATCGAACCAAAACCAGGAACCCGCGAGTGGTGGTACTAGAGCCGACCCGCGAGTTGGCTATCCAGGTCGCCGGGGAAGCCCAAAAGCCGACCGCGCACACGTCGCTGCGCGTCGTTACCGTATACGGCGGAGCCGGGATGAAAAAACAGATAGACAAACTGCGCCGGGGCGTAGACATCGTCGTCGCCACGCCAGGCCGCCTGATGGACCACATGCGCCGCAAGAACGTGAACTTTAGAGACCTGCAAGTGCTCGTATTGGACGAGGCCGACCGCATGCTGGATATGGGATTTCTGCCCGACATCAAAAAGATCATCAGCCAGATGCCCCGTCAGCGCCAAACCATGCTCTACTCGGCCACGATCCCGCCGACGATTTTGGGTCTCGCCCGCCAGTTTCTGCACGACCCGGTGCATATCGAGATAGCTATGGCCCAGCCGCCAGAGGCGATCCAACAGGCTCTCTACCCGGTACCCAAGCATCTCAAGCTGCAACTGCTCATGGCTATACTCGAGCAGATGGAAATTGATAGTATGCTGGTTTTCACCAGGACCAAGCAAGAGGCCGATGTCGTAACCCGCCAGCTGCGCCAGACCAAAGTCGCCGTGGCTTGCATTCACGGGGATTTCAAACAGCGTGACCGGATATCCGCGCTGGAAGGGTTCCGCTCGGGCAAGCACCGCGTACTGGTCGCCACCAACATCGCCGCGCGCGGGTTGGATGTGGAAGGAATCTCGCACGTGATCAATTACGACGTGCCGGAACACCCTGAGGACTATGTGCATCGCATCGGGCGCACCGCCCGCTACGAGGCTGAGGGCAACGCCATCACACTCGTCACCCTCGACGACACGCGACTGATCCACCGTATCGAGTACCTGCTGGGCCACAAAATCAAGCGCGAGACCCTGCCAGGGTTCGACTATGATGTGCCAACGCCCTCGTGGGCCAGACCCTCGGCCAAGACGCTGATGCAGCAGGCCACCCAATCGCAAAGCCTGGCCGACCGCTGGCGAGCTATGTGTTAGCAAGTTTGCAAGTTAGGGTAATTCTCACGCCGTGTTATGTCCGATAACACGGCGTGTTGTGCATCATACCCCGCCGTTCAATCCCGTTCGACCAGGCTCAGGTAGTCTAGGGCCTTGTGCCCGCCTCTTTGCGTTTGTGCGAGGGGCGTTGTTGGGTATAATAGTGGTGGGGCCATAGTTATTGAGGATCGTGACATGTCCACATCACAGATCGAATCCTATCGCTTCGGGCGCATCATCATTGACGGGCAAACCCACAGCAAGGACGTCATCATCCTGCCGGACCGGGTGATCG
>DUEK01000015.1 GCA_011192155.1 Thermoflexia bacterium
CGACTTGCTGCTGCAAGGCCAAAATCTGCGGTTCCAGCGCCGCCACCTGTGTCTTGATCTCCTCCCCCCAGTTCTCCAGAATCGCCGCCAACTCGTCCAAGGAGGAGGTTAGCTCGCCAACCGTCCGCCCCGATGCGAGAAGAGCCGCATCGGAGATCTGCAACTGAATTGATGATCCCGCCTCCGACTCCGGCACCCAGACCATAGATGAAACACCGTCGCCGCCGCCCTCCGTCTGGGCCGGCCGCGAAGCCCGAACGCTGAAAGCCTGCATCTGTAACAGCAACGCCGTCAGGTCATCCCCTGGGCTAACTGGGGTATCGGCCGCCCGACCGGTGACGTGCGCCTGTAGCGCTCTGGCGTTTCGCACCACCCGCTCAATCTCCCTCTGCTCGACCAAATAGTCCTGCAGGTCCTGCCGCGCCGATGCCAGTCGCGCCTCCAAAATCGCTCCCTGATTGCGAGACTGGAACGCGATCAGCGACTGATCGGCCGCATCCAGTTCTTCCTGGGCCTGGGCCAACTGGCCCTCAAAAAAGCTGGCGTCCTCCTCGCTGTGTACGCCATAGACCTCATTGGCCTGGGCCACGAATAACTCGGCCCATCCATTGGCGATGCGCGCAGCCGCCTCCGGATCCCGGGAGCTGACCACCAACTGCACTATGCTGGGATCAGCGCCCTGCTTGGCCTCCAACAGCTCCCGCATATCCTGGGGAGATTCGATCCCCTCGGGTCGAGAATCAAGTTGAGCCAAGAGATCGCGTAGTAGATCGTTGTTGAGAGCCAGTTCGGGATAAGCCTGATAGGCCGGCTGGATACTGCCCGCCGTCTGAAGGCGAGGGTCGAACTGCATCACATAGCGCGGCCTGGTGACTGCTGTCAGGGCCGTGGCCTCGTAAGTGGGCGGAATGAAAGAACTCACCACGAACGCCGCCACCGCCGCCGCCAGCGCCAGCCCCGCAATCCACATCCAATGGCGAATCAATACCTCGACGTATACACGCAGATCAATTTCTTCTTCCATCACATCGCTCCATTTAGTTTATTAATTCTACACCCATCCCAAACAAACAGAAAGCGTGAAACGCGAGAAACAACACGCTTCACGCCTCACGTTTTACGCTTTACATTTCATACTCCACGCCCTGACTTGCATTATAACGCACCACCTTGTTCTGTCAAGCAGACGCCTCGGCCAGCCGCCGTTTGAGGAAAGTGATGGCTTCCACCGGCGATGGGTTCGCGCCGTTGAGCATCGCCAGGTAAAAGCTGACGTAATCGCCAAAATGAATCAAGGAAAGCATGTGGGCCAATTTACTCTCTCCTCGCCCCCAGAGCGTTTCGGCGGCTACCTTTTCGCGCCGCAGCAACTCCTCTGTCACGTCCCAACGCACCTGCACCCGCGCATAGTCCAGCCTCGAGCGCAACATCAGCACGACAGTTTGATCGCGCACAGACTGGGGTATACCCAACCCTACGACGGCGTTGTGATGCAGTTCGGGCAACGCTTCGAAAAAGGCCCAATGCTTGCTATTCTCGTTGAACTGGGTCTTCCAGCGATTGGCGACGGTGGATAAAAACCCAGCCCCATAGACCACCGGCAGCCGATTCACCAACCTGGTCGCCAGCGACTTGGCTGCGTTGCGCGAGATTGGCGCATCGGGGCCGATCTCTACCTGCCACGCCTCCATCACCCGCGCGGCCTCCTCCACGTCCTCGGCATAGTCGCGCAGCAGATCCAGGCGAGACAGCAACCCCAGCAACAGGGTGAAAGAGTAACCAAGCGCTGTTCGAGGCATTGATGGATAATCAAAGCGAACCAACGGCACTTTGTTTTCCTGCGCCAGCACAGCCAACTTTCCCCCCGTCGTGATCGCCGCCATCTGGGCACCCCGCTCCAACCCCTCTCCAAAAGCCGTGAGCGTCTCCTCCGTGTTGCCAGAGTAACTACAGCCGACGACCAGGTACTCGGAGCCGTGGACAAAAGCGGGCAGCGTGTAACCGCGTACGATAGTGATGGGAACACCACATTCCTCCGCCACCAGCCCCTGCAGCAAAGCGCCGCCGATGGCCGAACCGCCCAACCCCAAAACGACCACGTGCCGAACTTCATCGCAGAGAGGCGGTAAATCTGCTCCTCGAACCAACTCCCAGGCCGCCCGGCACTGCTGCGGCAATTCGCCAATGCGCCCCAGCATACCGCTCGGATCAAGCTCGTCAAAAAATGTAGGGTCATCCAAATTCATCAAATCATCTCCTATCCAGCAATTCCCGTTATGGGTGAAAAGTCAGGTCGTAGCCGCGATTTCGCAATCGCGCAGGGTGCTTTACGCGGGAAGATACACGCGATTTGGAAATCGCGGCTACAAAACGGGAATTGCTGTCTCCTATCATTTCACGCACCACGTTTTACACCTTGCGTTTGATGATACCAGTGGTAAGCGCGATTGTCAACCTTGCGCGAACACCCAGTCGGCGTTATAATGCAGCTTGCATGGGGAAGTGTCGGAATTGGCAGACGAGCGTGACTTAGGATCACGTGGGGCGACCCGTGCGGGTTCAAATCCCGCCTTCCCCATTCTGACGTGGTGTAAAAGTAAGATGCCGGAGGTGCATAAACGTGAAGATCACTACCGAACCGCTAGAGAATCGCCAGCTACGCCTCACCATTGAACTGGACGAGGAACAGACCCAACAGGCCATGCAGCGCGCTGCGCGCAAGATCGCCAGGCAAGTGAATATCCCCGGCTTTCGCAAAGGTAAAGCGCCGTACAAGCTGATCGTGCAACGCTATGGCGAAAATGCAGTACGTCAGGAAGCCGCCGATGATATGGTCGAAAAAGTCTACCGTGAGGCGTTGGAGCAAGAAGATATCCAACCCTACGCCCCGGCTGCATTGGAGGACATCGCACTAGACCCTGTAACTTTCGAGTTCACCATCCCCCTGCACCCGAAGGTGGATCTGGGCGACTATCGCGACTACCGCCTCAAGCCCCGCAAGGTCAGAATCTACAAGAAAGAGGTACAGCAAACACTCCAAGAGATCCGCGAGCAGAACGCCATCCTCGAACTCGCCGAGCGCCCGGTCGCGCTGGGCGATGGAGCCGTGATTGACGCGGTGGGATGGGTGGACGATGTCGAGTTCATGAACCTGGATCAGGTCCGTTTGCTGCTAGACGCCGAAACCACCGACCCGGCGCCGGGATTCTCCGAGGCCCTCGTGGGGATGGAGGCCGGCGACGAGCGTACCTTCACATTGACTCTGCCAGACGACTTTCCTCAAGAGGAGCTACAGGGCCAGGAAGCAGAGTTCACCGTCAAGATGGCGGAGGTCTATGATAGCACCCTCCCAGACCTGGACGATGACCTGGCGCGCACCGTCGGCAACTTTGACTCGCTCAAAGAGTTGGAGAAATCGGTCAAGGAGCAATTACGACAGAAAGCGCAACAGGAAGCGGATGCAGAATACACAGAACAGGTGGTGGATGCCATTGTGGAGCAGGCTCAGATCGAATATCCGCCGCTTGTGCTCGAAGAGACGCTGGACGACATAATCAAAGATTTCGAGCAGACCGTCAAGCGCCAGACTCAGCTCGCGCTGGATGACTATCTGCGTATCAGCGGCAAAAGCGAGGAGGACCTGCGGGAAGAGTTTGAACCCACTGCCCAATCTCATCTCAGGCACTCGCTGGCGCTGAGTGAGGTCATAGTGCTGGAAAGGATCGAGATAGACAAAGAGGAGATTGAAGCGTATATCGAAGAGGTCAGCGCCGCGTGGGGCGACCGGGCCAAAGCTATGCGCTCCTCTCTCTCTACGGGCGAGGGTCGCAAAACTGTCGTCAACCGCCTGCTGGGAGCAAAGGCCGTGGAGCGGCTGGTCGCCATCGCCAAGGGAGAAGCGCCGCAGCCTGGCACCGTCGAAGAACAGAGCGAAGAAGCAGAAGAACGAGAAAACAAAGGGGAACGAGAATGATTTCGCCTACGTCGTTAATTCCAATGGTGATCGAGACAACGGGGCGCGGCGAGCGCGCCTACGACATCTACTCGCTGCTGCTCAAGCAGCGTATCATCTTTGTGGGCACACCGATCACTGATCAAATCGCTAATCTGATAGTGGCCCAGCTATTGTACTTGGCGGGTGACGATGCAGAAAAACCGATCTCGATGTACATCAACTGCCCCGGCGGCGTGGTCTACCACGGGCTGGCGATCTATGATACCATCCAGCAGATACAACCGCCGGTCGCCACCTACGCCGTGGGAGTGACGGCCAGCATGGGCACAGTGCTGCTGGCAGCGGGCACACAAGGTCAACGTTACGCCTTGCCACACGCCACCGTTCACATGCACCCGGCCGGCGGCAGCGCACAAGGGTACGCGCCCGACGTCGAAATTCAATACAAGGAACTAAAGCGCGTCGAGGAACTGATCCACGAACTGCTGGCTCAACATACCGGCCAGACGGTAGAACAGATCGCAGCCGACTTTGACCGGGATCGCTTTATGACAGCCGAGGAAGCGGTCGAGTACGGGCTGGTGGACCAGGTCCTGCAACCAGCGGGCAAGGAACAATAACGCCCGCTATTCACGCATTACGCGTGTCACCCGCACCAAAATTGTCTCCTTATCAGTGCTGAGTTGATAAACCGCGCCGCGCGGCGCGACGGTCAGGTCGCCTGGATGCAAGTGTATCATGCTCAAAGACGTGCGCGCGGTCGCAGCGCCGCTCAAGACAAAGAACAACACATCGTGAGGCGCCGGTACCTCGACCGGCCACGCGCCCTCCCCCCACGCCGCCTGCACGACCGAGTCCTCAATCTGGGCGGCTGTCTGGAACTTGAACGGCGCATCAAGCGACTGCGCCACACTCCGAAGATCAACGCGCTCTAACGTTGACTCCTCGGCGACGCCATAGAGGCGGCGGCGTCCGTTCTTTCGTTCGGGAGCGAACCCGCAGCGCAGGAGCAACACGCTAGCGCGCAACCCCGATCTGGAACGATGCCCCACCCCCTTGGGCACGACGGCCAACTCGCCCGGCCGCAACCGCACATCCCCCCACTCACTATCCAACGAAATAGTTCCATCGTAAACCCAGAACACCTCATCGTTATCCACGTGCCTGTGCCATGCCAGCATTCCCTGGCAGGCGTAGACGCTGACGAGTATATCGCCCACAGTGGCGACGTTCACCATCGAAAACGGCTTGTCCAGTTTCGCGACGGCCTGGGAAACACTCGCTTTCTTTAGCTTGATCATATTGACACCATTATACTTTCCCGTTGGCAGGTGCGCAAGTGAGGCTGGCGCGCCCGCGCTTGCCAGCGCCCCACCCCTCAAGTATAATGTGCCGGAGAAACAGAGAGGAGAAACGAGTGACACTCGAGTTGAGCAAGTTGACCGTCCAGACGCGGGCGCTGGGCCAGGAAATGGCCTCCCGCCGCCAACAGTACGCCGATTTGATAGCGTTGGCGCGCGACTGGCTGGCCGAATACGCCGACCAGGGCGAGCAACTGCGCCATCCCGCCCGTGCCGCCCGCGCCGCCATCCCGACCGGCGAGCCGTTCGACGCTCCCCACCCCCTGCCCGCCATCCCGGAGCGATTCACCTTTATCGCCGCCGACGGCTCACAGATCCAGCCCGACCGACACGGCGCTGCGCTCTATTACCTGATCAACATCGGCAGCCTCGTCTACCGGCGCGGCAGTGGCGAGACGCCAAAAGCCACGAGTGAGCCTGCCCTGGGCTATACCGAATCCGACTTGTACGAAAACGGGATACTGGTGGCCGGCAACCTGCTCGACGTGCGGCGCGACCTGGCCGAAATCACCCGTCTGGCCGATCTGTGCGCCGCCGAGCCGCCAGGCCCGACTGTGGCGGTGGTGGACGGTACCCTCCTGCTGTGGGTATTGGAAGAACGCTCCCAAGAATGGCGGCGCGCCAAAGTGATGGCCTACCTGGCCCAACTGAACCGCATCCGCGAGAGCGGCGCAGCCGTGGCCGCCTTTACCAGCCGGCCGCGCCGCGCCGAGGTGACGCGCCTGCTGCACCTGGCCAGCCTGGGTGGAGACGCCAATCGCGCCAGTCAAGAACCTAACCCGCTGGAACACCTGCCCGACCGCGCCGTCTTTGAAATGTTGCCGCCGGGCGCGCGCTCCGCCATCTTTATCAGCCCCTCGTCCATCAATCACGAGTATTACCGGGCCGAAGGGCACACCATCCATTTCTTCTACCTCAACCTGGCCGTGGAGGACAAAGACCCCGTCATCGCGCGGATAGAGGCGCCGGCCTGGGTGGCCGAGGACGCCGACCGGCTGGCCCTGGTTCACGCCAGCATCGTCGCCCAGTCGCGCATCGCCGGCGGCTACCCTTACGCGCTGGCTCGCGCCGACGAACTGGCCTTTATCAGCGGCCCAGAGCGGGAAGCGTTCCAAGAGATGGTGACTGCGTCATTGTTGCGCGCGGGCATCCGGCCGGCCCTCTCGCCCAAAGCATATTACAAGACCCTGACCCGCCGGGGCCGGAGGAGGCATCGCGTATGAGCGACAGAAATCTGCGAGTGGGGCGCGTGCTGCGGGCCAGCTCGCGCGGCTTTGTCATCGGCTGCCGGGTGATGACGCCCGACATTCCGGCCTTTGGCTCCTTCGTGCGGGCGGATGGGCTGGCGCCCGGCAGCGCCATCTACGGCCTGATCTATGACGTCAGCGTGGAGGACGACCCTTTTGTGCGCCAGTTCATCGGCGCCGACCCGCCCGACGAGATCATTCAAGATCAGCGCGAGAACCGCCAGGTGCCCATCGAAGTCAGCGTGCTGGCGGTCGGTGTGGGGCAAGGCCTCGGCAGCAATGACGAGACCGTCCGCCACCGCCTGCCCGCACAGCCCCCGGTGACGCTCGACTGGCTCTACCAATGCAGCGACGAGGAGGTACAGGCCTTTACCGCCCGCCTTGATTACTTCCGCCTGGTGCTGGAAGCGCGCGATGCGCCGGCCGACGAACTGCTGGCGACCAGCCTGCGGGCCGGGGCCGCTGCCAGACCGGAGCGCGAGCGCGAGGATTTCCTGGTGGGGGCGGGACGCGAACTGGCGCGCCTGCTGGCCGGCGACCCGGTGCGGCTGGAGGGGTTGCTGCGGCGGCTGCGAAGCGAGGAAACACCATGAGCGGAGCGTTGGGAAAACTAGGGCTATATCAACCAGCGTTGAACGAAACCTTTGAGCGTCACGGAGTGGTATTGGCCTACCTTTATGGCTCCCAGGCCCGGGGCGACATCGGACCGCTTTCGGACGTGGACATAGCGGTGGTCTTTAGCCCCGACATGTCGAAAGGTAAACGGTTCAATCACTTGTTGCGTCTCACCGGCGAACTTGGCAGCGTGTTCCGCCGGAACGATGTATACGCAGTAGACTTGGCCGAGGCCCCGGCGTTGTTGCGCCATCGCGTCTACTACGACGGTCGCTTGCTCTACTGTGCGGACGAAACCACCCGAGTATGCTTTGAGACCCAAGCTATACGAGACTATGTGGACACCGAACCGCTGCGCAAAATCAAACGCCGGTACATTTTGCAGCACTTTGAGACCCGAGTGGGAAGGAGAACTTGATGGTAGATATTCAAACTGTCATAGAACGCCTGGAAGCTTTGAGAGTCTATCTCGCCGAACTAGACCGCTATGCCCGATACTCCTTTGACGAATTAACGTCCGACTTTGTGAAATACCGCGCGGCCGAACGCAGCCTGCAACTCACTGCTCAAGCAATAGTAGACATCGCTACACACATTGTCACCGCTGACTATGACACTCGCGTTCAGGACTATCGCCAGGCCATCGAGAGCCTCGGAGAGGAGAGAGTATTGCCCCCTGTATTCGCGGAGCGATTGGCCCCCATCGCCAGCTTCCGCAACATCCTGGTGCACGAATATTTGGCCATTGATCCGGTAAAGCTGTACGACATTCTGATACACGGGCGAGCGGATATTGAAGAGTTTGGGCAGAGAATCGCCGTGTACTTGCAGGACGCGGGCGACGTGGACAACGAGGTTTCGAATGAATGAGCGACCGCCCGAACAAGAACTAGAAACATTCCTCGGTCCCCGCCCCACCCAACCCCAGCCCCTTCCCAGGCTGGGCATCGTCGTCGCCGGGAGCCTCTCTCAAGGGCTAGAGGTCAAGCTCGACCCCAGCACCGTTATTGAAGGGCTGGCCGTGGGCCGCTACGTCGTCGTGCGCGGGCAGACCGGGCGGCGCTTCTTTTCCATCATCAGTGACGTGCAACTGGATGCCCTCAACCCGCTCATCGAAAAAGTTCCGCCCGATGCCTCTGATCCTTTCCTGGCCCGCGTCTACCGGGGCAGCGCCGTCTTTGGCCGCGTCCACGTCACACCCATGCTGGTGCTCGAAGAGGGAAGCAGCGAACCAAAGCCGGTCAAGACCATCCCGGCCCACTTTACACCCGTCCATCCGGCCAGCGAGGAAGAGATCGCCCTCATCTTTGGCCGCGAGGATGAGCCGGGCTACTTTTACATCGGCGACCCGTTAGAGATGGAGGGCATCCACGTGCCGCTCGACCTGCGCCGCTTTGTCGAGCGCTCGGCCGGCATCTTTGGCAAAACTGGCACCGGCAAGACCTTTCTCACCCGCACACTGCTGGCTGGGTTGGTGCGGGAGGGCGTGGCCGTCAACCTGGTCTTTGACATGCACAACGAGTACGGCTGGAAGAGCCAGGACGAGTCGCGGCAGGAAGTCAAGGGGCTGCGGCAACTCTTTCACACGCGAGTGTCCGTCTTTACGCTGGACGCGGAATCATCCCGCCGCCGGGGGAGCAAGGTGGATGGCATGGTGCGCATCGGCTACGAGCAGATTGAGCCAGAGGATGTGGACAGCCTCGCCAGCCTGATGGCCCTCTCAGATGTACAGGTCGGCGCGCTCTACTTTCTGCGGCGGCGGCTGGGGCGGCGCTGGATCGCCCGGCTATTGGACGAGAACGACCCCCTGGAAGAGTTGGACAGCGCATTGGAGCGAGGAACCATTCACGGCGGGACGCTGGGCGCCATTCAGCGCAAATTGGGGCTATTCCGCCGCTTTGATTTTCTCCAGGCGCGGGCGCCGGACGACCCGGTGCGCCGGATCCTGGACTATCTCGACCGGGGCGTCAACGTCATCCTGGAATTTGGCCGCTATGGGAGCAGCCTGGAAGCGTATCTGCTGGTGGCCAACTATATCACGCGCCGCATTCACGCTCACTACGTCCGGCGCACAGAGGAGGCGCTGGGAGAGCCGGGGCAAGAGCCGCTCCCGCTCGTCATCACCATCGAAGAGGCGCACAAATTCCTCGACCCCGCCATTGCCCGACACACCATCTTTGGCGCCATCGCCCGCGAGCTGCGCA
The DNA here is from genome assembly GCA_011192155.1 of Thermoflexia bacterium. GTDB lineage: Bacteria > Chloroflexota > Anaerolineae > B4-G1 > B4-G1 > B4-G1. Next base: position 9,383 of record DUEK01000015.1, read on the forward strand.
AGTACAACGTCACGCTGCTGATCGTGGACCAGCGGCCCAGCGGCATTGATCCAGAGGTGATGAGCCAGATCGGCACCCGCGTCACCTGCCTGCTGGACGATGAGGCGGACATCCGGGCGGTCTTTTCCGGCATCAGCGGAGCGGGCGCGCTGCGGGAGGTGCTGGCGCGGCTCGATACCCGCCAGCAGGCGCTCATCATGGGCCACGCCGTGCCGATGCCGGTGGTCGTCAAAACCCGCACCTACGGCACGCCCGAGTTCTATGCCGCGCTGCAATCGCGCGAGATGGAAGTCCAAGAAGCAGATGACCCTGAGACAGTGCTGGCGCGGGGACGGGCAGTGCTAAGAGGAGAGAGCAACGTAAAGGAGATTTGATGAACAAGTGCATTACACTGATGCTTGCTTTGGCAATCCTGACAAGCGGCCTGGCGGCCTGCACATCCGGCCCAGAGCCATCCCCCACAGAGATACCTGGCCCGAGCCCAGAACCGCTCAACCCAGAGGTGCAAGAGGCCATCCAGGCTCTAGGTGACGAAAACGAAGACGCGCGCGACGCCGCCATCGAGACACTGGTGGAGATGGGGTCGCAGGCCGTCCCCGCCCTTGCGCGCGCCCTGGAAGACGCGGACGCCGAAGCGCGCTGGGCGGCGGCCACGGCCCTGGGCGAGATCGGCCCAGAGGCGATCGAGGCCATCTTTGCCCTCATCCACGCTCTAGAAGACGAGGATCAATGGGTGCGCTTGGCCGCCGCCGAGGCGCTGGGAGAGATGGGGCCAACAGCAGTAGGCGCCGTTCCCGCCCTCTCCCAAGCTTTGGGAGACGAGAATGCACAAGTGCGCGGATACGCCGCCCTGGCGTTGGGAGAAATTGGGCCGGAGGCAAGAGCGGCCGTCCCCACTCTCGCTCAGGCTTTGAGAGATGAAAGTGGGGAGGTGCGCGGGTACGCAGCGGTTGCGCTCGGCATGATCGGGCCGGAGGCAGCGGAGGCGACGCCCGATCTCGTCCAGGCCCTGGAGGACGAGCACCCGCCAGTGCGCAGCGGAGCCGCCGGCGCGCTGGGAGCCATCGGGCCGCAGGCCGCCGCAGCCATCCCCGCCCTCGCCCAGGCCCTGGTGGACGAAAACGAATTTGTGCGCCGGGCCGCCGCTACCGCGTTGGGGTTTATCGGGCCAGAGTCGGTAGCGGCAGTCCCCGCCCTCATCCAGGCCCTGGAAGATGAGGATTGGGAGGTGCGCGAGGCCGCAGCCCTGGCGCTAAACATGATCGGGCCGGCGGCGATGGAGGCCGTCCCCGCTCTCATCCAGGCGTTAGGGGACGAGGAAGAGAACGTGCGCGAGGCCGCAACGTGGGCGCTGGCGGCCATCACGGGACAGGATTGGGGCCAAGACGCCGCTGCCTGGCAGCAGTGGTGGGAAACGCAGCAATAGGCGAGCAAGTAACTCTTCAATAACTTGAAGAAAACCCTAAAGGTTTCGGAAAACCTTTAGGGTTTGGCAAGTTGCCCCGGAATATTGAAAAGACACGCGAGAAGGCCCGATTCCACAATGCCCGAATTGCCCGAAGTCGAAACAGTGGTCCGGGGCTTGCGAGCCTCCCTGGTGGGGCGCGCCATCACCGGCGCGGAGGTACATTGGGCGCGCAGCGTCGTCCCGCCCGATCCCGCCGCTTTCACCCGCCGGCTGACAGGCCAGACAGTCGCCAAAGTGGGGCGGCGCGGCAAGTGGATCGTGATCGAGCTGAACGGCAGCGGCGCGCTGCTGATCCATCTGCGTATGACAGGACGGCTGGCATTGGAAAAAGGCGAGTGCGCCGACGACCGCCACCTCCGCGTGCAACTCTCCCTGGACGACGGGCGCAGTCTGCGCTTTTACGACCCGCGCAAGTTCGGGCGGCTGCGGCTGGCGGATGATCCCGCCGCAGCGTTGAGCGACCTCGGTTCAGAACCGCTGGCGGACGATTTCACCGCCGCGCGGTTGGAAGAGATGCTGGCGCGGCGGCGCGGGTGTATCAAGCCGCTGCTCCTGAACCAACATTTCCTGGCCGGCCTGGGCAACATCTACACCGATGAATCGCTGTGGCGGGCCGGCGTCCACCCGCTGCGCCAGGCCAACACCCTCACCCCGGATGAGGCGCGACGGCTGCACCGGGCCATCCGAGCCGTGCTGCGGGCCGCAATCGCCAGCGGCGGCACGACGCTCCCGGACGCAGCCTACCAACAGGTGGATGGCCGGTTGGGTGAGTTCGCGGTACAATTGGCGGCCTATGGGCGGGCGGGAGAACCGTGCCCCCGCTGCGGCGCGCGCATCGAGCGCATCAGGGTGGGCCAGCGCGGCACACACTTTTGCCCGCGCTGCCAGCCTTTGCCAAAGTAGGGCAATTCTAAAGAGATTCACATGGAACAACGATTGATTCCCGCCCGCCAGACCCGCAGCGAGATCCGGGTGGCCAATTCCCGCTTTATCGCCACCGTCGCGCCGGTTTTTAGCGTGGATGAGGCCAAGTCCTTCATCGCCCGCGTGCGGCGCGAGTTCGCCGACGCTGCCCACAACGTCCCCGCCTATATCATCGGTCACGGCGCGAGTATCATCGCCCATTGCAGCGACGACGGCGAGCCTTCTGGAACGGCCGGGCCGCCCGCGCTGGCGGTGCTGCGGGGCAGCGGCCTGGGAGACGCGGCGGTCGTGGTGACGCGCTACTTTGGCGGAACCAAGCTGGGGACGGGCGGACTGGTTCGCGCCTACGGTGACGCCGTGCGAGAGGTGTTGGCGGCGCTGCCCCGCGCGGTCAAAATCCCTACTCACACCATCGTCGTCGTGACGCCGTACAACATCTTTGAGCAGGTGCGGCGGCTAGTCGCGGCGCGCCAGGGGCAGGTCTTGGACGAGGAGTTTGCAGCAAAGGTGACAGTGACGGCGCGTCTGCCTCAGGAACGTCTCGCCGAGTTCCGGGACGGGTTGCGGGAACTATCGCGCGGCAAGATCGAGGCGACGGTGATCGAGACAAACGCAGCCACGATCATGCCCATCGCCCAAAACCACAGAACGGCGAAGGCGACTGGCGCGAGGCGATAAGCTTTAGATGTCGCAGGGCTGAAATCATTTATTTGGAACACGGATTTTCACGGAAAAACGCATTGAGGCAAAAGTCGCACACTGGTTCACTGTTACACCGAGATGCACAGAGAAGACACAGAGATACACAAAGAAAAGCACTCTCTGAGGGCCTCTGTGCCTCCTCTGTGTAGCTCTGTGTACAAATGTGTCACTTTTACCGTAATGCCAAACTAGGTAGTTTAGCCCCTCGTGGGCGTCTCAGTCCAACCCCAGCTCCTCCTGTGGGCAATTCCAGGCCTGTGGGAGGGTCTGGCGGCGCGTGCCGTGAACCGGTTCACGACCCCCGCGCCTGCAAAAAGGAACTAGAGTATGTCGATCCCATCCCCACGCCCCCCCGACCAACACCAGGCGCTCGGCGCGCTGTTGCGCAACCGCGATTTCAAGCTGCTGTGGATCGGCCAACTGCTCTCCCAAATCGGCGACCAGTGCCTTCTGATCGCGGCTATCACCTTGATCTCTAGCTTCTCACAGTCGCCGTGGGCTATGCTCATACCCGTCATCTCGATCGCCATCCCCCAACTCGTCTTTGGGCTGGTGGGCGGGGTCGTGGCCGACCGCTGGAACCGTAAACTGACGATGGTTGGGTCCGATCTGCTGCGCGGCCTGATCGTCCTCTCCATCCTCCTCGTGAGTGATGTCCAACATCTTTGGATCCTTTACCTGGCAGCAGGGGGGCTGGCTCTTATGGGCGTCTTTTTCTACCCGGCCCGCAACGCCGTCATTCCCAACATCGTGTCGCCCGGCCTGCTCCTGGCGGCTAACGGCCTGATCCAGGGCAGCTATATCATCGCCCTCATCGTGGGGCCGGTCATCGCCGGCGCGGCGGTCGAGATGTGGATGCCGTCGGCTATTATCTTTGATAGCGCGACATTCATCGTCTCTGCGCTGATCATCGCCATGATGAATATCCCCACAGCGACGCCGGGGCGAGCACCCACCGCCGAGGCAAATACCGTCTGGAAAGATATGACGGCCGGACTAGACTTTATCCGCCACAGCAGAGCTTTGAAGCAAGTGCTGGCGATCACGGCCACCGCCACTTTGGGTATTGGAACCATCGTGTTGCTGGCGATCCCCCACCTGAAAGCGCAATTGGGAGCTGGCGGCCTGGAATACGGGGGGGCGATGAGCATGTTGGGCCTCGGCTCTGTGATGGGCGGAGCGGTAGTCAGCCGGCTCTCGCGGCGGATCTCTACAAGTACCATCGTGGGTGGAATGTTGATTATGGGAGGCGCCGCCATCGTCGCCTTTGCCTTTGCTGCCAGCTACACCATCGTGTTGTTCAGTGTCGCCGCCATCGGGCTGTGCATCGTGATGGCTCGCGGCGCACTAGATACGATCTTGCAGACGCTCTCGCCCGACGAGGTACGCGGCCGGGTACAGTCGGCGGTCAATATCATCGTGGTCGCCTCCACCGCTCTGGCCGAGGGATTCGCCGCCCTGCTCGGTTCTCTGTTCGGAGTGCAGGCCGTCTTTGTGGCAGCCGGGGTCGTAACGGCGCTGACCGGTGTGGCGGCAATGTTCGCCCTGCGTAGCGCGGCGCAGTTGGTGAACAATGCGGTAGTGATGGGAAAAGCATAGCGCGGCCAAGCTGCAAGTTTACAAGTGTTGCCGCGTAATGCGACGGCAGAAGTATCGTTACTATGGTTCTATAGTTAAGGGCAAACTTGAGTCTCAGTAGATCCAAAATGTTACGACAACAAGACCTCGGAGGTCTCTCGAGAGCGCCTTTGCCGGCAAAAACGGGCGCAATCTAAGCAATTTTGCTGCCAATGTCACCTTCCGAGACCTCCGAGGTCTGAAATTTGGATCTACTGAGTCTATGGACTCGTATAAAAGTACACATTCAGGAGGAAAATTATGAAAGCGCACGAGGTTGATTATCAGATTTTTGGCGACGATCTCCAGTTCGTAGAAATAGAACTGGACCCCGGCGAGACCGTGATCGCGGAAGCGGGCATGATGATGTATATGGAGGACAACATTGGTTTTGAGACCAAGATGGGCGATGGTTCCAAACCCAAGGCCGGATTTTTGGACGCCGTGGTGAGCGTTGGAAAGAGAGCGATTACGGGCGAGTCGCTATTTATGACCCACTTTTCGCACATAGGACGCGAGGGCAAGCGGCACGTCGCCTTCGGAGCGCCCTATCCGGGCAAGATCATCGCCATTGACCTGGACGAGGCGAACGGCGAACTTCTCTGCCAAAAGAATTCTTTCCTGTGCGCCGCGCTGGGCACCGAGTTGAGCATCGCCTTCAACAAGAAACTGGGGGCCGGGCTGTTCGGCGGCGAGGGCTTTATTTTGCAACGGCTGCGAGGCGATGGCATGGTCTTTATCCACGCTGGCGGCACTATTATCGAAAAACGCCTCGACAATCAAAAGATGCTGGTGGATACCGGCTGCATCGTCGCCTTTGAAAGAACCATCAACTATGACATCGAGCGGGCGGGCAACCTGAAATCCATGGTCTTTGGTGGCGAGGGGCTTTTCGTGGCTACCTTGCAGGGGACTGGTCGCATCTGGCTCCAATCGCTGCCCTTCTCTCGCCTGGCCGACCGCATACTGAAATTCGCGCCCTCAGCGGGCGGGAAACACGCGGGCGAAGGTTCGCTGGTGAGTGGAGCGGTCAAGTTCTTGCAGCAGTAGCACACTCGTGGAAGTAAGGTAGGCACAGCAAAGAAAACCCCTAGTTCTGACAGATTCTGTGGTTCAAGTCTGCGGAGCATCCTGAGTAGGCCGAAGGCCGTATCGAAGCCGAGTCCTGAGCCTGTCGAAGGGGGTGCGAAGAATACCGTAAAACGTTGTAAAATCGCACCNNCTTCGAYASGCTCAGGACTCGGCTTCGATACGCGCTCACGCTGTTCGCGCTACTCAGGATGCTCAACCACAGAAAACGTCAGAATCAGGAAAAATCAGGCCGTAGCCGCGATTTCCAAATCGCGCAGAGCGCTTTACGCGGAAAAACAGACGCGATTTGGAAATCGCGGCTACAAAACGGGAATTGCTGTTCTGCATGTTCTTAACCTTCAATCTCTAATCTCTATCTCCCGCTACCGGCAGCGTGAAAGTAAACCGTGTCCCTTGACCAATTTCACTCTCCACCTCGACCCGCCCGCCGTGAGCCTCGACCAGTTGCCGGGCGATGGCAAGGCCCAGCCCCGCGCCGCCGGTGGCTCGCGAGCGTGACTTGTCGGCGCGGTAAAAGCGCTCAAAGACGTGGGGCAAATCGTCGGCAGCGATGCCGCTTCCCGTATCCCGCACGTTGACCTCGATCCACTCACCGCTGACGCGGGCAGCGATACGAATCTCCCCGCCCGGCCCCGTATGGGCCAGCCCGTTGTCGAGCAGATTGCGCAACACCTGGCCGACCCGCTGCGGGTCAACGTCCGCGAGAGGCAAATCCTCCGGCAGATCAACCTGCAACGCGATCCCCGCCGCCTCCGCCCGGGGACGCACCGCTTTGACGACCCCGCTCACCACGCCGGTCAGGTCAACCGGATACCGTTCCAGCCTGAGTTGCCCGGCCTCGGCCAGGGCCAACTCGTGCAGGTCGTCCACCAACTGGCTGAGGTGCATGGCCTCTCCGTGGAGGGCGGCGATGATGCGCGGCTCAGGCTGCACCACGCCGTCCTGCAGCGCCTCCAGGTAACCGCGGATGCTGGTCAGCGGGGTGCGCAGTTCGTGGGCCACGTCGGCCGTCATGTTGCGGCGCAGTTGTTCGAGCCGGGCCAGCCCGTCGGCCATACTGTTGAAGGCGCGGGCCAGGTCGCCGATCTCGTCGGAAGACGTGACTTGCACGCGCTGGCTCAGGTCGCCGGCCTCCATGCGCCGCGCGGCCGCCGTCAGCGCCTCCACCGGCGCGAGGATGCGACGCGAGAGGGACAGGATGAGCAACACCGCGCCGAGGCCGGCGATGGCGGCGACCAGCAGCAGGGCGCGGTTGACGGAAGCCAGGAATCCCTCGCCCTTGGGGGGGGGAGGCGACAAGTCGGGCGCGCCGACGTAGAGGGCGCCCACAGGTGTTCCGTTTTTGACAATCATCGCGGACGGCGCGCCCCAACTCTGTCCCACCGGCTGCCCAATCAACTCGCCCTCAGAATCGGCGACGATATGTCCCTTCATGTCGGCCAGGAGTACCCGCTCGCCCGTGATCTGTCCCATCCGTTCGAGGTCCGATTGTATACCAGTCCAGCCCTCGCGTTGAACGTATTGCCATGCCAGGAAATTTTCAAAGCGCTGGTCGCGCATCATGCCCCGATGACGCTCATAGTTTTGAAACGTCCTGGTAGTAACCTGGGTGCTGGCGAGCGCGATACCCCCCATCGCCACCACTATCACCAGGAGCAGCGTCACGAGCAAGCGGAAACGAAGAGAATGAAACACGTTACCCACCTCCCAGCTTGTAGCCCACGCCATAGACGGTCTGGACGTAGACCGGTTGTTTGGGGTTCGGCTCGATCTTTTTACGCAGATTCCTCACGTGGACGTCCACCGTGCGCTCAAAGCCGCCAAAGTCATAACCAAAGACGCGATCCAAAAGCTCCAGCCGGGTGAAAGCTCGGCCCGGTTCCCCGGCCAGCACTTCCAGCAGCCGGAACTCGGTCGGGGTGAGAGACACAGCCTCGTCCCGCACCCGCACCTCGTGAGAGCGGCGGTCAATCACCAGGTCGGCAAAGCGCATCTCCGGCAAGCCGTTGGGGGATTCTTTGCCGACCCGGCGCAACACCGCCTGCACCCGCGCCACCAGCTCGCGGGGGCTAAAGGGTTTGGTGATATAGTCGTCGGCGCCCAGGCGCAGGCCAATGACCCGGTCTTCCTCGGCGGTTTTGGCGGTGAGCATGATGACCGGCATCTCGGACTCGGTCTGCAGGATGCGGCAGACGTCGAGACCATCCACCTCGGGCAGCAGCAGGTCAAGCACGATGAGGTCTGGTCTCCACTGGCGGGCCAGTTTCAGCGCCTCCAGGCCGTCGTAGGCGACGAGCGCCCGGTAGCCATCGCGCTCCAGGTATAGCTTGACCAGTTCCACGATATTCGGATCGTCGTCAACTATTAGGATTTTGGTCATCCGCTCCACGTCCACCTGATTTTCAACTCGTTTCTATCGTAGCGTGAAAATGTGGAGGAATTATGGAGAAAGCGTGGAGGTTCGGTGCAGGTCACGCAAACGCGGTGGATGAGGAGCGCGATGGCTCCTCATCCACCTCTCTAACATCGGTTTACCTCCTTTACGAGAGACCTTTGGGGTTTTCCGAAACCCTAAAGGCCTAGTCGTCATGGGAATGGTTACATCCACCCCGACCACGACCTAAGCCCCGCCCTCCGGGGGAGAAACCTTGCTCCAGCCCTTCGAGCATCCAGTCGGCCTGCTCCTGGCTGATGGCTCCATCCTCCACGGCCTGCTCGATGGCCTCGCTCTGAGCCTCGACACGGGCTGCCTGCATGGCCTCATGCAGCGCGTCCAACTCGACGCCTTGCGCCTCGGCGACTTCGCCCAGCCCCGCGCCCGCGTGCAACTCGGCAAACAGCTCTTCAGGCGTCAGGCCCAGGGCCTCGGCTGCCGTGTCGAACATCGTCCACTGGCCGCCGCCGCCAAAGCCGCCCATCAAGCCGTGCTTACCACCGCGCCGGCCAAAACCGCCATCCCTGTCGCCACTGCGTCCAAAGGGAATGGGGAACTCGGGCGTAGGCTCTTGAGCGGCCACAACCGTCACTCCGATCAGGCCGGCCAGCAGCAGCACGCTCAGCGCCGCACTGACCAACAAGATAAGTCTTTTCTTTGTCATCTCTGATTCACCTCCTTTCTGTTTGAATTTGGGTTGGTCTTTCTTCAACTTGTCCCTATTGTACCAGAGAGATATAAAGATGTTATGAAGAAACTGAGTGGGTTTGATGTAGATTGTTCTCAAAAGGTAATCGTCTAACGAAGCTACGCCTCAAACCGACAAGTAAAATGGGACACGGATTAACACGGGCTGCGCACACGGATTTTTTCTATCCGTGTCCCATTTCTCCCCTCTCGGCCGTTTTTTGCTCCCATGTAGTGTTGCCCTACCCCAACCGTTGGAGTATAATAATCAGGCTCAACACAACTCATCTTGTGGTACAGATAGTGTGAGAGCACCTTCAGAGGAGGAATTCAAATGGCGTTCAAGAGTGATCGAAACTACAAGACCATGATATCCATCCTCTTGGGGTTGCTGGGGTTCTATGTCAATTTCCACGCCCTCAACTTTGCCCAGTTCCCGAACCTCAAAGTCAGCATCTTGATGGGATTGCTGTTCCCTCTGCTTATCGCCCTGGCCTGGGGCTGGAAATACGGCCTATTGTCGGCGTTGGCCGGTGGATGTCAATCCATGTGGTGGCTCTGGAAGTCGGATGGGTATGGATTTCTCTACGCTGTTCCGGTGTTCACATTATGGGTTGTCTGGCATGGAGCCTGGTCGGACTATCGCAGAAACCGTGAGGCGACGAAATGGTATCATGGCATGTACGCCGTGGAACTGCTGTTCAGAGTGTTCAGCGAACTTGGATTCTACACCGTATTCCGATGGCTTGTATCCTTAAACCCGCCGCCCTGGGCGCCGGAGGTTACGTGGACGTACGTTGATTACACCTGGGTCCATTTTGTGGTCGTCAAGCACATTGTGACGGCTTACATCTTGTTGCTTGTCTCTAACGTCCTGCTGAACATAGGCCCGGTCAGGCGCTTCCTCAGGCTGGAGCAACGGGTAGGCCAAAGGAGCACGACGCACATCGTCGGCGCTTCTATTCTGTTAGGGCTTTGCCTGTGGGTCATTGACAGTGTCATTGTCTATTTGGCCTTTTACGACGGCGGCGCTCCTTTCCCAGACGCTTTGGTGTCCGATATTGCTCCTCGTGACCTGTTTGTGCGAAATCTCTTTGTGTTGATTTGCTTGATCGCGGGATTGTTGGTATCCAGGTTCGTATCCCATCTCAAGCGGGCGGAGGAGGCGCTGCGCCGGTACGAACACATCATATCGGTGACCGGCGAGCACATGTCGTTCCTCGACCGGGACTATATATATCGAGCAGTGAACGAAGCCTACCTTCAAGCTCACCAAAAAGCGCGCCAGGAAATCGTAGGACATTCTGTAGCCGACCTCCTTGGCGCGGATGTTTTCGAACAGCTTGTGAAAGAAAAAATGGATCGCTGTCTTACCGGCCAAGAAATCCACTACCAGGCGTGGTTCGAGTTCCCCGGGTCGGGCCGGCGATATATGGACGTGGCCTATTATCCTTACGTTGAAGCGGACGGAGCGGTATCAGGTGTAGTGGTGAGTTCGCACGATACCACCGAGCGGGTGCGGGCTGAAGAAGCGCTGCGGGAGAGCGAGGAGCAATATCGCGGCCTGTTCGAGCGCGTGCCCATAGGGCTTTACCGCTCTGCGCCGGAAGGACAGATATTAGACGTAAACCCGGCCATGGTGCAGATGCTGGGATACCCGGATCGGGAAACGCTGCTGGCAGTAAACACAGTTGAGCTATTCGCGGATCCTGATGACCGCGGGGAGGAGATGGCCTCGCTGAGGGACGACAAAATCATGCCCAGCTTTAAAATGCAATTGCGCCGCCGCGACGGGGCCGTAATCTGGGTGCGGGATACTTTTAGGGTTGCCCGAGATGCTCGGGGTCAGATAATCTTTTTCGAAGGAAGCCTGGAAGATATCACCGAGCGGGTGCGGGCGGAGGAAGAACGGGAGCTGTTGCTGGTCCAGATCCGCGAGCAGGCTAAACGGGTGCAGCAGATCATAGACACCGTGCCAGAAGGCGTGCTCCTGCTGGACGCAGCGCAGCGAGTGATACTGGCCAACCCGGTGGCCAGGGGAGACCTGGCCGTCCTGGCCGATGCAAAGGTGGGCGACACGCTCACCCGCCTGGGCGACCGCCCGCTGGCCGAATTTCTCACCTCGCCTCCGGACAAGGGGCTATGGCACGAGGTCAAAGTGGATGACCGGGCCTTTGAGGTCATCGCCCGGCCGATAGAAAGCGGCCCCGAGCCGGAGAACTGGGTGCTGGTCATCCGCGACGTGACCCAGGAGCGGGAGGTACGGCGGCAGGTGCAGCGCCAGGAGCGGCTGGCTGCGGTGGGCCAACTGGCCGGCGGCATCGCCCACGACTTTAACAACCTCATGACCACCATCATGCTCTACGCTCACATGGGCCTGGGCAAGGGCGAACACGACCTGCCCCCGAACGTGACGCGGGCTTTTGAAACTATCCTGGACGAGGCCCGTCATGCGGCCAAACTGGTGCAGCAGATCCTCGACTTTAGCCGCCGTTCCCCCATCGAGACCAGCCCGATGGATCTCGTGCCTTTTATCAAAGAGGCCGTCCGCGTCCTGGAGCGCACCATCCCGGAGAACATCAATTTTCAGTTCGACGCCGGGCCGGAGGAATACGTGGTAGACGCCGACCCCACCCGCATCCAGCAAGCGTTGATGAACCTGGTGATCAACGCGCGGGACGCCATGCCGGAAGGAGGCGGCCTGCACATTGCATTGTCCAGAACAGCGGAGGCAGAGGAAATCAGGTGTGTAGGCTGTGGTCAGATGTTTAAGGGAGAGTGGGTGCGGGTGGCGGTGGCCGACACCGGCACAGGCATCCCGCCCGACGTTCTGCCGCACATTTTCGAACCGTTCTTTACCACCAAAGCGCCAGGGGAAGGGACGGGGCTGGGGCTGGCCCAGGTGTACGGCATTGTGGAACAGCACAAAGGCCATATAGACGTGACCACAAAGATGGAAGAGGGAACGACGTTCCACGTCTACCTGCCGGTCTCTGGAGCGCAGGCGGAGATCACGCAAGGACAAATCTCAGCTCTGCCGCAGGGGCAGGGAGAGACCATCCTGTTGGTGGAGGATAACGAAAAGCTGCGCGAGGGCGGGCAGGAGTTGCTAGAGTCGCTGGGCTACCGGGTGCTGGCCGGGGCGAACGGGCGGGAGGCGCTAAAGGTCTACCGGGCGGTGAAGGGAACTCGTCCTGAGCATAGTCGAAAGGTAGACCTGGTGATCACAGACCTGGTGATGCCAGAGATGGGGGGCAAGCGTCTGGTGCAGGAGCTGAGGAAGGCGGCCCCTGACCTCAAAGCGCTGGCCATCACCGGCTACATCGTGGAGAAAGACGCGCGGGAATTAAAGCAGGCGGGTTTCTTGGACGTGGTCTACAAGCCTTTCGATGTGGACAAACTGGCGCAGATCATCCGCCGGGCGTTGGATGAGGAGTAAGGAAACCTGGTATGGGCCCAGCGATTCCCGTTATGGGTGAAAAGTCAGGTCGTAGCCGCGATTTCCAAATCGCGCAGGGCGCTTTACGCGGGAAGATACACGCGATTTCCAAATCGCGGCTACAAAACGGGAATTGCTGTATTCTGGTCAAGTTGCAGAATATTATGTCTATCACTCTGCTGCCGCTGTTCATCAAGTATCAGTAGATCCAAAATGTTACGACAACAAGACCTCGGAGGTCTCTCGATAGCGCCTTTGCCGGTAAAAACGGGCGCAACCTAAGCAATTTTGCTGCCAATGTCACCTTCCGAGACCTCCGAGGTCTGAAATTTGGATCTACTGAGTATGGTCTGAATCTGTTTCAGTAGCACAACATAGACTGTTCGCAGCGTGTTTGTAATGCGCCGGTCGAGCAGGCATGAAAAGGCGATGTTCGGCCAGCGTTGTGTAAATGATCTCGTCCCACCACGCAGGGCGCTGAAGCGCGCCACTGATACTCCCAACTCAAAATCTATCGGAAACAAAAACAAGGTACTCCATTCTTTGCTCAAATCTCGGTTTCTTTGTATAATCATCCCCGAGTCAAGCACACACAAAGGCGGGCAGGATGGATCAGCTAAAGACACATTACCGGGCTTATATTCTCTTTTGTTCCATACTCAGCCTCGTCGTCGGTGGAACGATCGGTTACTTTACCCCGCGTCCTCCAAAATCTGACCTGCCCAGGTCCATCGTGGTCTCTACCCCCTTGCCGACGCCAACGCCATTCACGCCCACCCCGCTGCCCCTGCGCGTCTATGTCACCGGGGCGGTAGAGCAAGCGGGAGTCTACGAACTGAGTCCCGGTAGCATCATACAAGACGCCATCGCAGCCGCCAGCGGCCCGTCTCTCGACGCCGACCTGGAAAGCATCAATCTGGCGCGGGAATTACAGGATCAACAGCACGTTTACGTGCCACGCGAGGGCGAGGCGAATCCACCGCCGGTGGTTTCGGGCGGCGCGTCGGAGGGAGATGGTACGGGGACAGGGGCGACGGTTGACATCAACACAGCCACGGCGGCGGAACTGGAAACGCTGCCGCGCATCGGGCCAATGACGGCGCAAAAGATCGTAGAGTATCGCGAGGCCAACGGGCCGTTTGAGAGCATTGAGGGAATTCAGAAGGTGCCGGGGATTGGGCCGGCGACGTTCGCGGGTTTCGAGGATATGATTACGGCTGAGCAGTAGACAAGTAAGGATACAGCGGGGCCGTCTCTGCACATCTTGGTCAAAATACAAAATATCATGTCTATCACACTGTTGCCGCTGTTTATCAAGTATGGTCTGAATTTGTTTCAGTAGGCCGGGGGAAAAGATGAGCTAAAACCCGCGACCTTGGCTGATGAGCCTGGTCGCGGGCTATTTTTGTGGCTAACCAGCGCTGTTGGATGTTATCAGTAGATCAGCAATTCCCGTTATGGGGGAAAAGTCAGGTCGTAGCCGCGATTTGGAAATCGCGCAGGGCGCTTTACGCGGAAAAACAGACGCGATTTGGAAATCGCGGCTACAAAACGGGAATTGCTGTCAGTAGATTAGCAAATTGGGGCTGATTTTAGGGTTGGGATGACCTTCCCCAACCATATTCCTCTCATAGGCATTTCTAATTGTCGCCGATGTCCCTTTCTAGTTGTCGCTTGACAAGCGCCACTTCTTATTCGATCAGATACGCTCTCAAGGATTCCGGAGCGTGCCGTCTACTGATTCCGGCCTCCCGAAAAAATGGACACCATGCCGCCGGAACAGGTGGACGGCATCCATCAGAACCACTGGTCGGCATGACCCGGATTACGCAGTAGAGAAGCATTGATAACCAAGAAGAAAACTCTAAAGATTTCGGAAAACCTTTAGCCTATTTTCCGCACCTCTGGACAGCTTGATTTGGGGCTTGACACTTTGTTCTTCCAAACCCAATTTGGGCAGATTCGCCGTCTGGGTCAGTGAGAAACCAGGTTTTTCAGAAAAAACCTGGTTTCTTTCCCCGCTTTTTGAAAAAGACACAAATAGGCTGCGTCAGGATGCGAAATATAGGTTTAGAGTTCGGCAAATTCGGGGCTTGGTGATAGAGTCAAAGTGAGAATTGCTTGCAGGATAACAACAGATGAAGACAACAACGCTTGACCAAGCTGCCACGCGCGGCCACCCCTCTTACGTCTGGCGGGCGGGGCAGGAACGGCGCTTCCAGATGACGCTTCGCTGGGCGGAGTTTGCCGGTCGGCGCGTGCTCGACGTGGGCTGCGGCGTGGGAATGTACACGGCGGCCTTTCTGCGCGAAACCTCTCACGTCTTTGGCGTCGAGATTGAGCACACGCGCGCCCTGAAAGCGCGGGGGAAGGCCGCCGGCGTGGTTCAATCACCGGGCGAGCGCCTGCCGTTCCCCGACGCTGCCTTTGACGTCGTCTTTTCTCACGAGGTGTTGGAGCACGTCTCTGACGACCGGGCCTGCGCGACCGAGATGGTGCGCGTGATCCGGCCTGGCGGGCGCATCGTCGTCTTTGTCCCCAACCGGCTCTACGCCTTTGAGACTCACGGTATCTTTTGGCGCGGGCACTACCGCTTTGGCAACGCGCCGCTGGTCAATTGGCTGCCCACGCCGCTGCGCGACCGGCTGGCCCCCCACGTCCGCGCCTACACCGTCGCGAGCCTGCGCCGCCTATTTGACGGTCTCCCCGTGCGCGTCGTCCATCACACGCAAGTTTTCCCCGGCTACGATAACATCGTCGCCCGCGCCCCCGCTCTGGGCCGGACTTTGCGCGCCTTCACCTATGCGCTCGAACACACGTCGCTGCGGGTATTCGGGCTTTCACACTTGTTGGTAGTAGAGAGAAACCTATCGTGATACATCAAACGTGATGCGTACGCCACACAGCAATTCCCGTTATGGGTGAAAAGTCAGCAATTTCGCAATCGCGCAGGGTGCTTTACGCGGGAAGATACACGCGATTTGGAAATCGCGGCTACAAAACGGGAATTGCTGTACGCCACATATCACGCTTCACTGAACGTCCGCAGCGTCTCCAGGTAATACTCTGGCAAACCAATGTCGTAACGCTGCCCGTCCATTATCAACCCCAGGAAACCATCCTCCTGCCGCAGACGGTCCAACGCCGAGGTGAGCTGGAACTCGCCCCGCTCGCGCACATTGTTGACGATGTACTCTTCCAGATAATCGAATATCTGCGGTTTGATGATATACTGCCCAAAAACGGTCAGGTACTCGTCGTCCGGCAGGCCAGGCACGCGCAGGTTATTGCGGGCATAGTCCAGCGTGGGCTTTTCGGCAAACTCGGTGACGTTCAACGAGTGATCCTGTTCAATCCACACTCCCGTCGCCGTTCCGAAATTTGCGATCTGGTCTTCGGGGGTGCGACGCAAGCCCAACACACTGATTCTATGCCGATTATACGCCTCTACTAGCTGCCTCGCGCACGACTTTTCGCCGTGAGAGCGGTAGAGATGATCGCCCAACATCAACAGGAAAGGTTCATTGCCGACCGCCTCGCGCGTGCAGTAGATGGCGTGCCCAAAGCCCTCTTGCACTTTTTGGGTCACAAAAGAGACGCGCCGCCCTATCTCCAAAATGTGCTGCGCGTATTCCTGAAAGTGACGCGGCAGCTTGTTATAATTCTCAATCGTCACCTGCACGTTGAAGAAGGACTGGAACGCTTCCAGATCGTGCTCCTGCACGACGATGATTGCCTCGTCCACGCCGGCGTCGAGTACCTCCTCGACAATCAGCAAAATCGCGGGCTTGGCAATGCCATCGCGGTCTATGATGGGGAACAACTCCTTCTTGGTCGCCTTGGTGGCCGGGAAGAGCCGTGTCCCAAAACCAGCCGCCGGGATGATGGCCTTGCGCACCTTCTGCCCTGTGCGCAGCGTCAGCGTGAGACACTCCATCTTCAAATCGCGCTTGATGATGTCTAGCACTGCCTGCTGGTCGGCCTCGCTGCGGGCGATGAATTGCGCCGTGCCGTCCCCCTGCGAGCCGACGCCTTTCCCGCCCCAGATGTGAGGCCTGAGCGGCTCGTAGCCCAAAACGTGATGCAGCACCGGGGCGGTCAGTTCTTCCAGGCAGGCAGGGGCGGCGTAACGGTCAAAAAATCCCTGAGCCTCGACCATTAGTGCGCCCAATCGCTCCCCGTTCCCGGCCTGAAGCGCCTCGGCGGCCTGGCGCACCACGCGCTTGTTGATCGGCCCCAGTAGCTCCTGCACGCCCCGTTCAAGTTCGTTCTCGGCAAAGGGATAGCTGCGGTTCAAGCGGGCCAGTATCTCCATCGTATCCTTCTGTGCCTGCAAGTCCACGATCACAAAGTACATGTCCTCGGGCGCCTGCAACTCGGTCACCTCCAAGCGGTCGCCGTCATAGGTCATCAGAATGGGACGATTGCCAAAGGCGCAGCCCTGATCCATCCGCCCGCAGCGCGACGGCGTCGTGATCTCGCCCTGGTAGGCCAGCTCCATCTCGCCCCGGATGGTCATCTTTAGATCGTAGACACGGTTGAAGGCCCGCGCCGTCAGAACACAGATCGCCGCGCTCGACGAAAGCCCTTTCCTGACCGGCAGGTCGGTCTTGTAATTGTTGATCGTCAGACCGCGCACGTGGTAATGGGTCAGGATTTGATAAGCGACCCCAGCGATGTAACTCCAGAATCCGCCGCCTTGGGCCTCCTCCAGCAGCGCATTGGGTTCCATTGGAATCGTATGCGGGCCGTGCTGCTCGCCATCGGGCGTGGTGGAGGTCAGCACCAGCGCGGTAGGGTGCGGTTCGACCTCGGCATAGATGCCCTGATCGGTTCCCGTGAGCAGCGTGTAACCCTTCTCAATCTCGGCGTTGATGCGCCGGTATCCTCCGGCCCAATCGGAATGTTCGCCAAACAGACAGATGCGTCCAGGGACAAATATCTTCAACTCACTACCTCCTTTTTTCGTCAAGCACAAAGCGCTCGATAGCCACAGCCGCGCCGTCCTCTGCCACCGAGGGCGCGACCCAATCGGCGGCGGCTTTGGTCGCGCGGCTGGCGTTACCCATCGCCACGCCCAGCCCGGCCCAGGCGATCATCGAAGCGTCATTATCCTGGTCACCAACCGCCATCACCTGCGCCTGCGGAATGCCCAGATGAGCGGCCAATCGTTGCAGCGCGTCCCCTTTCGATACTCCCAGCGGGTTTCCCTCGACAATGATGGCGTGGGAGCGCGTCAATTCCATTCGCCCCTCGAACCGCTGCCGCAGCTCGGCCACGACGCGCTCCGCCTCGTCTGGCTCGACAAAGATGATGAACTTGACCGGATCGCGCCGTTCGAGTACGGCGGCAAAGGCATCTACCCAAATCAACCGCTCGCCTAGCATGTCGCGGTAAAAGCTCTCGGGGTGCTGCTGTTCGTCGAGAAAAACGTCGGCGTCAGCATAGAGGACAAGGTGGTATCCGCGCTGTGCCCGCCACTCTAGCGCCTCACGCACGAGCGCCGGGGACATTGTCGCCCGATAGAGCGGCGCGTCGGAATCGGGTGATTGGATCAAGCCTCCCTGGTAGCAGATGAGGGGCGCGGTGATTCCCAAGTCACGGGCAAAAGTGAGCGTGTAATCAAACATGCGGCCCGTGGACAGGGTGACGATCACTCCACGCTCTTGAGCGGCCGCGATAGCGCGGCGAACCCTGGCGCTTCTGATGACCATACGATCGTCCATCAGTGTGCCGTCCAGGTCGAGCGCCAGCAGCCTGATCACGGGTGAGTTGCAACTCACGCGCGAGATGTGGCTCACGTTAGAATCTCTAGCACCCGGTCGCGGCCGGCCAGGTCGGGGTGAATGTGAACTGTGGCCCGGGGGAAAAAGGTGTGCGCCAGTCGGCTGGCCGCTTCTCCCTGGTCGGCGCCGATCTCGATCAACAATCCCCCGCCGGGTTTCAACACCGCCGGCGCTTGCGCCAGCAAGCGTTGGATGATCCTCAAACCATCCGCGCCTCCATCCAGCGCCAACCTCGGCTCGTGGTTGCGCACCGACGCGGGCAGCGAGGCGCGCGCGCTCGTGGGGATATAGGGCGGATTGGAGACGATCAGGTCTACCGGGCCAGGACGCGGGTTGAGCACGTCACCGACCATCAAACGCACTTGCGCGGAAACGGCGTTTCGTTCCACGTTGCGCTGTGCCACGGCCAATGCTGCCGGTGAGATGTCGATCGCGCAGATAGCGACCTCGGGCAAGTGGACCGCCAATGAAACAGCGATGCAACCAGAGCCGGCGCCCACGTCCATGACGGTTGTCGGACGGCGCGCCAGCGCCAGATCTACCAACGTCTCTGTCTCTGGGCGCGGGATCAACACCTCTGGCGTGACCTCGAACTCCAAACCATAGAACTCGATGCAGCCGGTGAGGTAAGGCAAAGGGTAACCGGAAGCCCGATGGCGGATAAGGGTTTGATAGTTAATTAGTTGGTTGATGGTAAGAGAACGTTCGGGGTGGGTTAGCAACATCGTGCGCGAGGCATCCATCACGTGAGCTAGGAGTACCTCTGCCTCGAGGCGGGGAGCATCTGTAACAGGACGCAGTTCAGCAACCGCTCGCTGCAAAGAACGCCCGGCGCTCGACACTGAACGTCTGCTACTGGGACTCGGGTGGTGGATGCTGGCATTGAATTGTCGAGGTCGAGCTTCCAGCATCTCTATCAATTCTCTCCCCAAGTCTCCAGCCGCTCCACCTGTTCCTGCGCCGCAAGCGCCTCGACAAAGGGATCAAAGTCGCCATCCAATACACTGGGCAATTGGTGGAGGGTCAGGCCAACGCGATGGTCGGTGACGCGGTTCTGGGGAAAATTGTAGGTGCGAATCTTTTCGCTGCGCTCGCCGCTGCCCACCTGCGAGCGCCGCTTGGCGGCCATCTCTGCTTCCTGTTTCTGACGCTCCTGCTCGTAGAGGCGGGCGCGCAGGATGGTCATCGCCCGCATTTTATTCTGCGTCTGCGAGCGTTCGCTTTCGCAAGAGACGACCATACCGCTGGGTTGGTGAGTAATGCGAATAGCAGTGGCGTTCTTTTGCATGTGCTGCCCACCGGGGCCAGAAGCGCCGTAGGCCACGATCTCTAGCTCATTAGGATCAATCTTAACTTCTACGTCATTCACCTCGGGTAAAACGGCAACAGTGGCGGTAGAGGTGTGAATGCGCCCAGATGACTCTGTTACCGGCACCCGTTGGACGCGATGGACGCCGCTTTCGAACTTGAAGCGGGAAAAAGCCCCCTGTCCCTGCACCCCAAAGACAACCTCTTTGAAGCCGCCGACGCCGGTGGAATGTTCACTCAACAATTCTGTGTTCCATCCCTGTCGCTCGGCGTAGCGGGTGTACATCCGACAAAGATCGGCGGCAAAGAGGCCTGCTTCATCGCCGCCGGTCCCGGCGCGGATCTCGATGATCACGTTCTTGGCGTCGCGCGGGTCTTTGGGAATCAGCAATCGTCGTAGCCGTGGCTCCAGGTTCGCCAGCTCGGCCTCCAACCGCCCTATCTCCGCCTCGGCCAGTTCCTGCAATTCAGGGTCAACGTCGTCAGCCAGTAGAGTTTTGGTCTCCTCCAACTCTTGCTCCGCGTCTTTGTAGGCTCGATAGGTATTAACAATATCCTCGAGATCAGACCGCTCTTTGGCGTACTCGGCCACGCGCTCGTAATCCTGCGCCACGTCCGGGTCGGCCAGCAGGCGGGTTAGTTTTTCGTATCGTTCTTCGACTTTGTTCAGTCTATCCAGCATACCAGGCATAGTCTCCTCAATTCACACAGCGAGGCGGCCTGGGCCGGCCGCCCCTTGCTCGCACTGTCCGTATTATAACAGAGAGATAGGGAGCGTCAAGAAGTAAAAAATAGATAATCCTGCCCACCCGCGTTTCATTGCAGTGGAAAAACGGCCAGCAGAATCCAGCTCACGAACAACGCCCCACTCAGCGCAAAAGACCAACTTTTCCGGCACGGCCCGGCGGCCAGTGCGTGGAACCCGAGGATGATGGGGAACAGCGGCAGAATAATGACCAGGAAACCAAGGCCGGGACTCAAACGCAGAGCCAGGAAAAGTCCCCCGGCCAACGTCCCGCTGTGGGCCAGCCACCAGCCGATCCGTCCACCGGCGCCCGCGTCGCCCGTAGCCTCGCCCACTGTCAGGAACCAGGGCAGCAATAGCAGCCCACCCAGCGGCCAGAGCAACAATCGACGGGGGATCAACAGCCAGGGCAGCCAGACAGATTGTCCCATCAGCCCCACCCCCAGCCAGAGCGCGCCAAAGGCCAGCATCCCCCCCGCCGCAGCCCGGCGCGAAGGCAGCTCCAGTCGGGCCCGCAGCAACAGCAAGCCCAGAGACCCCGCCACACCGAACCAAACCATCACGTAACCACCGACCAGCAGGCCCAACAGGTTGCGCAACTCCAGGCCAGCTTTGCCCACCAGCCAGAGCAATAACGTCGCGCCGAGAGCGCCGCCCACCAGTGCGCCCAGTCGCCGCCACAGGGGATGGTACGGCGGGGAATCCGGTTCAGCGACCAATCCCGCCAGCGCTGCCCCCACGAGCAACGTCCCCAGCAATCCCAGCCCGTACCACAACACGCGCCGATCTGTGTACACCGCCGCGCCCGGCTGGGGACCGAACGTACCATCCAGCCACTCGCGGACGGCCCTGTGAGTGGCCGGTGCGAACAAAATCGAGATGTGCTCGACGCCGGGAATCACCAGCAACTTTCGCGCTGTGCCAGTCGCCGCATCACCGCCTGCGCCGCCCGCCTCGGCCAGCAATTGCTCCGCGTTGCGCACAAAGCGCGGTTCCCGGCTGCCGGCCAGAAGCAGCAAGTTGCGCGGCAGAGTTGGCGTCACCGTCCAGCTCACGGGCGAGACGGCGACAGTAGCTGCTGTCTCTGGGTGCGTCTGGCCAAAGGCCAGCGCCACCCCGCTGCCCATCGAGTGCCCCACGATCGCCACCCGACCCGGAATCACCAGCCCCCGCACATCCGCCTCGGCCAGCGCGGCCTCGACATTCGCCAGCAGAGAGTCAGGCCGCGCCTCGGCCGCAAGCGGCCGTCCATTTGCCCCGTGACCGTCGAAATCCCAAAGCGCGACCGTATAACCGGCATGCGCCAGCGAGAGCGCAAGCCCCCGCATCACCACACTCGATCCGGCAAACCCGTGCCCGATCAGCACCAATGGCCGGGCATCCTGCGACTCCTCCTCCGGCGTCACAATCGTCAATGGCACCGCCGCCGACCGCACTGTCGTGATCTCCAGTCCCCTCGCGGTTCCCGCGATCTGCCACACTGAGACCAGCGCCAGAAACAACCCTACCGCCCCCGCGCTCCAATGCCGTCTCTGCATTTTTCTCCCTCGAATCTTTGCCAGCGTCCACCAGCTTCAATCTGCGTCCTACAATCTGATCAATCAACCAATGTTTACCACTCGATCTCTGTCATCATCGCCGGGTGATCCGATTGCGGCCCGGCTAGATACCGAGAATCCACCACCGTCGTTCCGGGCGACACGAATACGTGGTCAATCCTGCGAGCGGGATCTATGCCCTGGTCGTCCGCGCCCTGGGGCCACTTGAGCAACCACGAATCCTCCAGCGCCTCGACCGTCAGCCGATATTGCTCCGTATCGGGCCTGAAATTAAAGTCTCCCATCAGGACGACGTTTTCCTTACCCTCCAACTCTTGCACGATCGCCTGCTGCTGGACCATAGGCCCGCCGTTGCCCAGATGAGTCACGAACAGGTTGAACGTTTTGCCTCCCATCGTGATTTGCGCCTCGAGCGTCGCCGTTTGCTCCCCTTCACTGTACATGTAAAACGTTCGGGGGTTTTCGATGGGATATTTGGAGAGCAGGGCGATGCCAAAGGTCCCCGGCGTTGTCTTGGGGCCATAGTACGAGTACAGATCCAGCCTATCGGCGAAATACCGCACCACGTCGGAATTTCCCCCGGCGATGCGGTTCGTATCACATTCCTGCAAGCCGATGATGTCCGCGTCTACGCCCCGGATCACGTCGAGCTGTCCGTCATAGTTCTTCAGCCCGTGCTCGCTGTATCCTTGCTGGATGTTGTACGTCAGTATTCTGAGCGTGGTTTTTTGATCTGGCGACGCGGCCGGATACGGCGCCGTGAGGATAACGCCCACGATCGCGGCTAGACCCACAAGAGCTATCGTCCCTGGGAAAAGGCTGCCGGTCTGCGGCTTGCTCAAGCTCCTCAACGCATCACCTCTGACCAGCAGCACGGGCAGCGTCAGGCCGGTTCCCGCCAGCAGGAAGACGAACCAAAACTTGTCTCTGAAGAACGGGCCGACTAGGGGGATGTAATCGTAAACGGTCGTGAAAATCTGGGCAAAAATCATCAGCAAGAGGAAGAGAGAGCCCAGGCCAAAACTCCCACCCAACATTCGGGGAGATGGCCTCTCGTCCGCGAGCGTTTGCGCAAAGAACATAAAGTCAATCAGAATAATGGGGAACAGAACCAGCATAAAGATAAGGGGAACGTGATGCCACAACGTCACAGAAGGTTCCGGGAGCGGGTACCCGCCGGCGTCGGACGGAAACTTTACCTGATGGCCGAGTATGGTCAGCGCCATCGAAAGAACAAAGAGCACGTTCCACACCAGAATGATTTTAGGCGTCAAAGCGGCGATCAAGTGTGGCTTGGACATCAGCAAGAAAGCGAGTAGGCAGAGGGTCAGCACGATTGCCGAAATGATGAGTAGATAACTCGCCCCCGTCCACCTCGCGATCACGTTGGGGCTGGTGAAAGCAAAGTAGGCCAGCACCAGGGCGCTGATCAACCCCACGCTGATCCCTGCCGTTCTCCACAAAGTGGGGCGGTTGCGGTCTGTGTCCGCAGTAGGCTCCTTTGATTCCAGGAGATCGAACAACAGAACGCCGGCCGCGATTGCCAGAACCCACCCGATGAACTGAAACCGGCCATAAGTGGAGACGTCAAGCCCGGAGCCGAGCACCCTGAACAGGATGGAGAGCGAGAGACCAACGGTCAAACCTACTCCCAGGGCCGATCCGCTGGATTCGTCCCCCCGATTCCCCAGGAGGGAGGGGAAGAGAACCAGGAAGCACGCCACTCCCAGTCCTCCGACCATCATCCTACCCCGGGTATCCAGCATCACCTCGACGACCCTGCTGGCGAGCATCAACTCCCCAACGATCACCAGCGGCCACCCCGAGAGACCCCTGCGGAACAGAAGCAGTACCAGCGGGGAGAACAGGAGAAGCACGTACACGATTTCCACGGGCAGGCTGGTACCCATCAGTCCGAAAGCGTATATCGCCTCGACGAAATCAGAAAGCAGTTGGAAGAAGAGCAGAAACAGTATGCCGTAAAGCGCTATTTTGCGGTTTTGCTCTCTCAATAGTCTCATAATGCCCCCCCCTTTTCGCTTGCCCAGTTGCAAACTCCCCTATCTACACTACACCATCAGCTCGTGTATTTCACCTCTCGCCATCGGCTCGACCGTCAGCATCTCCACCGGCATCTCTCGCTCCCTCACCTCGACGGGCACGGCAGGCTCCTCTTTGCCGTCGGAATAACTGGCCGTGATCCGCGCCGCCAGTTCGATCTCCTCCCGCGTTGGCGTGCCTGGCATCAACGTCGTCGGCCCGGGGTGATTGGGCGTCGTAAGCAACACCCCTTCCACGCCACAAGTTGCCAGATAGTCATTCTCCTGCTCACGCCGCCCGATGATTATCTTGCGGCCATCGAGCAACCGCAGATGCCGTCCCACAGCCAAGAGTTGCGCTCGCCTGTTCGTCAGCGCCTCCTCCCCCTCGTGGGCCAGCAAATCGCGCAAACGGCGGGAATAGGCCTTGTCAATCAAATAGCAGCAACCGCCCGAAGGCTGTGGATATTCGCTGATGCCGAACTGTTCCGCCAGCGCGATCTGCTCCTTGCGACCCCGGCCGCCAATCCCCAACAGCTTCTTCCGATCCACCCAGCCCCGCTGCTCCGGCACAGTCGGATCGAGGAGCTTGGCCGAGAGCGGCCGCAGCAGATAGCCCCGCAGTCCGCTTTCCCGCTCGACGGTCCTGAGCGTGGGTCGCATCTGGCTCTTGGGCCGTTGCCCGACCACCTCGCCGGTAAAGACGAAATGATAGCCGTGGGTCTCCATCCAACTCTTTGCTTGGCGCAGCAAAAAGATGCGACAATCCACGCACGGATTCATCCCCGAGCCGTAACCGTAGTGGGGATGAAGTACCAGCGGGACGTACTCGGCAAAGACATCAACTATCTCCAACTCCACGCCCAACGCCGCTGCTGCTCGCTCAACGTCGGAAGGGCCAGCCTCCCGCCCCAGCGCGCGATCCCGCTCGACGTAGGAAAAGCTGGTGCGAAAGTGCAGCGCGGCAACCTCGATCCCTTGCTCCAGTAGAACCCTGGTAGCCAGAATACTATCCAGCCCGCCCGAAAGCAGACCCACCGCTTTGATTTGCTCGTTTTTACTCATTGCCTGAGAGGATACCACAGGGCGGGTAGATCGTCAACCCACATTGCGGCGGGGATTCCGCAATAAGTCAAAGTTAGTCAAGTTGTGTAGCCGCCAGATGTGGAAATTTACCACGATTTTCACCCAGATATGGGGGATAGCCTCGACCCGGTTGGATATGCCTTTGGGTTGAACGAGTTTCTATCAACTCGCACAGCCGTATTGGTCCCCACTTGGGCGGTAAAATCGGACTAAAAACACAGCTTGTGCCCCACTGAGGCCTTTTTTAAGGGCTATTTTAGGGATGACGCCCCACCCGACTTATTGCGGAATCCCGGCGCGGTACAAAAGTCAGGAAGAATCCTGGACGGATGACACTAACACCCGCACACCGCTTCCATTATACTGATGACAATGGTAGATGGACCAGGATTGAGGAAAATGTTACCCACACGATTGCTCATCATTGACGACCACGACGCCGTGCGAGAGGCGCTCGAAGCCCGGTTGCGCGCCACGGCGGAAGTCGAGATCGTGGGCTGCACCGGCTGTTGGAGAACCGGCCTGCGAGATGCCGCGCGGCTAAAGCCCGACGTCGTGCTGCTGGAAATCAAACGCTCCGATTTGCAGGGGCTAGATGCGCTGCGCGCTTTGACCAGGGAGTGCCCTCACACCAGTGTCGCCATCCTCACCTCTTATCCAGACGCCGAGGAGCAGACCGAGGCTCTTCGCATAGGCGCCGCCTGCTACCTCCTCAAAGAGATTGATACCCCCCAACTGGTGCGCGAGATTCAAGCCTTTGCGCGCCCGCAGGCAGTAATTTGACCTCTTGATACTCTCAACGCGCGCCCAAGCCGGCTGATAAGCCGGGGTCTGCCACATCTCGCGCGCCATTCTCAAGTCGCCAACTGGCGGCGTATCCCACTACAACACAGAGCCAGCAATTCCCGTTTTGTAGCCGCGATTTCCAAATCGCGTGTATTTTTCGCGTAAAGCGCCCTGCGCGATTGCGAAATCGCGGCTACGACCTGACTTTTCCCCCATAACGGGAATTGCTGACACAGAGCAGCGACATTCCAGTATCGAGTACATTGAACGTATACACTCAGCCCCAGAGGAACAAGTTGGTTGCAAAGAACAGGTGTGCTTTATGGGTTGATCGTTGGCGCGAGCGTATCACGCTGGGGACAAAGTGACGCGTCGCCACCACGCGGAGCGTTGAAACGCACCGCTGATATCCAAAACCTGTTGGAAACAGGTTGTTCAAATGCGTTTTTAACGCATTTTGTGGTATCAGCCAATGATTTCAACCATTGGCGTGGCCGGGTTCGACCCTTGTCCCAAACGCGATACGCTCCCGGGCCGCTGTTTTGCGCAATATCTTTTCCTGTGCTAATATAAGGAGCAGTTGTCGTGAACTGCATTCACCGCCGAGGACAAAAATGTAGCCGCGATTGCCAAATCGCGCCGGGCGCTTTGCTATAGGAGGCTTTGCTCGTGACAAACATTGACCCAAACCTGCGGCGTCTGGTCATCATTGACGTGGACGGACTGCGGCGCGACGTCTTTCGGGCGGCGCTTGAGGCGGGCCACCTGCCCAACGTCGAGCGCATCGTCGGCGGGCGGGAGGGACGGGCGGCCTGCCGCGTGGACGCGCTCTCCACCGCTCCCTCCATCACGTTTACCGCCCAGGCCAGCATCTTTACCGGTCAGCATCCCGGCCAGCACGGGATCGCCGGCAACGAGAGCTTTGACCGGCTGGGTCGCATTTCGTCTGGCCGTCCGCGCCACTTTGGCTTTGACGTGGGCTATACGCTGGCCGTGGACGACGCCGTGCGCGTCTTTTCCGATGGCCTGGCCTCGCAGCTCCTCAGCAGCGAGACGCCCACCCTTTACGAGATCGTCTCAGCCAATGGTATGACCTCCGCCGTCGCCTACAACATGTATGCCCGTGGCGCCGACGCCTGGCTGCCGCCGGACATTATCGAGATCGCCCGCTTCACCAAGGGGCCGGGGCGGCTCGGATTGGAGGCGGGCCAGTACGACGGCCGTATGCTCGACTGCCTGATCGCGCACCTGGACACCGGAACCCGCCCCGACGTGCTCACCGCTTACTTTATGGGGCTCGATCATCACAGCCACGTCAACGGCCCGGCCAGCCAACCCGCCTACCTGCGCGACGTGATCGATCCCCAACTCGGCCGGCTGTTGGACGCGCTGGAAGCGCGCGGGATGCTGGCGGGCGCGCTCTTTGTGCTGGTGAGCGACCACGGCCAGATCGAGGTCGCGCCCGACGACCGTCACTCTATCCGCCTGGGTTTTCCCTTTGATCGGGAGCTGGGCCACCTCTTTGCGGCGTTGGGGCTGGACGTACACGACGTTCCCGGCGAGGATCCCGCCTGCGACGCCGTGATGGGACTCAACGGCGGCCTGGCCCACGTCTATTTGCAGCACCGGGCCGCTCGCTGGGCCGACCCGCCCCGTTACGCGGAGGACGTGCTGCCGGCGGCCGAGGCCTTTCGCCAGATGAACGAGGGCGGCAAGTACGAAGAATCGCTCCAGGGCAGCCTGGATCTGATTTTGATACGGGACGCCGAGCGTGAGGGCTGGCAGGCGGAGTACCGCGCCTATCTGGGCGATGGACGGACGCAGCCCTTGGGTGACTATCTGACCGCCCATCCCGAACTGGACTATGCCGATCCCGTCAACCGCATCCGGCTGGCCGCATCGGCACTGACGGGCGATCTGATCCTGGTGGCCAACGGGCGTGAGGGGTTCTACTTTGGTGGGCCGACGACGGGCGTACACGGCGGGCTGCTACTGGCTGAATCCGAGGCCGTGCTAACCTTTGCCCGCCCCAGCGGCTCCCCCGACCAAATTGCGCGGCTGCGAGAGATGGTCGCGGGCGTGGTCAGCGACCGCTGCGCCAGTGAGGGCGACCGCCAGCCCAGCGTGGCTGATATGGTACCTGCTGCGCTGGCGTTGCTAGAGTTGAGCGAATAGTAGGTGGTAGGACGAGCCACTGAATCACAGACCAGGAGGATAGACAATGTCTTTTTTCACCGTCAATGAATTACCCGCGACCGAGATGCTGCCGGGCGTTATGCGCCGGGCGGTCTATTTGGATAATGTGATGATGACCTTTTTCCACTTTGAGCCGGGGAAGGTGATCCCGATGCACGACCATCCCCACGAGCAGATCACCTATGTGGTGCAGGGAGCGATGGAGTTCACGCTAAAAGGCGAGACGCGCGTGCTGCGGGCCGGCGACGGCGTCTGCTGCCCACCCGATGCACCCCACGGGGCCGTCGTCCTCGACGAGCCGACCGTTGCCCTCGACGCCTGGTACCCCCTGCGCGAGGAGTACAAGTAACGGCGTGCAACGAGAGAGCGGTTGCCGGCGCGTCTTGGTGGTGATGTTCATCGCTATGGGTGTCATATGCCTGACCGCCGCGCCCTATGTGTGGAACCGTTATCTCAGCGGGCTGATTCCGCCGCCGCTGCCCTCCTTTCCTCCTGCGCCGCCCTACACCCCCTGGCCCACGCCGCCCGTCGCCGCCGGGTTCGACTTTCCCCTGTTGCCGGCCGCATCCTACGGCCCACTCCCCAACACTCGCTACGGCGTGCATAACCCGGCCTTCGGCGACCGCTCCAATTGCTTCCGCGACGCGGGCGGCGGCGGCGTCCCCTTCAGCCAGCTCTACCACGCCGGCATAGACCTGTTTGCGCTGGACGGGGCCGGGCAGACTGCCTGGGGAGGGGCCACGCACGATCCGGTTCACGCCGTGGCCGACGGGGTGGTCATCTACACCCTGGACGCCGGCGCCGATGGGTACATCATCATCGTCGAGCACCGGCTGGCCGCTGGCCCTGCCCTGAGCGAAGCCGAAGGGAGCGCCGTCTACTCGGTCTACTGGCACGTTTCCAGCGTGCAGGTGCGGGAGGGGCAGCCGGTGGCGCGCGGGCAAATCATCGCTGTCGTCTACGATCAGGGATTCAACAGCCACCTGCATTGGGAGATGCGCGCTTTCCGCGATGGTTCGAACCT
>DUEK01000150.1 GCA_011192155.1 Thermoflexia bacterium
AGCGCTACCATATGGTGGGCGACCCGACGGAGGGGGCGCTGGTGGTAGTTGCGGCCAAGGCCGGCCTGTGGCGCGATGAGGTGGAAAAGCGGCAGCCCCGCGTGGCTGAAATCCCCTTTGATAGCGAGCGCAAGCGTATGAGCACCATCCATCGTATAGATGACGGCTCTGCATATATTGCCTATGTCAAGGGAGCGCCCGACGTCCTGCTGCCCCTCTGCGGCGCGATTTTAGAGGAGGGGGCGGAAGCGGAGCTCACACCGGGGCGGCGCAATCACATCGAGAACGTCGTCCGTGATTTGGGGCAGGATGGGCTGCGCGTACTGGCCGTGGCCCAGCATTCCCTGGATCAACTCCCTGACCAGCCGGACGCCAGCGAGATTGAGAAAGAATTGGTATTGCTCGGCCTGGTGGCGATGACTGACCCGGCCCGGCCGGAGGTTAGACCGGCGGTGGAGAAAGCGCGGCAGGCGGGCATTCGCACTGTGATGATCACGGGCGACTATCCCGATACCGCTCGCGCCATCGCCCAGGAGGTTGGCCTGTGGCGGCCTGGCAGTGGAGTGCTCACCGGCGCAGAGTTGAACGATCTCTCCGACGAACAACTGGCCGAGCGCATCAAAGATGTGGACGTTTTCGCCCGCGTCTCTCCCCAGCACAAGGTGCGCATCGTCGAGGCGCTCAAAGCACGCGGCCACGTGGTCGCTATGACAGGCGATGGCGTCAACGACGCCCCGGCCCTCAAGCGGGCGTCCATTGGCGTGGCGATGGGTATCACCGGCACTGACGTCTCCAAGGAGACGGCCGATATGGTGCTCACCGACGACAACTATGCCTCCATCGTCTCGGCCGTCGAGGAAGGGCGCGTCATCTATTCCAACATCCGCAAGTTTGTCTACTATTTGCTCTCTTGCAACCTGGCCGAGATTATGATCATTTTCCTGGCTACACTGTTTGGTTCCAAGTCGCCACTGACCGCCATTCAATTGCTGTGGCTCAACCTGCTCACCGATGGAGCGCCTGCGCTGGCGCTGGGATTGGAGAAGGGCGATCCAGATATCATGGAGCAGCCGCCGCGTCCGGTGAACGAGCCAATCATCAATCGCTTGATGGTCGTCGGCATGACCGTACAGACGGTCGTTATCACTGCGGTCGTGCTGGCGGCTTATTACGTTGGTTTGAAATGGAACCCCTCCAACCTTGCGCTTGCCCGGACAATGGCCTTTATCACGCTTTCGGCCTCTGAATTGCTGCGCGCCTACACTGCTCGCTCGGAGCGCGTCTCATTATTGCGCTTGGGAGTCTTTAGCAATAAGTATATGCAATATGCCGTGCTGCTTTCAGTCGTTCTCTTGCTGGGTGTGATTTACATTCCCTTCTTCCGTTCCATCTTTGATACAGTACGGTTGGGGGCGCGGGAATGGGCTGTCGTTCTGCCGCTGCTGTTGGCGCCCGCTATCGCTGCCGAGATCACCAAAGCCATCGTACGGCTGCACGCTCGGCAGCGCGCAGCCACGGCTACGGCCTAGAACTCGCCGGCCGGGCTGGTCAGCCAGACCTTTGAGGTTGTCCGACCGCTGCGGTCGGCCGAAACCTCGGAGATCTTTTTTTGTGCGAGTTGCAATTCTGTTGGGTATCCTGTAAAATAATAAAGTAAAGCGTGGTTTGCTCAATTGTTGCTGAAAAGTTCGTAGAATCAGGCAACCTGATGGATAGGGAGGTGTTGAGATGTTCAGAGAAAGGATACAGGCTAATTACAAAGACCTGACCCCCAGCTTCCGCAAGCTCGCCGATTTCATCTTGCAGCAACCGTTGGATATCGCTTTCATGACTGCCACGGAGGTGGCCCACATGATGGGGGTGGACGCGGCCACCGTCGTCCGCTTTGCCCAGCATCTCGGCTATTCGGGTTTCCGGGAGCTTGTCAAGGAGATACAGCGGGTTATCAAGGCGGAACTGATGGCGTCATACACCACCGCCCTGGACACTCCCGACGATGCGGGTCTCTTCCGTAACCTCCTGGAGAACGAGCGGAACAATCTGTCGTTGGCGCAGGCCCGCTTGACGGAGCAGGCCAACACTGTTCTTCCTGCGCTCCTGGGCGCACAGCGCATCTGGGTTCTGGGGCAGGGGGCTTGCGCCCATCTGGCCGCCCTCTGCGCTTTTTCCTTGAGAGAGATTGGCCTGCCTGCCATATCCATCGCGCCTGATCCGTTGGGCGCTGCGGCGAACCTCAATAGGGCCGGCGCTGAGGATGTGGTGGTGGTGTTTTCGTTCACCGGGATGGACCTGGAAGTGGCAGACGTCATCAGCTTTGCGCGCCAGCGCGAGGCCAAGACGCTGGCCTTTAGCGCCTCTCCGATCACGGCGGCGGCTCTGGCGGCAGAGACTGTTATTATCTGCCCCGGCCCCACGCAGGTACACGCACCCTCTTTCACGGGACTGGCTGCTATGATAACCGTGCTCGTCGCTGCATTTACAGCTCGCTATCCCGAAAAAGCGGCAGCGATGAAGGCCGGCCTGCAGCAGGGCTACCGCGAACTGTTGAAACTCCAGGCCCGTAGCTCTGCAGAGGTGAGCGTCGAAGAGCTGTGGCGCGAGTTTTGACCCTCTGCTCTGAGCGATGTCCCAAGACCACGTTCTCGCCATTGACTGCGGCACCCAATCGGTGCGCGCGCTCGTCTTTGACCTGCGCGGCAACCTGATCCACAAGGTGCGCGTACCCATCGAGCCATACTTTTCTGAGCAGCCCGGCTGGGCCGAGCAGCACCCCACCTATTTCTGGGAGAACCTCTGTGCCGCCTGCCAGCAACTCTGGCGGGTGTCTCCCATCGCCAAGGAGGCCATAGCGGGCGTGGCCCTCACCACCCAGCGGGCGACCGTGGTCAACGTGGACGAGCGCGGCGAGCCTCTGCGCCCGGCCATCATCTGGCTAGATCAGCGCCGCACTGAGGGGCTGAAACCGGTTGGCGGGCTATGGGGGCTGGCCTTTCGCTTGAGCGGAATGACCGAGACCTCTGCCTACCTCCAGGCGGAAGCGGAGGCTAACTGGCTGCGTACGTCCCAGCCGGAAATTTGGGAGCGCACGCACAAGTATCTGTATCTCTCTGGCTATCTGACCTACAGATTGGTGGGCCGCCTGGCGGATAGCGTGGGCTGCCAGGTGGGGTACATGCCCTTTGACTACAAGCGGCTGGCCTGGGCGAAAAAGTCGGACTGGAAGTGGCGGGCGCTGCCGATGGACGAGCGACTGCTGCCCGAACTGGTCACGCCAACAGAGATGCTGGGCGAAATCACCCCCCAGGCCGCCTCGGAGACCGGCATCCCGGCGGGGTTGCCCCTCATCGCCGCCGCCGCCGACAAGGCCTGCGAGGTGATCGGGGCCGGATGCGTGGAGCCGCACGTCGCCTGCCTCTCCTAC
>DUEK01000151.1 GCA_011192155.1 Thermoflexia bacterium
CGCTACATGGCGATCTGGGGCTTTGGCTGGTCAATTCCGTCGGCCGTGGGGCCGCTCCTGGCTGGGTTGATCATGGATAACGCCGACCCGCGTTTGGTGTGGTACGGCGCCGGGTTGTTGTGCCTGACCGGAGCGGCGGCGTTCGTTCTGCTGCGGCGTCGGACCGAGCGGGCTGTGGACAAGATGGCTCGAACGGCCGAGGTTGCCGCTCCTGCCTGACGTAACTAATAGGAGGTAAAAATGTTTTGTCCCCAATGCAGATGCGAGTTCGTGGGATGGGCTGATAAGTGCCCTGACTGCCATATTTCTCTGGTTGAAGAATTGCCACCTATTCCAGAAGCGGCGGATGAATCCATTTCCTACGAGGCGCTGGTTGACCTGATAAGAGAAAATGGTGGTCAACTGAAAATTGATCTTTCAACCACAGACGTTGGTATGAGGCGGAAAGGGGGTTTCCCGTATCTGGGATACAAATTTGCGTGGGCTAAGAGGATGCAAGGCGACCTGAAAGGTAACGTGGTTGACTTGACGACCACCAGAGTCGGCAGGGAGAAAAAGTGGAGCTTTCCATACCAGGGACATGGATATGCGTGGACCAAGAGAATGGAGGGACACGTCGGAGGAAATCCGCTTACCTTGACGGCCAACAAAGTCGGCAGGGAGAAAAGATCGAGTTTCCCATATCGGGGGTATGGATTTGCGTGGGCCCAAGAGCTAACTGGTGAATGTGGCGACCGGTTGAGAGTGGATCTACTGGTCACCGATGTCGGCAGAAAAAAGGGCTGGAGTTTCCCATATTCTGGATATGGGTCTGCGTGGGCGAATGAGGGCGTTCTCACGTTGACTTTGAATGAGCAGTCCTAAGCCTATTTTCCGCACCTCTGGACAGCTTGATTTGGGGCTTGACACTTTGTTCTTCCAAACCCAATTTGGGCAGATTCGCCGTCTGGGCTAGTGAGAAACCAGGTTTTTTCTGAAAAAACCTGGTTTATTTCCCCGCTTTTTGAAAAAGGCACAAATAGGCTGCGTCAGGATGCGAAATATAGGCCAAGCCCTTTCCATAAGAGGTTTCGAGATGCGCAAGTGCAAGATCACCGTACTGAAAAGAATGGTCAACCGTGACCTCATTGACGAGTATATGGGGGATGAGTACAAAACCCGCGACCTGTTTCCCTGTCAGAATTTCAAAGAGGGGCAAGAGTTCGTCACAGACAGTTGGGGGGCACCCCCCGAGGGGTTCTGCAGGTCGGCCTGGGCAGCCATCCGGGGATACATCGGGGTCGTCATAAACGGAGGCGACCTGACGCCCTGGGTTGAGCAGCCGGGCACAGCCATCGCCTGTTGCACAGATGGTTACAGGCCAGTGGTGTTCAAGATAGAGCGGGTAGAAGAATGATCTGCCTGAGAAAAGGAGAAAATCATGATTGACAAAAAACAGTTATGGACTCTCGCAGAAGAGACGATGCGAACCTTTGCACCCTTTTATCGCGATGCAATGCAAGCGGCTATCCAGAATTCGGGTGCTCCCGACAACTGGTTTGGCTTGAGCCTGGCGCGCGGCAGCGATCCGCAACCCTTTACGGCCGAGCGTTACCACGCCATGTTTCCTTACAGCGCACCGAAACGATTCGTAGAGGCATTGGAAGAACTCGCGCGGCTAGAACTGCTCGAGAGAGTGGGAGAGGACACTTATCGGCTCACAGACCTGGGGCGCAAAGCAGTCGAGAATATTTTCGAGGCCGCGCACCAGGGCCTGGACACAATCGAACCCCTCCCTGCCGGCGAGATGGACCAACTCAACCGCCTGCTCTACCGTCTCGTCGAAGCGACTTTGGAGATCCCAGAACCGGAGAAAAAGTGGGCGCTGGCCTACAGCCGCTGGACCGACCCCGGCGAGGGCGCGTCTGGCCCTGTCAAGACCGATCAGTACCTGACCGATCTGCTCCGTTTCCGCGACGACGCCCACATCGCTGCCTGGAAACCATACGACGTCAACGGTCACGCCTGGGAAGCGCTCACCTTTATCTGGCGCGGCGAGGCCAGCACCGCCGAGGAATTGGTCGAAAAACTACCCTTCCGGGGCCATTCTGCCGAGGCCTATGCAAAAGTGTTGGTGGGTCTCGCAAATCGCGGTTGGGTAGAGGAGACGCCGGATGGTTATCGGATCACAGAGGCGGGGCGGGGTTTACGCCAGCAGGCTGAAGACGCAACTGACAGCTACTTTTTCGCCCCGTGGGCCTGCCTGGAAAGCGCCGAAATTGTCCAACTAGACGATCTGTTGACACGCCTGAAGAACAGTTTGCAAGAAATGGCCGAGGGTGTGGATGCTGCATAAAGCATAACTGGTGGTCTCTTTTTGCGATCGTTTCCGCCAGAGACCACCAGTTACGCCAATCCAAGAGGCGGGAGTGGATGGGAGTCGAACCCACCGCGGCCCGCTCTGCGCGACCCGCCACCGATTTTGAAGACCGGGGAAGCCACCGGGCCCCAACCACCCCCAAGCGTGGTAAGGATAGCGCAACTTGCGCGATTAGTCAAGTTGGCCAGGGCAGACGCAGTGATCCATCTCGCTCGTCCAGTGCCTCTATCTTACGCATACTTTCACTCCTCCAAAGTAGTCCATATCCCGTCACAGCCGGCCGGGGACGGCCAATGATTGGTAATGGCTGCTTCTGTCGAGGGCGGCTGACAGCTTCCCCACGGATACTCTGTAAAACTCCGCAATCTCAAGTCAACCCCGCAATCGTCTCTCACGGCCTCTAGCAACAGCTTGCCATCTTGCAATTCCCACGTATAGATTCCGACGTCCTGAAAGCAGTGTGGGTCATTAAAGAACTCGATCCGATCCCCCGATACAGCGAATGATCCCAAAGTGCCCCACCCTGTGCCGTTGTGGTATACCCTAAAAATGCCCTTGTTCAGGCTCAAGCGCCATATTCCGCCCTCAGGGGGGTAAGGCGGACAACGCCTGCACGGGGCGCGCTTGCCTGGCCTGGGATCGAACTTGGTGTAGGTGCCGTCCAGGGCTGTAGGGACGGCCGATGGAAGTGGCGTAGTGTATGGGTACGGTGTTCGTTGCAACAGTCCAAACCAAATGCTTGTCGGCGTGGGCTCCACCCCTGCCATTTCAGTCGCGCTCTGTGACGCGTCTTGCAGCGTGGGAGAGCAAGCAACTGCCATTAAGCAAATCGCCATGGCCACAGCGGCGAATAATCCAAATATCCTTGAACTGCCCTCAAATATCATTTCCCTTCTTCGTGACTGCTCTTACAGATTGGCTGTTGGTCAGGTCTGTGCTACAATGAGGATAATATACTATCATTGCCCCAAAATGGCGAATGACGTGCGGAAAACTGATTCTCTGTTGGTCACTTGTCCATTGGAACCGAGTTCATATGCCTTTGCTAATTGACGGACACAATCTCATTGGCCGGGGGAGATTGCCCGGCCTGCGCCTGGATGATCCCAACGACGAAGCTAAACTGGTATCGTGGCTACGGGCTTATCGCGCCCGCACGCGCAAGCACATCACAGTGGTGTTTGACCACGGACTGCCGGGCGGGCGCTCTGAGCTTTCCGGCGGAGGCGTGGAGGTCGTCTTTGCTTCCGGCAGACACACGGCCGACGGTATCCTGCGCGAGCGCGTCCGCCGGGCGCGCGACCCCCGTGGCCTGACGGTGATCACGTCGGATAGCGAGGTCATCGCGGCGGTAAAGGCCAGAGGAGCGCGCGTGATGCGGTCGGAGGAATTCGCGACTCAGTTGAGCGCGCCGCCTCCGGCGGGTGATGGAGAGAAGAACGCGCATCTCTCGGCAGAGCAAGTCGAAGAGTGGCTTGAGATATTCGAGCAAAGAACCCAAAAGTAGCCGCTTACTCCCTACCCCCGCTTCAAATTGTACACAGAAGTGGCAAGTGAGTAGACGAGGGTGTATTCCCTCATCTACTCATTTTTCGTGATGCGTGTTCGCCTGGCGCTAGACCTGGGGGAGTTCTACCAGCGCCTGCTTGATCTTCTCTTGCTCAAGCTCATAATCCGGTAGCTCCTCCCGGTGGAAGGCGTCGTAGGCCGCCAGGTCCAAGAGACCGTGACCGCTGGCGTTAAAGAGGATCACTTTCGACTCGCCCGACTCCTTGCAGACCATCGCTTCGTCGTA
>DUEK01000152.1 GCA_011192155.1 Thermoflexia bacterium
AAGAGAAGCAACTGGAAGCCATACAGGGCAAGCTGTTCGATTAGGCATCTCGATTGATTAGGCAAGTAGGATCGCACCTTCCAGGTGCATCATTGCAAGCCACCACCTTTGGTGGTGGTAGTTGACTTTGTCCAAGACCCCGCCGATTCCCAGTCTTGGGATAGGGAGATCAACGCGCGAACCCGCCTGGTGTGGGTCGAGACGCCCAGCAACCCCACGCTATTCGTCACCGATATCGCCGCCGTGGCCGACGTCGCGCACGCCCGCGGCGTCCCTCTGCTGGTGGATAACACCACCGCGACCGCCGCGCTGCAAAAGCCGCTGGAGCTGGGCGCAGACATTATCCTGTTATCCATCACCAAATTCTTGTGCGGCAACGGTAGCGTGCTCGGCGGCTCCATCGTCGGGCCGAAGGCGCTGGTCGAGGACATCCGCTGGAACACGACCGAGTTCGTCGGCGCGATCATGCAGCCATTCGAGGCCTGGCTGACGCTCCAGTTTCTTGAAACGCTCTCCCTACCAAGAAACAGCTCGCGCCTGTTTCTTTCTGAAAGAAGACCCCTGGGGGGCTGGGGCGGCTTACCACATGCTGGATCGCGCTCGGGCACTAGAAGCCGAGGGCCGAGAGATCATCCACCTGGAGATCGGCCAGCCGGACGTATCTACCTTTGAAAACGTGACGCAGGCGGGCCTTCGGGCTATCCAAGAAGACCATACTCGCTACAACCCACCGGCCGGCGTCCCGGCCTTGCGCGAGGCCATCGCTGAGGATGCTGGGCGGCGCAGGGGAATTGAGGTGCGGCCGTCTCAGGTAGTCGTTGGCCCTGGCGCGAAACCGGCTCTGTTTTTCCCCACACTGGCGCTCGTCCGCCCAGGCGACGAGGTGATCTACCCGGACCCCGGATTTCCTACCTATGCGGCCATGATCGGTGTGGCTGGCGGCGTCCCAGTGCCCGTCCCTCTGTGCGAGGAGGAGGATTTCTCGTTCGATCTGGAGGCTTTTGATAGGTCGGTGAGCGACCGCACCCGCTTGATCATCCTGAACTCGCCCAGCAATCCCACCGGAGGCGTACTCTCGACGACGGCGCTAGAGCACATTGCCGCTGCGGCCCGGCGGCGCGACGCCTGGGTGCTCTCTGACGAGATCTATACCCGGCTCGTCTTTGACGGCGTGCCAGCGCCCAGCGTTGCCGTGCTGCCCGGTATGCGCGAGCGCACCGTGATCTGCGACGGTTTCTCCAAGACCTACGCCATGACCGGTTGGCGGCTTGGTTTTGGCATTATGCCGGAACCACTCGCCGAACGGGTGAGCTTGCTGCTGACGCACTCTATCGGCTGCACGGCCACGTTCACCCAGTACGCGGGCGTGGAGGCACTGACCGGGCCGCAGGAACAGGCCGAGGTGGTCGTGGCCGAGTATCAACGCAGGAGAGACGCGCTCGTGGCTGGTCTGAACGAGATACCGGGCGTCCAGTGTCGCACGCCGCAGGGGGCGTTCTATGCGTTCCCGAACATATCCGCGTTCGGCCGCGCGTCTGATTGGCTGGCCGATTATTTGCTCGAAAAAGCCGGGGTTGCCGTGCTGCCCGGCACGGCGTTCGGTGCTGAGGGAGAGGGCTATCTGAGACTGTGCTTTGCCAACTCGATGGAGAACCTACAGGCAGCGATTGAGCGGATCGCTGCCGCCCTGGTACTTGAGTAATTTGTGTCTGTTCGCAGTAGGTTGCCTATGCACCACAAAGTACGCACAAGGCGCAAAGGCAGAATCACAAAACCCTTGCACCCAACTTTTTACACCCGAGACAGGATCCCCTTGCAAACTTGTACTAGATGATGCGTGTTTCCGTTCCCGTCTCGCTCTCAATCTGGGCTGCGAATGCTTCCAGGCCCGCCAGGGCAAAGGTGCTTTCCTCGCCGGTTGGCTTGCCCAACACGACCAGGTCGATGTTCAGTTCACCGGCGGCAGCCGTCAATTCTTTTCGTATGTCGCCGTGACGTAAGATGTAATCCGCTGTCACGTTCTGTTTCTGTGCCCGTTCCTGGGCCATGGCCAGCAGGAACTCGCCCATCTTTTCCATTTCGGCCGTTACCACGTCGGGGCGGACGGCGTGCGCTGTCTTTTGTAGGAACTGGATATCCACTACGTACAGGAACAGTATTTCGTCACCGCGCTCCTGGGCCAGAGCGATGGTCGCGTCTTGGGTGCGGTAACTGACCTCGCCTCCGCGCGTCGCGCACAGTATTTTTCCCATGTCGCCTCCTTGTTTGTCTCAGAAACCAGGTTTTTCCAAAAAAACCTGGTTTCTAGAATCGAATGAACAACCACGCTGTCCCAATCGCTACGGTGATGATCATTGCCGGCATACCGGCTTTGAAGAATTCCTTGTAGGTGATGCGATAACCGGCCCGTTCGGCGATGCCGGCTGCCACCAGGTTGGCCGAAGCGCCGATGAGCGAGCTATTCCCGCCCATGGCCGCGCCGATGGAGAGGGCGTAGAACAAGACCTGGTTCGACGCGCCGGGGATCGTCCGCGTGAGAAAGCCGACCACCGGCAGCATGGCGGCCGTGAAAGGGATGTTGGCGATGATGCCGGAGAGGAAGGCTGCCGACCAGACCAGCACCAGGATCGCCGCCGTCAAGTTGCCGCCCACCATCCGGCTGATGGCAGCGGCGATGATGCTGATGAGGCCCACTTCCTGGATGGCGCCGACGACGATGAAGAGTGAGATAAAGAACATCAGCGTTGTCCAATCCACCACCTTGAGCATACTCTCAATATCGGGCGAAACCCACAGCAGCATCGCCACCGCGCCGATGGTGGCGGTCACTGCCGGCGCCAGGTGGATGCTCTCGCCCACGATGAAAAAGATCAACATTACGCCAAAGATGATGCCCGACTGGCGCAACTTGACCGGTTGAGTGATGCGCCCGCTCTCGCGCAGCCGGTTCAGCAATGCCTCCGATAGCCCGCTCTCTCCTCCCAGGAACTGCGCCCTGTAGCGAACGAGAACGTAAACGGTCAGGGCAATCTGAGCCAGCAGTACGCCCGGCGTCAGGTTGGTCAAAAAATCAGTGAAAGCAAGCCCCGCATACGAGCCGATGAGGATGTTGGTCGGCGTGCCAATGAGGGTGCTGATGCCGCCGATGTTGGAGGCCAGCACCTCTGGGATCAGCAGCGTCAGCGGATTGACGCCCAGCGCGATGGCGATTTGGATTGTCATAGGTGTCATCAGCAGCATGGTGGTGACGTTATCCAGCAGAGCCGAAGCGACCGAGGTGATGAGCA
>DUEK01000153.1 GCA_011192155.1 Thermoflexia bacterium
GCGCCACTCACGTCTGGCAGGGCGCGGCCGAACTTTACAAGCGCGATCACGTCAGTCAACCGCTCAAACCCCCGCGCCTCGAGGGGCAGGCCCGCCCAGCCATCGTAATCCATCCAGGCCAGCGACCGCGTCCCACGGCGGCGCAATCCTTCTAGAACGAGGGGCAGCGTCAGGTCGAGCCACTCTGCAATGTCCTGCCCATCGGCCAGAGCGGCCAGCCGCATCCACGCCACGGGGGATTCGTCGGGCCAGGCGAGGAGCGCGCCGGTCACGGCCCCCTCGCGCTCTAGCAGGATGAACAAATCGTCGCCGAGACATTCCTCCCACTGCCGCAGCAGGGACAAGGAGCGATGTGCTCCCTGAGCGAGTTCTTTGATAGCTGACCGATCTTCTGGGCGCGCTCTCCGCGCTTGTTTACTCATCGAATTTTACTTTAGCACATTGCTGGATATAGGTCAAGTCAATTTGCCTTTTTGTTGCATTTGGTGTACACTTTGTCGAGTTAATCAAAATAGGAGTACACAACAATGGCAAAAGGCGGACGCGAAAAAGCGCTGGACGTGGCGCTGGCAAACCTGACCAAACGGTTCGGTGAGGGCACCGTGATGCGGTTGGGCGAAGCAACCCATCTGGAGATTGAGACCATCCCCACCGGCGCTCTGGCGCTCGACCGCGCGCTCGGCGCGGGCGGCATCCCGTGTGGCCGCGTCACCGAAGTATACGGGCCGGAAGGATCGGGCAAGACCACCCTGGCTCAGCACATCGTCGCCGAAGCGCAAAAGCGCGGCGGCACAGCGGCTTTTATTGACATGGAGCACGCCCTTGACCCTGTCTACGCCCAACTGTGCGGCGTGGACGTGGACGAGATGCTCATTTCCCAACCCGATACCGGCGAGCAGGCGTTAGAGATCGCCGAGACGCTCATCCGCTCCGGCGCGGTAGACATAATCGTGGTGGACTCGGTGGCCGCACTGGTGCCTCGCGCCGAGATCGAGGGAGAGATGGGCGCTTCACACCCCGGCCTCCAGGCCCGCCTGATGAGCCAGGCGCTGCGCAAGTTGAGCGGAGCCATCAAGCAATCGAACACGGCGCTGCTCTTTACAAACCAGTTGCGGGAAAAGATCGGCGTCATGTTCGGCAGCCCGATAACCACCTCCGGCGGGCGGGCGCTAAAATTCTACGCCTCGGTGCGCCTGGACATTCGGCGCATTCAGTCCATCAAGGACAAGGGGGAAGTGATCGGCAACCGAACGCGGGTGCGGGTGACAAAGAACAAAATCGCGCCGCCGTTCCGGGTGGCCGAGTTCGACATCATGTACAACGAAGGGATCAGCAAAGCGGGAGACTTGCTGGACATGGCGGTGGAGCTAGAGGTGATAGAGAAGCGGGGATCGTACTACTATCGCGATGGAGAGAGCCTGGCGCAGGGTCGAGAGAACGCCAAGCAATTCCTGCGCGAGCACCCCGATGTCGCCGATCAGGTCGAGGCCGCCGTCCGTGAAATGCTTGCCCCTCCCAAAGTAGAGGAAGTAGAGTCTGTGGCCGCGTTAGCCGTCGAGGAGACAGCGGACGAGGCCAATTAAAATGTGGGGGCAAACCCTCGTGGTTGCCCCAAACTAGAATTAGTCACGGTTTGATCTCAAACGCCGGCGTTCTCGCGTGAAAGCGCCGGATGATAGAATCTAGTCCTTCTCCAATGCGCGTAATTGTTTTGCCAGGAATCTGTTCGAGATGTGAGATGCTTTTCCCATTTGCCGCTCTGCATAGAGGCCAAGTTGCGGGACGATGGTCTGGACGAGACTTGCGATTATTGAAAGTGTAACTAGCCAGGGGACTGTATCCACCATAGCAAGGCGATTGCGCCTGGGGTTTGACCGAGAAGGTCTATAATCCCGCCCTTGCCCGCTAAAGGGTGTTGATTCCATTCCGAGATCAATGCTGACGATTGTGCGTCAGCGTGAGCCGTGGCTGTTCGAGCCACGGCTTTTTTTTATTTTTGGGGTAACTTGGGCGAATGGCAGGAACGATCACGGCGCTGCGCTTTCAAAAGCGCAATCAGGATCGGGTCAACGTATATCTCGACGACCAGTTTGCCTTTGGGCTGACCGCTATCAAGGCGGTCGCTCTTCGAGTGGGGCAGGCGTTGAGCGACGATGACATCGCCCGCCTGCAAGAGTATGACCAGGTTGAGCGAGCCTGCGAACGCGCGCTCAACTTTCTTTCATATCGCCCTCGCAGCGAGGCCGAGGTGCGCCGCAACTTGCGTAGGAAAAAGGTGGATGACGAGATCGTCGAGGCAGCGGTTGAACGGTTGACACGGGCCGATCTGTTGAACGATCTGGAATTTGCCCGTTACTGGGTAGAGAATCGGCTGCAATTCAACCCCCGAGGCGCTCGCGCGTTGCGCTACGAACTAGGACAAAAAGGGGTCGCCGCTTCTATCATTGCTCAAGTGCTGGAAGACTTTGACGAAGAATCATCCGCCCGGCAGGCAGCAGAGGCAGGCGCGCGCCGTTTGGCGCACCTGGAGATCGGTGATTTCTGTCGCAAGCTCAAGGGGTACATGACACGTCGAGGTTTTTCCTATGCGGTGATTGAACCACTGGTGGCTGAAATGTCGGAGGCAGTGTGCTGCGAGCATCTATCTGACGTCGAAAGTGAGGAAAATGATAATGATTAACGGGCCGACTATGATAATAATAGCAATTCTGGCATCAGCAGTAGGGTTCGGTGTTGGTTTCCTGCTCCGGCGCTACGTCGTCCAGGTCGATATCAAAAAGCAGCAACAGCAAGCTGAGCAACAGTTACAGCAGGCAGAAAAAGAAGCCAGCGAGACTGTACTGGCCGCCAGGGACGAGGCGCTCAAGGTTCGGAACGCGGCGGAGCAGGAATTAGAACGTCGTCGAGCAAGCCTGAGACGGGAGGAAGAACGGTTGCAACAGCGGCGCGAGAAACTGGATCATGGTCAGGAAAAGTTGGAACAGCGGCGCCAGAGCCTCAATAAACGTCAAAGCACCCTGGATAGGCAACGTAACGAGATAGAGCGGGCGCAAAAAGAGCAGATGGCGGCGTTGGAACGGATCGCCGAATTGAGCCGCGAGGAGGCCAAGCAGGAACTCTTGGAGGTGGTCGCGGGAGATTGCCGGCAGGATATGGCGCGGGTGATTCGCCAAGTAGAGACCGAGGCCGAAGAGGAGGCCGACGCGCGCGCGCGCAAGATCGTCACCTACGCCATTCAGCGTATAGCGAGTGAACAGGTGGCCGAGTTGACAGTCTCTACTGTGCCGCTGCCTTCCGACGATATGAAGGGGCGCATCATTGGCCGTGGGGGGCGCAACATACGCGCTTTTGAAATGGCTGTCGGGGCGGACGTCGTGGTGGATGACACGCCCGAGGCCATCACCATCTCTTGCTTTGATCCCGTGCGCCGCGAGATCGCCCGGCGAGCGATGGAACGGCTGGTGGTAGATGGGCGCATCCATCCGGCGCGCATCGAAAAGATAGTCAAGAACAGCCGGAAAGAAGTCGAGCGCATCATCCGCGAGGAGGGGGAGCGAGCGGTCTACGAGGCTGGTGTTTCAGGGTTACACCCCGAAATAGTCAAACTGCTAGGCCGGCTCAAATTCCGCACCAGTTACGGGCAGAACCAACATTCTCATTCTATAGAAACTGCCAAGCTGGCGGCCATAATTGCGGCGGAGTTGGGCGCCGACGTCAGCATCGCCCGCGCCGGCGGGTTGCTACACGATATTGGTAAAGCGATAGACTTTGAGACGGAGGGAACACACGCGGCCATCGGGGCCGAGATATGCCAGCGTCGCGGCGTGCCGGAGCGAGTGGTGCGCTGTGTCGCGGCTCACCACCACGAAGTGGAGCAGACCTCGATCGAGGAAATCATCGTCGAAGCCGCCGACGCCATCTCGGGGGCGCGACCAGGAGCGCGGCGCGAGAGCCTCGAGTTTTATCTCAA
This sequence comes from Thermoflexia bacterium, assembly GCA_011192155.1. Taxonomy (GTDB): domain Bacteria; phylum Chloroflexota; class Anaerolineae; order B4-G1; family B4-G1; genus B4-G1. The sequence goes on from DUEK01000153.1 coordinate 3,971, forward strand.
GCGCATCCACGCTCTGGAAGATATCGCCAACTCTTTCGATGGAGTGGCGGAATCTTATGCCATCCAGGCCGGGCGCGAAATTCGCATCATCGTCAAGCCCAACGAGATTGATGATCTGGCAACTATCCAACTCTCCAAAGGCATTGCCAAGAAACTTGAGGAGAGCATGGAATATCCAGGGCAGATCAAGGTGACGGTGATCCGCGAGATACGGGCGGAGGAATACGCCAAATAGGTGGTAAAAAGGAGTCCTCACCAGCAGGGTGAGGACTCCTTGCCCGTTTTTTAGACCGGCCGATTCTACGGCAAATACGCTCGTGGGTTCTGTTGCGCCCCATAGTAACGCACCTCAAAGTGCAGGTGTGGCCCTGTAGAATTGCCCGTGTTCCCCACCGCGCCAATGACCTGCCCGCGCTCGATCGCCTGCCCCTCAAAGATGTACATGTTGCTCAAGTGAGCATAGTAGGTAGCAAAGCCATTGGCGTGATCAATCACGATCAGGTAGCCATAGCCCACGTCTGTCCAGCCGGCAAAGCTGACGAACCCGCCATCGGTTGCCATTACCGCGCTGCCGGTGGGGGCGCCAATGTCAATCGCCCGGTGACCGTACCAGTACCCCTGGGTGATCCGGCCTAGCACGGGCCATTGGAACAGCCCTGTGCCACGGGCGCCCTCCGGTACAGATCCGACGTATGAAGTGACCACTTTGGGTATGTAGGGCTTTTCACCCCCTGGCACAATGAGGTACGCGCCCTCCTCGATCGGTTGGTCGGCAGATTCGAAAAGATTGTACTCGCAGGCAACGATCTCCGCAGGCTCTACTTTGTACTTCTCAGCGATGGATTCCAGTGTGTCATCCGCGGCGACCTCGTGGTAGACTCCGTCAATTGGTAGAATGGTTATTTCCTGACCAATCCGCAACAGGTCGGGGGCATCTTCGACGGCAGGGTTGGCCCACATAACCGTCGTGGGTTCCAGGTGAAAGAGATCGGCGATGGCCTGGACCGTATCTCCGGCCTGGATGGTATAAGTGATAACGCCAAGGCGCGGGCGTTCAGGAATAATGGTGCCAGGTTGAGCCAGACGGGTGATGGCCCCTCCGCCGCCGGCCCCGTTGTTACCATTCAGGAAAACCGCCCCGTTATGACTGTTGACCCCGGCCAATGCGGTTGTCGCTTGGTTTCCATTCTTTTCATTCTCGGCGGAGGCGGATAGGACAGGCGCGGGGAAATCAGAGGCGGCTTGGGCGGGCCATTCCACACCGCTCAACGCGATGGCCGCGAGTGCCACAGCGACGACGGCTAAATGCGCGCTCGCGCGTGTGAACAACGGCATCCAGCCGCGCCAGTCGCCGACCATCCAGTAGACCGTGGTTGCCAACCAGGCAAACGCGTGCGGGAAGACTTTCTCGAACCAACGGCGCGCGGATAGAGAACGTTTCTGCGTAGTGGTTGGTAGTGCAGCATTACGCTGTTTTAGTCGCATCGTTTCCCTTCAGGGTAAATAGGCTTGCGGGTCTTGTGGTGTGCCCTGATGACGAATCTCAAAGTGAAGGTGAGCGCCACTAGACCAGCCCGTACTGCCGCAATAGCCCAGCAAAGAGCCTTGATAGACCGATTGACCGCACCCTACGGCCAGTTCGCTAAAGTGCCCATAGCGGGTAACAAAGCCATTGCCGTGATTGACCTCGATCAAAATGCCGTACCCGCCATTCCATCCCGCGATGGTCACGACGCCGTTATCCGCAGCATACAGAGGATCGCCCATCCTGCAGGCATAGTCCAGCCCGATGTGTGTCGGGTTGCGCGGGTCGTGAAAATACCATCCCGAGACACGGGAACTGCCCGTGGGATAGGTGAACCAACCGTTGCCGCCGGGGCCGGAAACCGCCGTCCCTCTGCAAATTCCATAACTAAGCCCGGCCGGCCCAGGGCTTGGGTATAGAGGCGGCGGCGTCCAATCCACTTGCTCTCCCTCGCCGCCCGGCACGACGAGCAATTGTCCCTCGTGCGGCTGTTCTCCATCCTCAAGCCCGTTCCACTCGTTGTACAAAGCAGTGGGTTCAACCTCGTACGCGCCCGCAATGCTTGCCACGCTCTCTCCGGCGAGAGCGGTATGATACACACCGTCTACGGGGAGAATGAAAAGCTCAAGACCCGGCTGGATGAGCCAGGGAGCGTCGTTGATGCCCTCACGATTGCTCCAAACGATCGTATCTGGTGACAGGCCAAACTGGGCAGCAATATCATAGATAGTATCGCCCGCCTGGACGACGTAGGCGGTGACCTGCGCCCGCACTCGCTCTGGAATGGTCGTGTGGGGTATGGGCAAGCGGGCCACCACGTCGGCCTCGGATCCGATAGACCAATTGGTGGATGGAGGCAAGACGGGCGGCGGTGTTGCCTGTGGCTCTGAGGCGGCCAGGTTAAAAACAGGCGCGATGTTACCGTTGGATGCTTCTCCCAGGGCGGCTCGTGGCGATGGAAGCCCCACGCCGCTCAGAGCAATGGCGACCAGGGTGAGAACGATGATGCTGAGATGGGCGGTGGCGCGGGTCAAAAAGGGGCGTTTGGCGCGCCAGTCCACGCACGTGCGCCAGACCATGACCACACACCAAGTCACGAGGCGTAGGAAAATGGGGCGCGTGCGAGAGGTCCCGGCGTTTGCCGTATGTCTCTTCCTTTCTGCGGAAAGAGGAGGTGGTAATTCATTCATTTCATTCTGCCCGAGGTTATGCAACAACAGTCGCCAACCTCACGATTATTATACCATCAAAAGAAAGCAATGACAACTTGCCGTATTCAGCAATGAAGAATACGCGGACCAGTGATAGGGCGTTAGCGGGATAAGGAGTGATGAAAAGGGGGAGATGATTGAGACTGAGGCGTGCAAGATTATATCCAGCGGGGAGCATCTCAAGCCGACTGGATGGGCAAGGGGGTAGGTTCAGTTGTGGGAGGGCAAGACACTGGAACACAGGGGAGGAGAGATTACGGTGGCTTGAAGCGAATCTGGACAC
>DUEK01000154.1 GCA_011192155.1 Thermoflexia bacterium
CAAGCTGCTCTGTTCGACCAGCGTGGCGATAGCCGTATGGGGGTCAATCTGGATGATCCCGCGGCGGCTGGAATCGCCCTTGCGGGCAAAGCCCCACAGTGTCCCATCGGGCCGGAACGCCAGCGAGGAGACCTCGCGGAAAGCGTTTCCTTCGGTATCCTGGATCACGCCGACGAGCAGTAGTTCCCCAGTCGTCGGGTTGACCAGGTAAAGCTCGCTATCGGCCTTGTTGTCGCGCCCTGTGCTGGCAAAGAGCTGGCGAGTTTCAGGGTGAAAGTCTAGCCCTTCTACGTCATAGTCCTTGTACTCCGGCCCCAGCGCTTTGGCTGTGAGCGTCTCGAACGCCAGGGTGAAGAGTTGAGAGTCATCAGCGCCCTCGTCGTGAACGGCATAGATCTGGCACTGGGCTGAACTGACGTTCCCGATTGCGACTGCTACGATGTCGTCGGAGCCGATCGTGACGGTCTTGGATATGCCGTCGGTTGGCAGCCAGCTTCCATCAGCCGGCAGAGTCTCTTGGACGTAATATGTGCCCGGCAGCAGGTCGGGTGGGTCACGGTTGGGATCAGAGCTAAAGACGATGTTACCTGCGGTGTCTGTCTTGCCCTTCATACCTACCATGGTTGAACCGTCCTCGCGGAACAATTGTAGCTCCCAACCCGCCAGACCGGTCTCTTCCGTATCCCATTCGCCGTTGCTGTTGGCGTCATTGAACTTTTGACCGACGATCACGGGCAGTTTGATCTGGCCAAAGTTCAACGTTTGTACGTCGTTTTGGATCGTCACGTCCTGGGAAGTGAGGGTCGAGGGATGCCAGCCGTCCTTTTGTACCTGAACAACGGTATAATCGCCGTTCAGTCCCTCAAACGTGACCTCGCCATTGCTGTCTGAGGTTCCAGAGGTTATCAGGCTGCTGTTTTGATAGAGTTTGATTTGCCAGCCCTCAAGCAACGGCTCGCCTTCATCGTGCTGGCCGTTCATGTTATAGTCGTCAAAGCTGAGAGTGGTGACGCTGCCGTTGGCAGTCCACGTACCAGTAGCTTGGCCATAGACCAAACCGGCGCTTTCTTCGCCCAGCACTAGCTTTTGCCTATTGGAGTCTACTCCTATAAAGATCGTGCCGATGGGTAGGGATAGTGTGGTTGAGGCTTCGACCTGGGCGGCGCCCGCCATCCCCATTGTCAGGCCAAAGGCGGCCTGACCGTTAGCGTCGGTCGTGACCTGCTCTGTGGAGAGGGAGCCATTGTTACTGGTCAGGTTGACTTTTTGGCCGGCCACCGGATCTCCGCCCTGAGTGACGGTGACGGTGTAGGTTTGGCTGTCCCCAACCGGGTTAGCTGCGCTGGCCGGCGTGATGGCGACGTTGGGCGCGTCGGCGGCGCAGGCGTCATCGGGAACGGCGTCGATGATGTTCCACGCCCGCGCGCCGATTGCCGTGCCCTTGTCCGGCTGCATACCATCGGAGAAATGCCAGACCGCCGACTGGCGGGCGGCCATTTCCTGGTCAATGTCATCTAGTGCGCCGGGGGCGCCGTCGGGCCAGGGCGTGTAGCTATCAAAGCGGGGCGGATAATGGAGCAGCAGCCACTTGACCCGGCAGTCCATTTCCTCGTCGCTGGCCACAAAGTCATTCCCTTTATTGACGTGATGGGGTATGTCGGTGCAAAAGACGGGCACGGTGTCGCCGCCGGCGAGTTCCATGTGAATGGTAAGCGCATACCCGCTAAAAGACTCGCCATTGAGTGTGCCCTTGGCGGTTGTGCCGGGAAACCAACCGACGACTGTGCCTGTCTCTCCACCGGCCCAAGCGATGGATGTGGAGAGCGCCAACCAAAGGATGATTCCAACTAGGGAAATAAAACGAAATTTGGACTTCATTGCTCTTGCCTCCTAAACCCGCCCATCAATCAAAATAAACTTAAAAAATTTGTTACTTTTCTGATACTATTATACTATGTGAAGGTTTGGATCGGGTTTGTAAGATAGCAAGATTGGTTTGAATGTGGTTTGTGAATGAGGAGGGAAACTGCTTGAATTGGGTTCGAGCAGCGGGGGCGACGGTATTATTGTGGAGAGAAGCGATACCCTTTGCCCCGCTCAGTGAGGATAAACTGGGGGGCTGAGGGATCGGCTTCGATCTTTTGTCGCAGACGCCAGATATACCATTTGACGCCCTCAGAGCCTGTGTCTGCCATAGAACCCCAGATGGAGTCAAAGAGTATTTGTGTGGAAATTATGCGTCCGGCTCGTTCGGCCATAAATAGGAGTAGATTGTATTCGATTGGGCTGAGGGATATTTCTTTACCGCGAGCGAATATCGTCTGCTCGGCGCGATTGATGATCAGGTCGCCGTTTCCAAAGCGTAGAATGTCCGGCTGTTCATGAGACATGCGAGCCCGGCGGAGTTGAGCGGTCACCCTGGCTCCTAACTCGTCTATCTTGAATGGTTTTGCCAGATAATCATCGGCCCCGCCTATCAGCCCTTGCACGACGTCGTTCACAGAGTCCAACGCGGTCAGGAAAATGACGGGTACGGCTGAGGTCTGGCGCAACCGTCGGCAGACTTCCCAGCCATCCATGCCTGGCATCATAATGTCTAGAATCACCAGGTCGGGTGCGAGTTGCGGGAAGAGTTTCAGCCCTTCTTCTCCACTGGTCGCCGTGAATATGGAGAATCCCAGGGGTTCGAGCGAGCGACGTATTAGCTTTAGCAAGATTACGTCGTCGTCTATGACCAGAATTTTCTCTGTCGTATTGGTTTGGTTTTTTGTTATTGGCATAGGATTTAGCTCACGGAGAGTGGCTCATTAAAGGGTCGCCGAGTTTACGTGTAATTGTATCAATTTTCGCCAAAGACGCAACTCTGCGAGGGGATGGTTTAACTGTTGTGATTGAAACAACAATGGAACATTTCTTGCGTCTGTGGTAGAATAGTGCGCGAAGGAGATTGCAATGTCCACTGTCATCACCATAGTTGGCGGGGGGTTGGCCGGGAGCGAGGCCGCCTGGCAAGCGGCCGAGCGGGGTGTGTGTGTGACTTTGTACGAGATGCGCCCGCACAAGACGACGCCCGCCCACGTCAGCGACTGGCTGGCCGAACTGGTCTGCTCCAATAGTTTAGGTTCGGACCTGCCCGACCGGGCGGCAGGGCTTTTGAAGAACGAACTGCGCTACTTGCGTTCACTGGTGCTGGCCTGCGCCGACCGGGCGCGTGTACCGGCCGGCGGCGCGCTGGCGGTGGACCGGGAACTGTTCGCCGCTGAGGTGACGCGCCGCGTCGAGGCTCACCCGCGCATCAGCGTCGTGCGCGAAGAGGCGACGGCGATTCCCGCAGGGCCGGCCGTCATCTCCACCGGCCCTCTCACCTCCGACCCTCTCGCGGAGGCCATTGCCGCGCTGACTGGCCAGGAACACCTCTACTTTTACGACGCGCTGGCCCCCATCGTGGCCGCCGATTCAGTTGACATGTCCGTCGCCTTTCGCGCTTCCCGCTACGGCAAGGGAGACGCTGACTATATCAACTGTCCACTGACGGAGGAGGAGTACGTCCGCTTTGTGAAAGAGTTGGGGGCGGCAGAACGCATACCGCTGCACGAATTCGAGCAGGAGCCGGATCGCTTCTTCGAGGGCTGCTTGGCGGTGGAGGTGATGGCGGCGCGGGGGCGAGACACGTTGGCCTTTGGGCCGCTCCGCCCGGTTGGGTTGACCGATCCACGCACCGGGAAGCGTCCTTATGCAGTAGTGCAGTTGCGGCAGGATAATCTGGCCGGGACGCTCTACAACCTGGTCGGTTTTCAGACCAACCTGCGCTACGGCGAGCAGGAGCGGGTATTCCGCCTTATTCCGGGATTGGAGCGGGCCGAGTTTGTGCGCTTTGGGCACATGCACCGCAATACCTTTATCAACGCGCCGCTGTTCCTGGAAGCGACGATGGAGTTCCGCGCCCGGCCGGGCCTCTTTTTCGCTGGGCAGATCACGGGCGTGGAGGGGTACGTGGGCAGTGTGGGCAGTGGGTGGGTGGCCGGCGTCAATGTTGCCCGTTCTGTGCTGGGACAGGAGCCGTTGGTGTTGCCGCGCGCAACGATGTTGGGGGCGTTGTGCCACTATGCGAGTCACGCCGAACCAAAATCATTCCAGCCGATGAAGGCCAACTTTGGCCTGATGCCGCCCCTCTCGCCGCCGGTGCGCAACAAGCAGAAGCGATATCAAGCCTACGCTGAGCGGGCGATGTCAAATCTCAAATCCCAATTTCCAATTTCCAAATCCCAAACTTGACCGATCTTTTTGGAGGTTACATCAAACTATGCGCCAATCACGTAACTCGCAACACCCTTTTGCCTCCTTGCTCCTTGCCTCTTGCATCCTTGCGCTATTGCTCGCGGCGTGCGGCAAACCTGAGTCATTAGTTTTCGATGGCGCGGCGGCCTATGCCCACGTCGAGGCGCAATGCGACCTGGGCTTTCGTCCCACCGGCTCGGACGCCGGCTGGGCCACCGGCGATTACATCATCTCCTACCTGGAGGAGCAGGGCTGGACGGTCGAGACGGAAGAGTTCACCTACCACGATGTGCCCGTGCGTAACATCGTTGGGCGGGTGGGGGAGGGACCGGTGATCGTGCTGGGCGCTCATTATGACACCCGCCGCAGCGCCGACGAGGAGAACCCCAGCGTCCCCGTGATGGGAGCCAACGATGGCGCCTCCGGCGTGGCGGTGCTGCTGGAACTGGCCCGCGCGCTGGACCGGGACAAGTTGCAGCAGCAGGTCTGGTTGGCCTTTTTCGACGCTGAAGATAATGGCCGCCTGGATGGCTGGGAGTGGTGCGTCGGTTCCAGCTACATGGCGACCCATCTGGAAATTATGCCAGAGGCGGTCGTCGTCGTGGATATGATAGGGGATGCCGACCAGCAGTTGTTCCTGGAGCGCAACTCGGACCCGGCGCTGCAGGAGCGCCTGTGGGAGATCGGCGCAACCTTGGCCTACACCGACACGTTCATCTCCCAGTACCGCTGGGCGATGTACGACGACCACGTTCCTTTTGCCCAGCAGGGCATCCCCGCCGTGGACATTATTGACTTTGACTATCCCTATTGGCACACCACGCAAGACACCCGCGACAAGGTGAGCGCCGAGAGCCTGGAGCGAGTGGGGCGAGTGGTGGAGGTGTGGCTAGAGGGGATGGATGATTGATGACTTGGAGAAACCAGAGTTTTCTGACTTTGAAAGGAGAACATTGATGGGGAAAGTATATCGTCACAAACCCGGCGCGCCAGACGAGTACCTGGGACGGGTCGAGCCGGAAAACGGCAAAGCCTATCGACACCGGCGCGGGCCGGACGAGTATCTGGGCCGGGTGGAACTGGATAGCGGCAAGGTCTATCGCCACCGGCGCGGGCCGGACGAGTACCTGGGCCGGGTGCGCCTGGACGATGGCAAGGTCTATAGTCACCGTCATGGCCCGGACCGGTACGTGGCCGAGATAAAGTCGAATGGCCGCATCTACCGCCACAAGCGCGGCGCTCCTGATGATTACTTGGGCAAAGTCGAGGGGATGAACTCGCTGGCCGAGGGAGGAGCGGCCTTTTTCTTGCTGCTGCTCGTCGTCGAAGGGGACGAGATTGAGACAGGAGATACCCAATGAGCGTATCTGTCGTCACAGATTTCTCACTCCCGCTTGAGGTGGAGCACGTCTTGCGCGGGCAGGGTATTGACCCAGCCCGCGCCCGCCCAGGGCTTTTCGCGATGGCGCGAGACGTGCTCGACGAGGCGCAGTCGTTGCTCGTCCCGGCCGCGCTGTACACAGTCTTGCCCGTGCGCGAGTTTGAACACCAACGAGTGACGTTGGATGGCAGCGCCGGTTTTGACGGCGGCGCCGTTTTCGAGGGGCCGCTGGTCGCCCGCGCGCTGGCAGGGGCCGCGGAGGTTGCGCTGGCCGTGTGCACCGTCGGGCCGGAGGTGGACGAGCGGGTGTCTACGCTCTTTGCGGAGGAACCGGTGCGGGCGATGGCGTTGGATGGGGCCGGTATCGGCGCTGTGGGGTTGGTGGCTCGGCTGATCGGCGAGCGGGTGCGCGAGGAGGCCGAGACGCGTGGATTGAGGATCGGCATGCGCGCTGAGCCTGGACAGGAGGGGTGGGAGATTTGGCAACAGCGCGTGCTTTTTGGGCTGCTCCCTGCTGAAGAAATCAATGTCCAACTGACCGATAGTTGTCTCATGTTGCCGCGCAAGTCCCTCTCTTTCGTCGTCGGACTGGGACCAGAGATGCGACCCGATGCTGTCACCTGCGACTTTTGCTCCAAGCGGGAGCGCTGCCAATGGCGCTCGCACAGCGATAGCTAAACTTCTGCCACTTGCAGATTTGCGAACTTGCAAACAAAGGAGCGCAATGTTTACCACATTTGAGGAAGCGCGACGTTACGTGGAAGAGAACAATGTGCAGATGATTGACCTCAAGTTCGCTGACCTGGGAGGGCGCTGGCGACACCTCACGATCCCCCAGAGCCAGTTCACCCCGGCGTTGATGGAGGATGGCGTTGGCTTTGATGGCTCCGCCGTGGGCCTCAAGTCGGTCAAGGCCGGCGACATGGTGTTGGTCCCCGATCTTGCCACCGGCTTTGCCGACCCTTTCTGGGATGCGCCCACTCTCAGCTTTATCTGCGCCACGTTGGAGGCGGATACAAAGGCTATCTTTCCCAACGATCCGCGCAACATTGCTCTCCGCGCCGAGGAGCACCTGGTCGAAAGCGGCGTCGCCGACCGCAGCCTGTGGGGGCCAGAGTTCGAGTTTTACGTCTTTGACAGCGTGGCCTATGAGAACGAGATGAACCGTTCCGGCTACAACGTCGAATCAGGCGAGGCCGCCTGGCACAGCGGCGCGGGGGGACACGGCCACTATATCCCGCTTCACGGCGGCTATCACGCTATCCCGCCCAAGGATACGCTCTACAACCTGCGTGCTGAGATGTCCCTGCGCCTCCAGGAGATGGGGGTGCCGGTCAAATATCATCATCACGAGGTAGGCGGGCCAGGCCAATGCGAGATTGAGACGCCCCTGATGGGGCTGATGGAGGCCGGTGATACGACCATGATCGTCAAGTACGTCACCAAGATGGTGGCTCACCGGCGCGACCAGACTACCACCTTTATGCCCAAACCGCTCTATGGGGAGGCCGGGTCGGGGATGCACTTTCACCAGCATTTGTTCAAGGGTGGGCAAAATGTGTTCTATGACCCTGCCGGCTATGGCCTGTTGAGCCAGACGGCCCTGCACTATGTCGGGGGGCTTCTCTTCCACGGGCCGGCGCTGTTGGGGCTGACCAGCCCCAGCACCAATTCCTACCGGCGGCTCGTACCAGGTTTTGAGGCGCCGGTCAATGCCTTCTTCTCCGTCGGCAACCGCAGCGCGGCCGTGCGCATCCCGCGCTATGCCACTCAACCTGACCAAGTGCGCATCGAGTTCCGCCCGCCCGACGCTGCCTGCAACGTCTACCTGGCGCTGGCGGCGCAGCTCCTGGCCGGGCTGGATGGCATCCGCCGTCGGATTGACCCTACCGAGACCGGCTTTGGCCCCATAGACGCCGATATTTTCTCCTGGACGGATGAACAGCGGGCGACCATCCTGTCGCTGCCCGTGTCGCTCAAGGAAGCGCTGGACGCGCTGGCGGACGATCACGACTTTTTGCTGGCGGGGGATGTCTTTAGTGAGGATTTGCTTGAGCGCTGGATCGCCTTCAAGATGGACGAGGAATACTACCAAGTGCGCAACCGCCCACACCCTTATGAGATGGAACTCTACTTTGACGTGTAGGGGGTAACTTGAACCCTAAAGGTTTTCTGAAACCTTTAGGGTTTCGCCAGGAAACGCATAAAGTGGATGGCCGTCTCGATCCCCTTGTAAAAGTTGGGCAGGTGGAATTTCTCGTTGGGAGAGTGCAACCGGTCATCGGGCAGCCCAAAGCCCATCAAAACTGTCTCGATCCCCAGCACTCTTTGAAATGTGGCGACGACGGGGATTGAACCACCCTCGCGGACAAAGATGGGTTGCTTGCCAAAGACCTCGGTGTAGGCGCGGAAAGCAGCCTGCATCGCGGGGCTATCGCGGCGGACGATGGCGCACTCGCCGTCGTGCAGGTCGCGCACTTTGACGGTGACCGCGGGCGGCGCGATTTCGACCAGATAGTCCTGAACGAGTTGCGTGATCTCGACCGGGTCCTGATTGGGCACCAGACGCATCGAAATTTTGGCAAATGCCTTGCTGGGCAGCACTGTCTTTGCGCCTGGCTGAATGTACCCGCCCCAGATACCGTTGACGTCCAGCGTGGGCCGGGCCGTCGTCCGTTCGACGATGGTGTACGCGCTCTCGCCCCAGTCGGTACTCACGCCCGCTTCGCGCAGCCATTTCTCCCGCTCGAAGGGAGCCTTTGCCAGTTCTGCGCGCTCCTCAGTCTCCAGTTCCTGCACGTTGTCGTAAAAGCCGGGAATGGTGATGCGCCCGTCCTCATCTTGCAAACTAACGATCATCTCACAGAGCGCGTGAATGGGATTGTGCACCGCGCCTCCGTAGGAACCGGAGTGCAGGTCGTGGTCGGGGCCTGTTACCTCGACTTCGACGTAGGTCAGCCCGCGCAGCGCATAGACGATGGAGGGCATCTCCTTGCCCAAGATGTGCGTATCAGAGATCACGGCCACGTCTGCGGCCAAAAGGTCTGCGTTCTCGCGAACAAAAGGTTCCAGGTTGGGACTGCCGCACTCTTCCTCGCCCTCAAAGATGCACTTGACGTTGATGGGCGGCGCGCCCGCCGTCTCCTTGAACGCTTCTATTGCTTTTACGTGAACGTACAACTGTCCTTTATCGTCCGCCGCGCCACGGGCAAAGATGTCGTAGCCCACGATGGTCGGCTCGAATGGCGGGGTGTTCCATTCTTCCAGCGGGTCGGGGGGCTGCACGTCATAGTGCCCGTAGATGAGGATCGTGGGAGCGTCGTCTCCGGCAGGCAGCCACTCGGCGTAAACCACGGGGTGGCCTGGTGTGGGCATAACGTCCACTTTGGGAAACCCGGCGATCAACAGCCTATCCCGCAGCCACGTCGCCGCATAGCTGATGTCAGACTTGTGTTCCGGCTGCGTGCTGATGCTGGCGATGCTCAGGAATTCTTCCAGTTCTGCCTGGAACTTGGTCTGATTTGTCCTTACGTATTCTAGAGCTTGCATTGATTGTGATTATCTCCTGCCTGGTTTGTGAGATTGTCTTTGGCGAGATAGGCTTGTTTTGGAAAAAGCCGTCCGATGGGGTATTATACCTCAAACTGCCACCGACGCCAATTCTAGTCCGATGCGGCCCCGCTCGGGTTCCACCCGTACGATCTTGACGTCAATCACATTGCCTGCCCTCAACTGGATGCCCGCCGGCATCTTACTGCGGTGCAGCAGGCCGTCTTGCTTGACGCCCACGTCCACGAACGCGCCAAAGTCCACCACGTTCTGCACGGTGCCTTTAAGCCGCATGCCTGGTCGCAGGTCGTCCATCGTCAACACGTCGCTGCGCAGGATGGGGGCGGGCAGGCTCGCGCGCGGGTCGCGGCCAGGACGGATCAATTGTTCGAGGATGTCGCTCAAAGTGAGGACGCCCGCGCCTAGCTCGACGGCTAGCGCGTCCAGAGATTGACGCTCCCGCAACGCGGCCAGTCCGGCCTCGCGCTCGGACGGTTTCGCCTGGGCGGTCAGTCCGGCGCGCGCCAGCAGGGCTTTGGCGACGGGGTAGCTTTCGGGGTGGATGGCGCTGCCGTCCAGCGGATCATCGCCGCCGAGGACGCGCAGGAAACCGGCCGCTTGTTCAAAGGTCTTGGGTCCCAGGCCTGGCACGCGCTTGAGCGCTCGCCGGTTGAGGAACGGCCCGTTCTCGTCGCGGTGGGCCACGATACGGGCCGCCAGTTTGGGGCCGATGCCGGCGACGTAGGTCAGGAGCGCGGGAGAGGCCGTGTTCAGATCCACGCCCACGCTGTTCACCACGCTCTCCACCGCGTCTGCCGCCGCTTTTGCAAGTTGAGCCTGGTCAACGTCGTGCTGGTACATTCCCACGCCGATGGACTGGGGGGTGATTTTCACCAGCTCGGCCAGTGGATCCTGCACTCGCCGGGCGATAGAGACCGCGCCGCGCATACTGACGTCCATAGCGGGCAACTCGGCGCGGGCTAGTTTGCTGGCGCTGTAGACGCTGGCCCCGGCCTCGCTGACGATGAGGTATTGGGGGTTGGGTATTGGGGAATTGGGTATTGGGGCGCGGATCAGTTCAGCGATGAGTTGCTCACTCTCGCGGGAGGCGGTGCCGTTGCCGATGACGATCAGCGTAACGGCATGCCGGGCGACGAGTGACGAGAGGATATCAAGAGCCGCCTGCCACTGCTTTTGCGGCGCGTGTGGGTAGATCGCGGTCGTGTCCAGCACCTTACCGGTGGGATCTACGACGGCGACTTTGCAGCCGGTGCGAAAGCCGGGGTCAATTCCCAGCACGGTGTGGCCTGCCAGCGGGGGACGGTTGAGGAGCGCGCGCAGGTTAGCGGCGAAGACGGAGATGGCGTGAGTTTCGGCCTGCTCGGTGAGTGCGCGGCGCGTGTCCCGCTCGATGGCGGGAAGCAGTAGCCGTTGGGCGGCGTCGTCCGCGGCCAGCACGAGTTGGTCGGCCAGGGGGGAATCGCGGTCGGGGCGGAAGCGGGAGTTGATGACGGCCTGCCAGTCCCGTTCTGGAACCTCGACGCGCACCCGCAGCACCTTTTCCGCCTCGCCGCGATTGATCGCCAGGATTTGGTGGGGGCGCAGCCGATTGACCCGCAACTCGAAATCATAGTAGAGCCGGTAGGTGGCGCGCTGGTCATCGGCCTTTTTTATCTTTTCAGTGCAGAGCGCGCCCCAGCGGAACGCCTTCTCGCGGACGGCGCTTCTGACCTCGGCGTGGTCGCTGATGGTCTCGGCGACAATGTCGCGCGCGCCGGCCAGCGCTTCCTCCACGGTTGGTGCTTTGTTTGAGAGGAAGAGGGCGGCGATTTCGGCGAGGCTTTGTTCTGTTTTGACTTGCTCCAGGATGAGGTCGGCCAAACCTTGCAAGCCCTTCTCGCGGGCCACGCTGGCGCGGGTGCGACGCCTGGGTTTGTAGGGCCGGTACAGGTCTTCCAGCGTCGCGAGTGTGTCCGCTGCGAGCAATTGCTGGCGCAATTCGGGCGTGAGCTGGCCTTGTCCCTCGATGGTGGCGATAACAGTCTGACGCCGCTCGTCCAGCTTGCGCAGCTTGGTGAGCAGCGCGCTCAATTGGCGAATCTGCTCCTCGTCCAGCCCGCCGGTGACCTCTTTGCGGTAGCGGGCGATAAAGGGCAGGGTGTTGCCCGCGTCGAGCAGCTCGACCGTGGCCGCGACTTGTTCGGGCCGCAGGTTCAGTTGGGCGGCGATTTGGCGAGTGTGACTGTCCACGTTACTATAATCCCTCTTTGACTTGCACGCCGAATTGTCCCAGGATTTCTTTCACCTGCGGCAGTTTTTCGGCCGGGACGACGGCCAGCGCCCGGTCTGCGGTCGGAAATGGGGTCAGGTACGGTTGTAGATCGGGGTGGGTTATCAATTCATCCAGGGCGGCCTGGTCGCGGAACTCGACCAACGTGAGCGTCTCGGCGGCGGCGCTGCCATAGTAGCTGCCCCAGGCTTTGAGTCGCCTGGTCAATTCGGTCGGGAGCGGGCCCCGGTGAAGTTTGCCCAATTCCTCCAGCAGACGCAGCACCTTGTTCTTGCTCCCGCCGGCCCGGCGGACGGACGCGGGCGTGAGCATCCATACTCTATTATCCCGCTCCTCGGCCAGCCGGGAGAGCCGCCCGCGCAGGTTCAGGCTGGGGACGGCGTGGATGGGGTGGATGGTTCCGTCCTCGGCGACGATGACGCTGCGGTCGGCGGCTTCTGGCTGTGCGCCGGATACGGCCGGAAAGAGTCCCTGTTCCACCAACGCTGCGATCAATCGCTTCTGGCGACCCTTTTTGAGCAGCGATACATCCGCCGTCACGGGCCGGGCCAGGTGCTTGCCGGTGCGCGAGTCGTCCGCCAGCGATGCCATCAGGTCAGCGTCGGCCGCTTGCAGCAGGTTGACGCCGGTGCGGAAGACAATGCGCTCGTGGGAGGCGGCCCACTCTTCCAGTGAGCGGCGCACGTTCTGGGGCAGGCCGGTAGCACAGTGTTGTTCCAAGAAGCGGAGCACGTCGGCCACACCCATGCCAAGTTGCTGCGCCTGGTAAACCGATTCCCGTGAGAGCCGGTACTCGAACGCGCCCAGGTCGGCCCGTTCTCGGTCGGCGAACAGGTCCAGTTGGGCCAGCAGCGCCAGGCTGACCGGCCCCAGCGCCAGCAGTTGAAAGTTGGGCTGAATGACGAGTTTGCCCGTCTCGTCCTGGGGCTGTTTCACTGACTTTAGTCCCAGTATAGCTCGCCCGGATGGGGTCAGGCGAAATCCTATCAGAGCGTCTCCGTCATAGCCCAGTTCTACCACGCCGGTTTGGTGTAAAAAGCCGGCCAACCAGTTGTTCACGAACTCGATCTCTAGCCGCTCGAGTGTTTCTAGTAGCGTTTTGGTGTCCCCGTAATAGTAGCCATAGGAGTAACTGTAGTAGTGGTTGCTCCGGTGACTCTCGACCTTGCTGTGCTCGGCGAACATAAAGTCCAAGTCCTGGGCCTGGATCTGTTCTACTAGATCCTCGATCTCTAACCATGCATTGGGCGGCAGTTTTTTCAGCACGTCGAGTATCACTTGCCGGGCGTGCCGGTAGCGTGGGCCATAGCGGTTGGCTTCGCTTCCCATCTCATCTTGCACATCCAGCCGGAGAAAGGCTTGCAGGCAGATGTTCAATTGTTCAATTTGACTTTTGCCCCAGAACTCGGGCACGCGCAGAGGGTCTTTTTCGACCGGGCGCAACAACCCTCTGTGCACGCGCACCAGTTTGCACATCTCCAATAACCGGCGCAGGAGGTAAAGCCGCCCGGTTTCGTTCTCGCGCATTGCATCTTTGAGAAGGGGGTCGGGCGACAGCAGGAATCTGTTGATCACCTTGAGCCAACGCTTGCCGACGAGACCGCTCTTGATGAGGTTAACCTGGTTGCGGCGCACAATGTCCCAATAGATGTACAGGTCGCGCAGCAGAACCGCCGGCGCGCCAGATTCCACCCGTTCTGGCTGCCAACTGGCGAGGGGCGCGGGGATTGGCTCCGGCTTTGGCAGGTAGCGCCGGACAAAGTCGGGGACGTAGATGGTGGAGGCGGGGTGGAATTGTATCTTGTAGGGGGTTTTACCAGAGGTCAAGGGCGTACCCTTGCTAAAGACCAATCCCTGAAAAGTGAGGCGGGCGATGATGTCTTCAAAGATGCGCGAGCGCGCGCGGCTGGGTTCTCCGACGTAAACGTCTCTATCGTACGGGACGCCGGAGTGGTGGTAGTAACGAGGTCGCTTGGGTTTCTCCAGTTCCGGCGCTTTTGTCGCCAGGCCGGCCCGGACGATCTCGCGCTGAAAGATTCTCTTGGCAACCGTTCCCCCGCGCAGCAATAACCGGTTCAATACCTCTCGCTCGCGCTTGTTCAATTTCTCCCAAGAGGCGCGCACCCGCGCCTCGGTAAAGAACTCGGCCCGCATCTTGGGGAGCAGGTCTCTTTTACCCAGTTTTTTGCTTCCCTGTTTCACTTCCAGGCCGGCGGCGCGCGCCATTTCCCACAGTGTTGCGGCGTGGTAGGAATTGAGCAGGGTGTCAATCTCTTGTGTCATCTTTACACCTTGAGAAATCTTTATTACCGGACACTTTTTCAGAGGCATCAAAATTAGTTACACGGAGAACACAGAGAAGACACAGAGATGCACTGAGATGCTGAAAATCGGATCGTTTGGCGAAGGAACTGTTTCACATTGGCAAGTTCTCTCAAGAAACCTCTGGGTGTCTCTGAATTCTCCGCGAATCTCTGTGTAATCAAGAGCCTGGCAAAAGTGTCTGGTAGCAAAGAGAAACTTTTGTTTTTTTCATCAGACCTTGTCTGTTTGCTTGGGGGTGTAGCC
>DUEK01000155.1 GCA_011192155.1 Thermoflexia bacterium
AAGTTTGCTTTCGGTACCAATCCCATTGAGCCGAATAGCGACTTTGACGGCCTCCTCGACGGCAGAGTGGGTGCACTGGGAAGGCGGCCAGGTCACCGGCGCGTGGACCTTATGAAATCGCGGCTACGATTCCCCTGATGATGTAGCGGTCACGCAGAAATTGGCGTTTCTGTCGTCACACGTGCGCGGCGGTTGGTGATTACCCACATCTTACCATAGAGGCACGGAGGGCACAGAGAAAAACAAAAGTAGACTCTAAAACTCTGTGTTCTCCGTGTCTCTGTGGTGAAATTGTCGAGCCTGGAAAGGGCTACAGACATGTGGGTAATCACCAGTTTCACAGCTATTGACAGCATCAACTTTTGGGTGTATATTGACTAGCAGTCAGTTAGCGACTGTAAGTTGGCGTAAAGGGGGGGGCGTGCCAACCAGAGCGCGTCACGGACGGGAAAAAGAAGAACGACGGCAATCTATTCTCCAGGCAGCCCGTGAGGTTTTCTTTGAGAATGGTTTTTACCGCGCTACCGTGGACGATGTGGCCGGGCGGGCGAAAGTCAGCAAGGGAACCGTATACCTGTATTTTGAGAGCAAGGAGACTATCCTTGCTCTTTTGCTTTTGGAGGGGTTGAACGAACTGGTCGAGAATTTGGAAGACGCTTATGCGGCAGCAAAAACTCTTTCGGCCGATGAGCGGCTGCGGCGGTTGAGCCGGGCCTATCTGAGTTTCTTTGAGGAGAAGCCCGATTACTTCCGGCTGTTGACGGCGACGGATCGCGGTCGTTTTCAGGATTCGGTCGAACCGTCGGTTTATCAAGAGGTGCTATCCGCCAGTCTGAAAGGGTTGGATTGGGTGGGAATGGCGATTCAGCAGGGTATTGACGAGGGGTTATTCCATTGCTGTGACGTCCGGCCCGCCGCCAGCATCCTGTGGGCAACGCTGAATGGGGTACTGGATTTGATGAAGCATCCGTTGCGGCGCGAGATGGTGGGGCTGGAGCTTGAACCGCTTTACCAGGCGGCTCTAGAAACAGTTCTTCAGGGATTACAAAGCCGCGAATGAACGAACGTGCAAATTTATGAATGAAAGGAGCGAGACTGTGGGAGATTGGCAAAATATCCAGGTCGAGATCAAAGATAGAGTCGCGGTATTGAGGGTGGATCATCCGCCGGTCAACTCTTTCAACGCGCAAGTGGTGGCAGAGTTGGAACAGGCGGTGGACGCGCTGCTGGCGGATGATGGAGTCAAGGTCATCATCATCACCGGCGGCGGAAGCAGAGCCTTTATCGCCGGGGCAGACATTCCAGAGATCAAGGCAGCACTGGAGCAGCCTGATGGATTGAAAGAGACTGCTACTCGCGGGCAGGCGCTCTTTCTCAAGATCGAGCGGGCCGCCAAGCCGATCATTGCCGCTATCAATGGCTTCTGCCTGGGCGGCGGGATGGAGTTGGCCATGTCATGCCACATGCGGATTTGCTCCGATAAGGCAAAACTTGGGCAGCCCGAGATCAATCTGGGCATCATTCCCGGATGGGGGGGCACGCAGCGACTGCCTCGCCTCACGAACAAGAGCAAGGCCATCGAACTGATCCTCACCGGGGACATGATCACCGCGCAGGAGGCCCTCCGGTTGGGCCTGGTCAACAAAGTGGTGGAGCACGATACGGTGCTTGAGGAGGCGCAAGAGTTGGCCCACAAGATCGCCTCCAAATCCAGTATCCCCATCGCTGCCGCCCTGTGGGCCATTACTGAGGGCCTGGAGGCAACCATTGAAGAGGGTCTCAAGATTGAGGCGGACGAGTTTGGTGAATTAGCAGGTTCTGAGGATGCCCGTGAGGGAGTCAGCGCTTTTCTTGAGAAGAGGCCACCGCAGTTTCAAGATCGATGAATGGGGCAAGCGTTTCCAAAGTGACATCCCGATGTTACACAGAGCTGCACAGAGGAGGCACGGAGGCCTCAGAGAGCTTTTCTTTGCGCCTCTCTGTGTAACAAGTGAACCAGTGCGCGATTTTTGTCTTGGCGTTTAATTGTTCTTTCACTGCTCAGTTTTACATCCTTTCGAGTAACCGTCTAACGAAGCTACGCCTCAAACCGACAAGCCAAACACTCACCGCAGAGGCGCAGAGAACGCAGAGTTTTTCTGTTTGCCTCAGCGCCCTCTGCGTCTCGGCGGTGAAATCTTGCCTCATTTGTCAAGAATTTGAGGTGTCAAGGAGTTTAGGGGTTGCCCATTTACCACAAAGGGCACGGACGGATTGTTCCAATCCGCGGACACGAAAGGCAAAGGTATCCTCTCAATATCTTGGGGCGAAAGTGGGGCAGACTTTCCAGTCTGCCGTTTTCGAGACCACGACGATTCCCACGTAAAAGGAGGTGAAAAACACATCTAAAAGGTTTCTTTGTCTCAATCAACAATTAAAATTACAAGTGTTCTTTAGCTCTCCAAAGGAGGTAATTTCCCATGGCTGAAAAGTACAGTGAAAAGATTTTGAGCAGGAGCATTGACCCTGCCACCCACGAGATGCTGGCCCGGGCTGAAGAACTGGGCCTCGAAACCGCCTGGGAGCGGTACGAAGCCCAGTTGCCCCAGTGCGGCTTTGGCGAACTGGGCGTCTGCTGCCGCAACTGCAACATGGGCCCCTGCCGCATCAGCCCCTTTGAAGATGGGCCTAAATTGGGTGTCTGTGGGGCCACGGCCGACATTATCGTCGCCCGCAACCTGATCCGTATGATCGCCGCCGGCGCAGCCGCCCACTCCGACCACGGGCGCGATATTGCCCACACGCTGCTGCTGACCGCCGAGGGCAAGGGCGGCGGCTATGAGATCAAGGACGAGGCCAAGCTGAACGCGCTGGCGGCCGAGTACGGCATCGAGACGGAAGGCCGGAGCAAGGAGGAAATCGCTCTAGACCTGGCCCGCGCCGTCTACGCCGAGTTCGGCAAGCAAGAAGGCCCCATCCAGTTCACCCGCCGCGCGCCGGAAAAGCGCGTCGCCCTGTGGCAGAGCTTGGGCATTGACCCGCGCGGCATTGATCGCGAGATCGTCGAGATCATGCACCGCACTCACATCGGCGTGGATAACGACCCGGTCAACCTTATTTTGCAAGGGTTAAAGGCCTCCGTCTCCGATGGATGGGGCGGCTCGATGGTCGCCACCGAACTTTCCGACGTGCTCTTTGGTACGCCCACTCCGGTCCGCTCAGAGGCCAACCTGGGCGTGCTCAAGGCTGACCAGGTCAACATCGTCGCCCACGGCCACGAACCGACGCTCTCAGAGATGATCGTCGCCGCTGCGCAGGATCCCGACATGCTGGCGCTGGCCGAGAAGCAGGGGGCAAAAGGCATCAACGTGGTCGGCATGTGCTGCACCGGCAACGAGATCGTCATGCGCCACGGCATTCCCATCGCCGGCAACTTTTTGCAGCAAGAGTTGGCCGTCATCACCGGCGCGGTCGAGGCGATCATCGTGGACGTGCAGTGCATCATGCCCGCGCTGGGCGCGTTGACCGGCTGCTTCCACACCAAGTTCATCTCCACCTCGCCCAAGGCCAAGTTCCCCGGCGCGACTCACATCGAGTTCCACGAGGAGCGGGCTTTCGAGATCGCCAAAGATATCGTGCGCGCGGCAGTGGAGAACTATGCCCTCCGCAAGCCCGACATGGTGCGCATCCCCGACGAAAAGATGGAATGTGTGGTCGGTTTTAGCGTCGAGGCCATCGTGAGCGCATTGGGCGGCACGCTCGACCCGCTGCTGGACGCGATCAAGGGCGGCGCGATCAAGGGCATCGGCGCGGTGGTCGGTTGCAATAGCGTCAAGGTTCAGCATGACTATGGTCACGTCAGGTTGCTGGAAGAACTGATCAAGAACGATGTACTGATAGTGACGACCGGCTGCAACGCCATCGCCGCCGCCAAAGCCGGGTTGATGCTGCCAGAGGCGGCCGAGAGGTGCGGCGAGGGGCTCAAAGCCGTCTGCAAGGCGCTGGGCGTCCCGCCGGTGCTGCACATGGGCTCCTGCGTAGATATCAGCCGCATCCTGGTCGCCTGCGCCGCCATCGCCAACGCGTTGGGGGTGGATATCAGCGATCTGCCGGCGGCCGGCGCGGCTCCGGAGTGGATGAGCGAGAAGGCGGTCAGCATCGGCGCTTACGTCGTCTCCTCCGGCGTCTTTACCGTGCTGGGAACCGTGCCTCCGGTGCTAGGCAGCCCGGTCGTGACCGAGGTGCTCACCCAGGGCGCGAACGATGTCGTCGGCGCGGCCTTTGCTGTCGAGACGGATCCATTCAAAGCCGCGCAACTCATGATTGATCACATCAATGTCAAACGTCAGGCTTTGGGCATCTAGGGAGGTGGTCACGATGAAAGAGATATTCGTACATGTGGACCGTTGCCTGGGCTGCCGCACCTGCGAGATCGCCTGCGCGGTGGAACACTCGCAGAGTAAGAGTCTGTTCGGCGCGATATCCGAGCATCCCACCCCCAAGCGGCGGCTGTTCGTAGAGTGGGTGGCCCCAGAGTTCAAGTTCCCGGTACTGTGCCGTCACTGTGAGGACGCGCCCTGTATGCACGCTTGCATCAGCGGCGCTATCAGCCGCACGCCGGAGGGAGTGATCATCACCGACGAGGCCAAGTGTATCGGTTGCTGGACGTGTGTGATGGTGTGTCCTTATGGTGTCATCGGCCGGCATCTGGAGACGCACACGGCCTATCGCTGCGACCGCTGCCCGGATCAGGGCGAGCCGGCGTGCGTGAGCGCGTGTCCCACCGGCGCTCTGGTCTATCGCACCGTACCCGAGTTCTCGACCAGTGTTCGCCAGGCGGCCGCGGCGGAGATGGTGGCCGGAGAAGGAGCCGCTGCGCTTCCCTTTGTATCGGAAGGAGCCGCTGCGCTTCCCTTTGTATCGGAAGGAGCCGCTGCGCTTCCCTTTGTATCGGAAGGAGGGTGAGCGATGGCCCCCACGAGATACGTCATCGTGGGCGGGAGCGCGGCCGGGATGGCCGCCGCCCAGGCTATCCGCGAACTGGATAGCCACGGCGCTATCACGGTGCTCTCGGCTGAAGCTGACCCGCCCTACTACCGGCCTCTCATCCCGTTCATCGTTGACGGGCGCAAGACGGCCGGCGAGATCGGGTTGTTGGGCCAGGGGCCATACACGGCCCAGGATATAGATGTGCGGCTCGACGCGGCGGTCACGACCGTGGACACTCAGGCTCACGCCGTTACGGTGCACGACGCTGAAACCATCTCGTATGATAAACTGCTCGTCGCCACCGGCAGCCGCCCCTACATCCCGCCCTCCATCCAGGGCGCCGACGCCCCCGGCGTCTATGCGTTGCGCACCCTGGCCGACGCCCGCTCGATGGCCGAGCGGGCCAACACAACGCTGGACGCTGTCATGGCCGGCGGAGGGATGCTGAACCTGAAAGCGGCCTTTGCGCTGCTAGAGCGGGGATTGGGTGTGACTCTGGTCGTCACGTCGCCGGAGGTGCTCTCCCAGGTGATGGAGCCGGACGGCGCGGCCCTGATCCGCGATGGCCTGGAACGGGCCGGTCTGCGCATCCTCACCGGGCGCAGCGTCACTCAGATCGTCGCTGGGCCGGATGGCGTGACCGGCGTGTTGCTCGACTCTGGCGAGGAACTGAGTTGCGAGATCGTCTGCATCGGCAAGGGCGTGCGGCCCAACGTCGAGTTCCTGGCCGGGAGCGGCGTTCGGGTAGAGCAGGGGATCGTAGCGGACACGCACACCGCCTGCAACACACCGGACACGTACACCGCCGGCGACGTGGCCGTGACCTTTGACCCCATCACCGGCAAGCGTATGATGACAGCCCTGTGGACCAACGCCGTAGAGATGGGCCGCTGCGCCGGGCGCAATATGGCCGGGCGGCCCACCGCCTACGGCGGCACTTTTGGCATCCTCAACGCCACCCAGGTGGCCGAGACGCCGTTCGTGTCTATGGGCATCGTCCACACGACCGGCACCGATTACGAGACCCACGTGTTTCAGGCGGACGACGTTTATCGCAAGTTGACGTTCACCGCCGACGGCGAGCGACTCGTCGGGGCTGTCTTTGTGGGCGAGATCGCCCGCGCCGGGTTGTACCGGCATCTCATCCGCGAGCGGGTGCAGTTGAATGGCCTCAAAGCGGCCGTCGTCGAGCACCGGCTGCACTATGGAGACTTTTTGCGGCTCTGACCGCGTACTCGCGGACTTGAGCGCGCGCTTGTAACACCCACCTCCCGCCGGTTGAGAACCGGCGGGAGGTTTTTTGTGTCTTGGGTTGGGGTAGATGGCGAATGTAGGGCGGTTTTGCTAACCGCCGCCTGGTCGGATAGCAAATCCGACTTGAGCGCAGCAAAGAGCAGAGTCGAGGAATCTCTATCGAGATTGCTCGCGTCACTGCAAATGGAGATTCCTCGACTCCACTCCGCTCGCGCTCCGTTTCGCTCGGAATGACGCATCACGGGTGGTTGAGCAGTTCGTAGGCGTGGTTTCCAACCGCGTTTCAGGCCACGCGATTGGGAAATCGCGGCTACATTGTTAGTCCGGCAGCAAAAGCTGCCTTGGGGGCGGAAAAGAGAAAAAGCGGAACCGAGATTGTCTCGGTTCCGCTTTCGTGCTTGCCGT
>DUEK01000156.1 GCA_011192155.1 Thermoflexia bacterium
ACCATCCCAGCACGAGGTTTCGACGACATCCAGATGCTCGTTTTTTCGATGATACGTCTGGTCGCCATCTGCAGCACAACCGTTTCTTACCCCCGAGTGGTCAAGCGCAAGATGCAGGTCCGCACTCAAGCGACCAGAACACGAGCGCTGGCCCCAACCTTTGAAACCTTTCGCTGACAACATCGCCATCCTTGGCCCTTAACCAGTGGCATTGGGCTTGGGTGGTAAAATCGGATTAAAAACACAGCTCATGCCCCTTTTTGAGAACGATTTTAGGGATGACACCCCACCCGACTTGTTGCGGAATCCCACGTGATGCATAATTGACCTTTCCGTTTCACTCGTCGTAGTGGAGGAGAGCGCGGGCGATATTGGGCGTAGGCAGCCTGACCGCTTCCAAGCCCCAGGCGGCCCGCACCTGATCGAGTTCCTCCTGCGAGACATCCATCGCCAGGCCGCGCGCGCGGACGTTTTCAAAGGCCGCTTGGTACCCGGCCGGAGCCGGTTCATTTCCTGCGCGGCGCTGCTCCATCATCAACTCGTAGATATCCACCCCTTGAGGACACGCCTCCTGACAGCGCCAGCAGGAGGTACACAGCCAGACCGAATAATCAATAGATTCGGGGTCGGCGAGCCAGGTGACGATGGCGTGGCCGCCCACCATCTCCACCGGGCAAACGGTGACGCAGGTTCCGCACTGGACGCAAAGCTCGGGATGTTTCACTGCCACGCACCCTCCCGCAGCCCTAGTTCCGCTTCCGGCAGCCCCATCGCCAGCCCGATCAGTTGCGGCAGGAGCAGCGCGCGCTTGCGCAGGCGCACCTCGTCGTGGATGATAAGCCGCTGAAAGCGACGCAGCAGCAATTGACAGTTGCCGCAGCCGTGGAGCAAAACGTCGGCTTCCTGTACTGCCTCCAGTTTGCGCCGCCCCGCCGCCAGCGATAGGGCCTGGTCGGCCAGATAGAGCGTCGCGCCGCAGCACTCGTCCTCGCCGCCGTACTCTACCACCTCCACACCCGTCATCTCGACCAGGCGGCGCACGCTTTGGGGCCGGACAGGATCGTCAAAGCCCATCACGTCACCGGGGCGAAAGACCTGGCAGGGATTGGTGAGCGCCACGCTGAAGGGCAGCGGCCGCACGATGCGCGCCCGCACCTCATCCTCCCGCTCGACCAACAGCCGCACCAGGTGGATCACATCCACCCGCCCGGTGACGGAGAGGCCCAGCGGCGCCAAACGGCGGTTCGCCTCGGCGCGCATGGCGGGGTCTTGCAGTGCGCGGGCGGCACGGGTGAGCGTGTTGGTGCAGCCGCCGCACACGGTCACAACCGCCTCGTAGCCTATCCGCTCCACCAGCGCGAGGTTGTAGGCGGCCAGGTAGACCCAATCGGCGGTGAAGGATTCGACGACGGGCGAGCCACAGCAAACGGCCTGCTGGACTATTTTGAGTTCAATCCCTAGCGGTCGCAGCACGGCGCGGGTGGCCGCCTCATATTCCGGCATACGCTGGTGTACCAGGCAGCCAGGGTAGAATGGTATTCGCCTTGAGAAATTGCGGGGAAAAGCTCGCATAATTGTCCCATTGTAGCCGCAAGTGATGAGTTGTCAAATTCCGGGTCGGCAACAATTGATTGACCAGCAATTCCCGTTATGGGGAAAATGTTCAGATGTAGCCGCGATTTCCATATCGCGCAGCCCGTTTTACGCAACATAATGTACGCGATATGGAAATCGCGGCTACAAAACGGGAATTGCTGTTGATTGACAGAAGCGGCAGAAGCGTTTACAATGTTTGGCAACAGTACCGAGGAGGATAACATACTGAACCCTGATTTACTCGACGGCTTGGTCATCAAGGCCCAAAGTGGATTCTTCACCGTTCATACCGACGCGGGCAATTTTGTCTGCCAGGTGCGAGGACGGCTCAAACAAGAGCGCCGCGATACCGACCTATTGGCTACCGGCGACCGGGTGCGCATCAGCCTGACCAAAGACGACAGAGGGATGATCGAAGAGATCGCCGAGCGGAAGCGGGCCATGGCGCGCTTGGCGCCGATAGCGCGCGGGCGCGGCTCTCGTCGCTGGAGTCGAGATGGGTATCTATCTGAGCGAGAGCAGGTCATCGTCGCCAACCCCGATCAGGTGATTATTGTCTTTGCCTGCGCAGAGCCAGCCCCCAGCTTGCGTATGCTCGACCGGTTGCTGGTGGGAGCCGAGGTGCAAGAGATCCCCGTCGTCGTGTGCGCCAACAAGATTGACCTGGTGAGCGGCGCGGAGGCCAGCGCCCTCTTTGGCATCTACGCAGAGATCGGCTACCCGGTACTCTACACCAGCGCCGTCGCCGGTAATGGGGTGAGCGCATTGCACGACGCGCTGCGAGGGAAACTCTCGGCGCTGGTGGGGCCATCTGGCACAGGCAAGACCAGCCTGCTCAACGCGATACAGCCCGGCCTGGGGCTGCGCGTGCGGGACGTGAGCCGGGCCACCAGTAAAGGCCGTCATACCACTGTCGTGCCCCAACTCTTGCCGCTGGACGTGGGCGGCTGGGTGGCCGATACTCCCGGCATCCGCACCCTGGCCCTCTTTGACGTGGACCCAGAGGATTTGGACGCCTACTTTCCCGACATCGCTCCTCTGGTGGCCCACTGCCGCTTCTCCGATTGCGCCCACACCGTCGAGCCAGGCTGCGCGGTCATACAGGCGGTGGAGGAAGGAAAGGTGAGCGCGCACCGACACGAGAGCTATGTGCGGCTGCGGGATGAGCACCAAAAGCTAGCGGATATGTACTGGTGGGGAATCAAGGAGGATTGAGGATTGGGAGATTTGAGAACACGCGGAAAGCCCTCAAATCTCCAAATCTCACATCAACGGATCATAAAATCCTCAATGGGCGGTACAAGACTTGAACTTGTGACCTCCACGATGTCAACGTGGCGCTCTAGCCATCTGAGCTAACCGCCCACGTGATTTGATTATACCATCATCTGTGCCGCTTTGCAAGCAAGCCCCATTGTGCTACAATCTTTTCCGATGGAAACGTTGAAAGCAAAAAACGCCTGGCCTATCGTGGGTCACGAATGGGCCGCCGGATTCTTGCGCCAGACCGTGAGCTCTGGCAGCGTATCTCACGCCTACCTCTTTACCGGGCCGCCTGGCGTGGGCAAGGGAACGCTGGCGCAGGCGCTGACCGCCGCCCTGCTGTGCCTGGGTGAGGGAGAACGTCCCTGCGGTGAGTGCCGCGCCTGCCGTCTGGTCGCCAGCGGCAATCACCCCGACCTGCACATCGTCGAGTCTGAGCAAGCTGGTGCCAGCCTCAAGATTGAGCAGGTGCGTGACTTGCAGCATCAACTGGCCCTCACGCCGGTCGAGGGACGCTGGCAGATAGCCATTCTGCGCCGCTTTGAGGAGGCCACCATCTCCGCCGCCAACGCGCTGCTCAAGACGTTGGAGGAACCTCCATCTTACGTCGTGCTCATAGTTTTAGCCAGCGATGCCGACCTCCTCCTCCCCACCATCGTCTCCCGTTGCCAGCAAGTCCCGCTGCGACCGTTGCCCGTGAGTATGGTGCAGCAGGCGCTCGTCGAGCGATGGGGCGCGGAGCCGGAGCAAGCCCAACTCTTGGCTCACCTTTCGGGGGGGCGGTTGGGCTGGGCGGTGCGCGCGCTGAAAGATAAACAAGCCCCCCAGCGCCGCGCCAAGCGGTTGGATGCGCTGGATCAACTCGTCAAAGCCTCCGTCGTCGAGCGCTTTCGCTACGCCGAAAAACTGGCCCGCAAGCCAGAGACTATCCAGGAAACGCTTGATCTATGGATCGGCTGGTGGCGGGATGTGATGCTGGCGGCGGCCGGGGCAGACGCGCCGCTGACCAACGTGGATCGCCAGGACGCGCTGCGCGACCACGCCCGTCGCTTTGGGGTAGAGCGGAGCTGGGCCGTGGTCAAAGCTCTGCGCAGCGCGGCTGATCGGCTCAAGCGCAACGCCAACGCCCGTCTCACCCTCGAAGTGCTGATGCTGGATTTGCCTCGATAAGCGCTACAGCGAATTGGGAATGGAGCGAATAGCTGGACGGGAGAAATTCGTTTCTTTCCCAATTCGTTGTGCAGGTCAACCCATCACGTGTACCTGTGGCTTGAGCGGGATACGCTCAATCAGGCCAACGATGTCTGCGTCGGTGATTTGGTCATCGGGCTTGTCCACCAGGCAGCGGCATACCGCCTCCATCACATTGGTGCCAAACGAGCGGCCTTCCAGGCGAGGCGTGGTCGTCACCAAGATGCGCAGGTTGCGCTCCTGCAACTCCTCAAAGTTACGAGCCGTGGTCGTGTTAGTGATAATGATCTTGCCCGTCAAATCATCGGGCATATTGGATCGGACCTGGATAAAGTCACCCACGATAATGTCGGCGTCCTCGTAATAGTGAGCGAATTTAGACGACGGTTCCTCTTCCTGCTGCTCGCCCAGGTCATAGAAAAATGAGAAAGGCACCTGAGTGAGCACGGGCAGAAGCAGAGCGGCTATGATGTGGAGCGCGCGCATACCGCGGACGGGTATGGGAAGACCGAGTGTGAATATAAAGTCGCCAAAGGTGACATCACAGCCAGCCTCTACCAGCGCTTTTGCCATGCCGTAGCGATCCACGGCAGTTGTCTGTAACACCTTCTTTCCCGCGAGTTCGATGCCGTGTTCCTCCAGAGCCTGGAGTGCGTAGGGGGCCAGGAGGTGCTTGAGGCCGTTGCCGTCGCCGACCTTGGAGATTTTTATTGCCTCGCGGATGCGGCGGGCGTCACGCCAGTAGTAGCGCCGTCCGGCGACGAGCTGGTAGAACTCGGTGCCCCCCACGCCGAAAGCGTCTACTTTGCCATCGTACTCGCGGTACAATTGGAGCGCCTTCTCAAAATCACCGTCGGTGCCCCGGCGGCTGATCCAAAAATGTTCTCCCAGAAAGTCGGCTTTGGTAGTATGATCGCGGGTACAAGACCCCAGACTGATACTGAGCACTTTTTTCATCAGATTCTCCTAGTAAGGCAAGTTGCCAACTTGCCAAGACGCAATCTAACGACGGGTGTTTGCTATCCGCTTGCGCTGCGGGTAACCGAAACGACGATCCAAGCCCAGTATACCATCCTACGTGCTCATTGTCTACTAGAGAAATGAGCGTTATTCTGGCGTCCCGTGGGCGTTTGACAATTCTCTATCTCTACGGTAGCATGTGAATGGTCGTGCTAGACGGGGAACTGGCGGCGCCTTGTACCCGCAATCCGCCATAGCGGGGTCGAATTCCCCCTAGAGGGTTGAGTCGCTCGATACTGCCGTGTTCAAGCGGTGTTGAAGATTGGGTCCTGCGCGGCAGAAGCCTCCGAATCCGTCAGGTCCGGAAGGAAGCAGCGGTAAGGGGTCACTTCTGGGTGCCGCAGGAGCGCCTGGTCGGAGCCGGTTGATCCCGGTAAGCCGGGTGACGCGGTTCGACGGGGGGATGCACGACCATGAATCATAGAGGCGGCGGCAACCCCGCCGCCTCATTCGTACCGCTACCATAATGGAGACGACAGCAGCCACCCCTTCTGATTCGCTACACTTGCCCCGAAACCTCGGGGCTTTTGTGGCATTGACCTTTATCGTCGCTACGCTGATCGCCGGCTATCAAGCGACGTTGAGGCCAGTCACACTGGTGATAGATGGGCAGGAGTGGCGCACGCGCACTCATCAAGACACCGTCGGCGCTCTGCTGATGGATGTTGGCCTCACGCTTCGGCCAGAAGATCGCGTCTTTCCCTACGATTTGGACACGCCGCTCGAATCAGTTTTGGACGTGCGGGTGGAGCGGGCGCATCCTGTGTACATCAGCGCCGATGGACACACCGCCCTGTTCCACACCCATGCCACGACGGTCGAGGAGGCGCTGCGCGAGGCGCGCGTGTCGCTGGAGCCGCACGACGAGGTGGAGGTCGAGGGAGAATTTGCGCCAGCCGGTCGTTCCGTGGGACATTCGCGGCGCGTCTCGGTCGCAGTCGCCCCTGAACCGGTCCATATCACTGTCCACCGCGCCGTTCCCTTCACGCTGCACGAGGATGGGTGTACGACAACGTTCCACACCACCGCGCCCACCGTCGGTGAGGCGTTGCGCCGGGTGGGACTGACGCTCTACCTGGCCGACGGCGTCGAACCGGGCTTGGGCGAGCGCATGTCGGCTGGCCTGCACATCCACGTTGACCGCTCCGTGCCGGTAGTGGTGAAAGTGGACGGACGGACGCTGCGCACACGCACGCACCGGGAGCGCGTGGACGAGGTGCTGGCCGATCTAAATGTCGTCCTCACCGGCCAGGATTACACCGTTCCCCCGCTTGGCGAATTCTTGCAGGATGACATCGCGATTCGGATTGTGCGCGTCAGCGAGCGCTTCCTGGTTCGACAGGACCCTATTCCTTTCGAGGTGGCGTGGCAGCCCGACCCTGACCTGGAAATTGACAACCAGCGATTGCTTCAAGAAGGCGCGCGCGGCATCTTGGAGCAGCGCATCCGCGTCCACTACGAGGACGGCCACGAGGTCTCGCGGACAGTCGAGAGCCAATACGTCGCCGTCCCACCCACGACCAAGATCATGGGATACGGCACCAAGATCGTCGTCCGCACCCTCGATACTCCGAGCGGCCCGATCGAGTATTGGCGCGTGATTTCCATGCACGCGACTTCCTACTCCGCCGCCACCGCTGGCACATCCCCCTCGAGCCCCTGGTACGGGCGCACGCGCACAGGGATGCAAATGAGGAAGGGCATCGTCGCCGTGGACCCGCGCACGATCCCCCTGCTTAGCCACGTCTACGTGCCCGGCTACGGCGTCGGTATTGCCGGAGATACGGGCGGCGCGATTTGGGGACGGCGCATTGACCTGGGATACGACGACGACAACCTGGTGCTATGGTATCGTTGGGTAGACGTCTACCTGCTGACGCCCGTGCCGCCTGCGGGCCAGATCAACTACATCCTGGGGCCTTAGAGGCAACCGATGGACGCGCGCGGGCTGCTGCGGCAGTGGAACCTTCGGCCAAGCAAAGAGTTAGGCCAAAATTTCCTCTGTAACCAGGCCGTCCTTGAGAAAATTATCGCGGCCGCGGAATTGACTCCTGATGACATTGTCCTAGAGATCGGTGCGGGAGTGGGGACACTGACCGAGTTACTGGCTCAGGCAGCCGGGCGCGTGGTTGCCGTCGAATTGGATGAGCGGTTGATACCGGTGTTGCAAAGCGTCCTGACCAATTTTGAAAACATCACACTCATCCAGGGCGACATCCTGGCGCTCAACCCGGCCATCCTGATCAACACTCCCAATCCCCACTACAAAGTCGTCGCCAACCTACCCTATTACATCACCTCGGCTGCGCTGCGCCATTTACTGGAGGCCAATCTCAAGCCGCAGTGCATGGTGCTCACAGTGCAGCGCGAGGTGGCGGAGCGCATCACCGCCGAACCGGGGCAGATGAGCCTGCTGGCGGTGAGCGTGCAATTCTATGGGCGGCCGCGATTGCTCTTTCGCATCCAGCCGGGCAGCTTTTATCCTGCGCCGGGGGTGGAATCGGCGGTGGTGCGGGTGGACACGCACACTGCGCCGCCGGTGGACGTGGAGGATGAGGATGTTTTCTTTCGCATCGTGCGGGCCGGATTCTCTCAGCGCCGCAAGCAACTCCGCAATTCTCTGTCTGCCGGTCTCGGCAAACCCCCTGGAGAAGTGGCGGCCGGGTTGGAGAAAGCGGGCATTGATTCCCGGCGGCGCGCACAAGCTCTCTCTCTCAAAGAATGGGCCAGGGTCACCCAGTCGCTAGGCAGTTTCAGTGGGAAAGAAGGAGGATGACTATGATGTCAAACCAGGAGCAGTCAACCCGTTTTCAGAAGCAATCAGGCTATGCAATCGCGTGCATCGGGTTGGGGATGGCGTTGCTGGTTGCAGGGTGCGCGCGCTTTACCTACAACCCGACGCCGACCATGCAGCCTTACGTTGCTCCGCCCTCCACTGCAACCCTCGTCGTCGCTACCGTCGTTCCAACGCCAGCGCCAACCTCAACGCCGACACCGCTCCCGGAGGGACCTACGATGCTGCGTGTAGGGCCATCGGTAGTGAACCTCGACGTCGGCGAGACGCGTCTGGTGGAAGTGTGGCTCGACAATGCAGAAGAGTTACACAGCATCGAGTTGCACATCAGCTTTGACCCCGGATACGTGCGCGTCGAGGACGCCGATCCGGACGCGGAGGGGTTTCAAATCAGCGCGGGTGTGATGCCTGTCCCGGCGCAGGTGATGCAGAATGAGGTAAACAATGAGGCCGGGCTTGTCACCTATCACGCGGTAAAAGACCCACAGAGTGTTGGCAGCAGGAGTGGGACGGTGGCTTCGTTCACCGTGCGTGGGGTGGCAGAGGGAGGCAGCCCTTTGAGGTTCAACGTCGCCAAATTACTCGATTCCGAGGGTCAACCTCTAGCGATTCAGAATCAAGTGGATGGGATAGTGACCATTGGCACTGGAGATGACAATGGCGCGCCAGAGCCGACGAGCGAACCAGCGCCCACGCAAGCATCTGCTGCGGAGACGCCCGCGCCCAGCGCGCCGGCCCCCTCTCCGACCCCCGTCAGTCCCCCGGCAGCGACCGGCATCTATTACACCGTGCAGCCGGGCGAGAACCTGTTCCGCATCTCTTTGCGCTACGGCACAACGGCGGATGCCATCGTCGCGGTCAACAATCTGCTCAACCGAAATGCGGTGCAGGCCGGCCAGACGCTGCTGATCCCGGTCAGCCCCTCTACCGGCGCTGTCACTTACATCGTCCAGCGAGGCGACACAGTTTATTCCATCGCCCGCCGCTTTGGCGTGACAATCGAGAAGCTAGTTGCGCTCAACAAACTCGACTCATCCTACTCGATCAGGTCTGGACAGACTCTGATCATCGCCCCATAGACCTGATACGGAAAACACGTTTTCAACGTGTTGGCAACCAATGCGATTTTTTATCGCACTTTATCAACCGTGCTTGCCGGTCGCCCCGCATCGTGTTACAATTCCCTGGAAATTGACGCCGACATTCGTAGATTCGCAAACTAATCACAAGGAGCAAAAATGCGTGAAATAACCATTGCAACAGTACAAATGAAGCCCGAACTGGGCCAAATGGAAGATAACCTGGTCAAGATGAACGAGTTGATGACCCGCGCCGCCACTGAGCAGATGGTGGACTTGGTCATCTTCCCGGAACTTGTCACCACCGGATACGAAATCGGGCCGCGCTTTCCCGAACTGGCTCAGCGCATACCCGGCCCCACGGTCAACCTCATCGCCCAGCGGGCGAGCGAGTTGGGTGTCCACGTCGCTTTTGGAATGGTCAGCAAGGACAAAGTCGAATCCATTCTGTATAACACCATCGTCTTGGTCGGCCCCGACGGCGATCTCGTTGACCAGTACCACAAAGTGCATCTGCGAGGAGAGGAGCGAATGGCCTTCCGCCCTGGCTATCGGATCAAGGCCACCGAGACAGCGCTTGGTACCGTCGGGCTGATGGTGGGCTGGGACCTGGCCTTCCCAGAAGTGGCGCGCAGCCTGGTGCTGGATGGCGCGGAGCTTTTGATCGTGTGCGCTAACTGGGAGAACCCTTACGCCGACGAGTGGCGCGTCTATCTGCTGGCGCGGGCCTACGAGAACGCTGTTTTCGTGGCGGCGGCCAACCGGGTGGGAGAGGAACCTTCGTACACCTTCTTTGGCCAGAGCAGCATCATCGGCCCACGTGGAAAAGTCTATGCCAGCATCGAGTCTTCCGACACTCCCCAGCCCATTGACATAGATGCTGAGACAGGCGAGATCAAAACGACCGAGCCGGTTGAAGGATACGCAATAGCGCGCATTGACTTGGACGCAGTGCGGCAGCAGCGAGAGGATACGCAAATCCTCCAGTGCCGCCAGCCGGCGGCCTACCGGGAAATTGTGAAAAAGTACTAACGAGCAAGTAAAACGGTAATTTGATCAAGTTGGCGAGTTCGTGCACAATCGCGCTCAATTGATAGCCTGGTGTTAACGACAATGAAAAACTTTCGCGCCGTTTTGGTAATTATTCTGTCCGACTTGATCCTTTCTCTTATTATTGGGGAGAGGTTTTGACCCGTTGGGCAGTGTTTAGTGGGCCAGAAGTATCTTCTCAATATCTTGCTGGCGTTCCTCCGCCTCACCCCCATTTATTGAAAAGATATGGGCAGAACTCTAAGCCTATGTTTCGCATCCTGACACAGCCTATTTGTGTCATTTTCAAAAAGCAGGGAAAGAAACCAGGTTTTTTCTAAAACCTGGTTTCTCACTGACCCAGACGGCGAATCTGTCCAAATTGGGTTTGGAAGAACAAAGTGTCAAGCCCCAAATCAAGCTGTCCAGAGGTGCGGGAAATAGGCTAAGGGAGTTGCAAAAAATTAAATATCCCAATCCGATTGACTCGAAGGGGCGAAAACTGCTTGTTTTACCCCTGAAATCGGGCTAAATTCGACTTCCTAGTGAAAAGAGACGGGGTGATTATTTATTTGCAACTCCCTAACGTGTTCTTCTTTCGGCAAGAAACTGCTCAAGCGCGGGTTCTGGCCCCGTTTGCAGTTTCTTGGGAGCCAGTAGTGTAAAGAGCCACCCTGTTGGGTGGCTCTTTTTTCTATTTTGTCATGCGCCATCAAGTACACCGTCAAGGATTGTAGAAAGTGAACACTCGCCAGTATTGCCAACGACCGCTCACCACCAGCCTTCGCGTATTAGCGCCCAAAACCCCTACAGCGTCCTTCATTTTACGAGAAATAGCGAGTAGGATTCTTCCAAGTGTGCCAGCTTGCGGCGTCATGCAAGCAACAAGAACATGGCGGCGGTTGCTGCCATCAAGAGAGCGGATGAGGCGATGCGGCGGTAGACGGGGCCCCATTCGGCTTTGAAGTAGACGCGGGTCAGCGCCAGGCAGAGGTGCAGGGGAGAAAGCATCGTCCCCAGGAAACCTCCCATCAGCAGCCAGACCGTCCACCCTGGCGCGATGGTTCCCCCATCTGCAACCACCAGAGGCAGCACCACCGGAAAGCCGATGCTGTAGGCGGCCGCCATCATGCCGGTCAGCAGGCCGGCGATGAAGGGGACTGCAAATGCAATCATTGCTGGTGGAATATGCAGATCGGTCAGAGCGTTTGAAGTAGCGACGACGGCGCCGCTATTTTCCAATACGCACCGAAAGATCAATGCGCCGACAATGACAACTACGGTCTTCCAGGGGATGCGGCGGCGCAGTATCGTCTCCAGGTCGCGCAGCGGGATGCGCTTGGCTGCCATCATCAGCGCGATGGTCACAATCAGGCTGATGATCAGGGTGAGCCGCTCGTCGACGGGCAGGGTCAGGGATAAGGTGATGACGAGGGCGACGGGCCAGATGCTCACCGCCAGGGCGCGCAGGCTTTGGGCGCGATGGGTTGGA
Source organism: Thermoflexia bacterium (assembly GCA_011192155.1). GTDB lineage: Bacteria > Chloroflexota > Anaerolineae > B4-G1 > B4-G1 > B4-G1. The sequence goes on from DUEK01000156.1 coordinate 11,465, forward strand.
GAAGGAACGCGGTCGCCGCGCCGGGGCAATCCGATCAACCCGAACAGCAGGCCGCCCGCCCCCGCTGTCACCGTCAGCGGCCACGTCGTCCTTGCCAGTTGGGCGGTGGTCAGGCCCAGCAGTTCGGCCGCCAGCAGCATGGAGGGGTAGAGGGGAAAAACAGGCTCCCAGATGTGGCGGAACCAGTAGTTGACAAAGGTCTTGCGTTCCCCGCTGGCTCCCAGCCGGTCACCTACCTCGTCCACCAGTGGGGCCGAAAAGATGGCGCCTCCGATCATGGGCAAAAGCCCAATCAGCGCCGGGAGCGCAGCGATGACGATGCGCCCGTCAGAGATCAGTTCCTGGAGCGATTCGACCATTCCCGCCAGCCCGGCCGTCTGGGTCGCTTGGCTACCCTCTTCATTTTGGCGCAGCAGTTCCGCCAGTACCATTATCAGCACGACGGCCAATACCAGCCGCACGGTCAGCAGGTCCACGCTGGTCAGCAGGATGTCGCGCCCGATCTCTGGGAGGGGATGGGCGAACAGGAGGCCGGCTGCTACGGAGGCGAGCAGGAGCGCCAGCCCCAGGTTCCATTTGCGGCTCAACAGTATGACGATGCTGATGAATACGACGGTTAGTTTCAGGAGGGGGATCACGGTTGCTCCTTTGGCTCCACAGGGTACAGCACTAGTGGGTTTCCCTCCTCGCCCCAGGATGCTGCTTCGACGAAGTGCGCGTCTTGCTCCTCGCCGGCGTAGAGCGGGCGCAGGGAGCGGGGGCAGTTTTGATCGAGCAGCAGGTACTCGACGTGGTATCTCGCGGCGGCTTCCAGTAGGCCTTCTACCCCTTCGTTCGGGACGACCACGGCCGG
>DUEK01000157.1 GCA_011192155.1 Thermoflexia bacterium
CATGCCGATCACACCTATGGCTCGTTCCTCTTCCCTCAAGCCGACATAGTGGCGCACGCACGCTGCCGGGAATTGCTGTCCCAAGTCGGAATTCCGGCACTAGAAAAGGTAAAGAGCGAAGAACCGGAACTGGAGGAGGTGACGCTGCGCCTGCCAGACATCACGTTTGACGAAGGCGAGATGGGTCTCCAACTGGCGAAAAAAGCACTGCGCCTGATCCACGCGCCAGGCCACACGGATGATTCTGTGATGGTGTACATCGAAGATGACCGCGTGCTGTTTGCAGCCGACATGATGATGCCGGTGCCATCCATCGTGGACGGTGATATAGATACATTCAGAACATCATTGCAAAAAGTGGCCGAACTGCCCGTAAACAACCTGGTGCAGGGGCATGGAGAGGTCATGCTGCGCGGAGAGGTGCAGGGGGCGGTACAAGCTAGCCTGGATTACCTGGATACGATTGAGAGATTGGTGGCAAAAGCGGTCAAGCGGGGCAAAAAGGATAAGCTGAGAGAGAACAGCATCGAATCCTGCGGATTGTCTCGCATCCCCCTCAACGGGCTGGTCCAACAAGTCCACGTGGCTAATCTGCTGGCTTTGTACGATCGTATGGCGGCTCAATGAGCGGCAGCGTAGACTCAGTAGATCCAAATTTCAGACCTCGGAGGTCTCGGAAGGCGACATTGGCAGCAAAATTGTTTAGATTGCGCCCGTTTTGACCGGCAAAGGCGCTCTCGAGAGACCTCCGAGGTCTTGTTGTCGTAACATTTTGGATCTACTGAGACTGAACTCTCTGCCGGCTCTGTGCTTTGCCACTTGGGACTAGGTCACAAGGACAAAGTGATCAAGTCGGCGCGTTACCAAACACCGACAACCTCTCCCTAGATTATTGAGCAGCTATGACAAAAATATCCTGCCACTCTCCGGCAGGATATTTTGACATCCTTAAAAATCTTTGCGCTCTTTGCGTCTTGGCGGTGAGAAAGACCTTTTTTCAGGAGAGTCAAAGATAGGATTACGAGGTTGGCGTCGCCACCGGGCTGGGCGGCGGCGTGGGTGTCGGCGGGTAGGGCGGTTCGTCTATCAACCGCAGCAGCCCGTCCACGTCGGTGAGCGTGATCAAATAGACCAGCGAGTCGCCCTCCACCTGCACGTAGCGGGCCGTGCGGCGCGGGTTCTCCGCTCCGACGTTCAGATTGATCGTCGTTCCGTCGCTGAGCACCAGCGTCGCCTGCACCTCCGGCTCTTCCAGGCCGTAGGCGGATAGATCGCCCACGTCGGCCAGGGCGCGGGTGGGCTTTATCGCGGCTACTTGGAACGCCAGACCGCTTAAGCGATTACTGTCGGCCTCGCCTGCTTCCGGCGCCGTCATGCGCCAGCTATCGCCGCTGCGCTCGACCGCTGCCGTCTGCTCCCTCCTGGTCACGGTGATCTCCACCAGGTCGCCGCCCTCAAACTCCCACAGTGGAGCCGGGGTCGGCATAACGCCTTCCTCCGGAGGCGGCTCCCGCTTGGCCTCCACCAAAAAGATATAGGCCGCCAGCAGCGCTGCGACGCCCACCAGCGCCAGCGTCGTGATCCACGGTTTTCGTTGCGTCACCTCACACACCTCCATTGGACATTGGACATTGGACATTGGACATTGGACATTGTTAATTGGTCATTGTTACCGCCTCTGCCACCACACGACGGCGCCAGCGGCCAGAAGCGCGAACGGGATGAGAATGACGCCGATGAAAAAGATACCGCTCGACTGCACCCCGGAGAGGAACACCTGGCGCGGCTGCGACCCCTTGGGGCCGATGGCGATCATACTCTCCTCCTCGGCCAGCCAGTTGACGGCGTTCATAAAGAGCACGCCGTTCCCCAGGTTCTCCACGAACCCGTTGGAGGCGAAATCCGAGTCGCCGACCAGCACCAGGCGCGTCTTCAAGTTGGGGTCGTCAGAGCCAACGAGAGCAGGCGCTTCGAGGCTCGCCGCCAGCGTGAGCGGTCCCGGCACGTCTGCCCCTTCGTTGAACTCTACTTCCGCCGTCTCCATATCCTGCTCGGCCCAACTATCGGATGAGGTCTCGGCCAGCGGGGTGAAGGTCGTCTGCCCTGCGGGGTCTTGCCCGAACTGCTCCACCGGGCGGGCCAGAGGAAAGAAGCTCATCAGACCGGTCATATCTTTGGTGATCTGGCTGAATCTGTAGCGGTCGACGACCGGAGCAGCCGGGCCGGTCATAAGCGAGCTGGGCAGGTCTATGGCCAGACCGGCCCCAAAGCGGATCTGCCAGGCGGTCAGCAAGTTGTTCAGACCGGCGTCATTGGCAGGGTCTTGCATGATGAGCGCCTTGCCGCCCTGGAGCAGGTACGCGCCCAGCCGTCCCACTTCGTCTTCCAGGAGCGCGGTCTGCGGCCCGGCGATGATGACTACGGCCGCGTCGCTGGGGACAGTCTCGGTGATCGCCAAATTGAGTGCGCGCACCTCATAGTTCTGATCCCGCAGCGCGTTGGCAACCGTGGAGTAGCTCTCCTCGCCGTAACCCGCCATGTCGCGCTCCTGATGGCCGGTGAGGAAGTAGATCACCTTGGTTTCCTCACTGACGACCTTGAGGAGCGCGCTGGTGACGCTCTGCTCGTCGGGCGTGTAGATCACCTCAGTGCGGTCGCCGGATTCCAGCAGTAGGCCGCCATAAGGGGGATTCTCGTATTGTTGAGCCTTGACTGGCTCGCGGTCGGGGTCAATCGTCGTGTAGGATAGCAATGCGCTCTGGTCGAGATATTGGTTCAGCAGCTTTTCGTACTCTTGGCGCTGAAAGTCGGCGGCGGCGAAAAAGCCAGTGATGGCGACGGGTCGGTCAATCTCCTCTAGTACCTGGACAGACTGGGGCGAGAGGGTGTGTTCCTTCAACTCGGTGGCGTCGTAACGGTAGTGGTATCGCCCGGCCAAATAGTTCAGCCCGACGACGATGGCGACAAAGGCGACGCTCATCAAGAGGGCATTGGAGCCATAGCGCGTCCCGCGCCGGGTGAGCGCGGCCCGCACCTGCGCCGGGTTCGCCAGGACGAACAACGCCCCCAGCACCGGAGCGCCGATCAACAGCCCCCTGGTCCAATCATCCATCTGATGCCAGACCAAGTAGCGGATCGCGCCGGCCAGCAGCGCGACCAACGCAAGATAGCCCAAGACAAAGGCCTGTTTTTTCAGATATTCGGTCAAGCGATCCATTACCGCCACCTCCTTGCTTCCAGCACCCGCGTCGCCAGGAAGAGATTGACAACCACCAGGCTGAGATAGTATACGACGTGTTGGGTGTCAATGACGCCGTCAATAAAATCAAAATAGTGTGAAAAGAGGCTCAGTTGATTCACAAAATCGCCCATAAAAGTGCCTGCCGACCGCGAACCCACGAACTCTACCAGCCACAGTCCCACGCCGATGGCGATGGTCAGAATGGCGGCGACGACCTGGTTGCGGGTGAGGGTCGAGGCCAGCGTGCCGATGGCCAGCAGCGCGGCCCCGACCAGGAAGAAACCCAAGTAGCTGCTGAGCACCGCGCCCAGATCAGGTTCGCCCAGACGGGTCAGGATAATGGGCTGGTAGACGCTGATGATGAGCATGGTCAGAAAGAGGATCAGGCTGGATAGGTATTTGCCCCCGATCAACTCCCAGTCGCGCACCGGCGCGGTGAGCGTCAGCTCGATAGTGCCGGAACGTTGCTCCTCCGCCAGCAGCCGCATCGTCACCACCCCGGCGTAGAGGATGAGCACAAAGAAAATCCACCCGCTGCCCAGGACGGGATCCATGACCGCCTGTTGGGTGTAGACGAGAAAGAGCCAAAAGAGCAGCCCCATCACGCCCAGGAAGGCGGCCATCGTCACGTAGGCGATGGGAGAGCTAAAGTAGGCGTACAGTTCTCGCCGCGCGATCGTCCAGACGTTACGCATTGTTTCCCCCTTTTCCTTCTTCAGACCCTAAGGGTTTCGGAAAACCCTTAGGGTCTTTTTCATCAGTGGTCAACTCCAGGAAAATATCCTCCAGGCTCATTCCCGCGCGGCCGAGTTCCAGCAGCCCCCAGCCCTGCTCGACGACAGCGCGGGCCAGCTCGGCGCGGAGATCGCGTCCCTGGGCGCAAGAGACCTGGTAGGCGCCCTCGTCGGCCGGCTCGACGCCGATGACTCCGTCCACCCGCTCTAGCACAGAAACGGCCTCCGGGCCAGCATCGGCGATGCGCACCAACACCAGCTCCGCTCCCTGTAGTTGGGCGGTCAGTTCCTCCGGCGTCCCCTGGGCCACGATCTCGCCCTGGTTGATGATGAGCACGCGGTTACAGGTCTGGCTCACCTCGGAGAGGACGTGGGAGCTGAGGATGACGGTGTGCTCGCGCCCGATCTCTTGGATCAGCGCGCGCGCGTCGCTCACCTGCCGGGGGTCAAGGCCGATGGTGGGCTCGTCGAGAATGAGCACCTCCGGCTCGTGGAGGATGGCCTGCGCCAACCCAACGCGCTGGCGGTATCCTTTAGAGAGCTTACTGATCATTGAAGCGGCGCGGTCGCCGATGCCGCACGCTTCCATTGCCCGATCCACCGCCTGTTTGCGATTCGGCAACTGGCGCAACGCGCCCATATAATCCAGATAGGCCCACACGGTCATCTCTGGGTAGAGGGGCACCGTCTCTGGCATGTAGCCGACGCGGCGGCGCACTTCCAACGAATCGTGGAACACGTCGAACCCGGCCAGGCGGGCGGCTCCGTCGCTGGGTGGCAAAAATCCGGTCAGTATGCGCATCGTCGTCGTTTTGCCCGCCCCGTTAGGGCCTAGAAAGCCGACGATTTCCCCTTTGTCCACGTGAAAGCTGATGTCGTGGACGGCCCGGGTGGGGCCATAGTAGCGGGTCAGATTTTCCACTTCGATCATGTCGTCATCACCTCCAAAATAAAGAGCACCTGGCGATAGTGTCTCGCTCCGCAGGGTGCTCCTCCGGCCAATCTTTTTTCAACAGCGCGTACTTTACCACCGCTGGAAAAAGTTGTCAAGAATATACGAGATGCGACTCGCCGCGCTGCACGTGGTATTTGACAAGTGTCGAGATGCGGGGTACTATTTGCAGACGGGCGCTGGCCCCAAAAAACAGGTAGGCAGATTCAACACCAACTGTAGTGACTTGGCAATATCGAGAATCTGTGGTACATTAACAAAGCCATAACCCGTTTTAGGATAAACTAATTTCATTTCATATACCCACAAACAGAGGCAGTTCAGTGACAGTTGCTAGGCAGATTTCCTTTCTAGACCAAGATATCAACAAAGGCAAAAGAACTCAAGGGGGAAGAACAACCTCAGATCTAGTTGTGTCAGCGTATACTGGCGCCAATGATGAGGTCTTTCCCAAGGTGTTAGATCTCCATGTTCCAGAAGGGGCATTAGTAGCAGATGTAACTTATGGCAAGGGAGTTTTTTGGAAAAGAGTGCCCAAAGGCAAGTATGATCTAATAGCTAGCGACATTGCCACAGGCATTGATTGTCGAAATTTGCCATATAGGTCAGAATCAATTGATTGTGTTGTACTAGACCCACCTTATATGGAAGGCTTCTATCGCAAATCAACAAGCCAAAAAGCCGGTTCTGGCACTTATGGCTCTTTTAGAGACCATTACTCTAGTGGGAATGAAAAAGCTCAAGGTCCCAAGTGGCAAGCCGCCGTACTTTATTTCTACGTTCAAGCAGGGAAGGAAGCCCATCGCGTTTTGAGGGATAACGGGGTACTTGTAGTCAAATGTCAAGATGCTGTAAGTGCGAATAGACAGCATCTAACACATGTTCAAATCGTTGCCGAGTATCAAAACATGGGTTTTTATGCGAAGGATCTATTTGTGCTGGTTCGGAGGAACAGGCCTGCTGTGAGTCGGATAAAAAACCAAGTCCATGCAAGAAAAAACCATTCCTATTTTCTCATTTTTGTCAAAGTTCCAGCACACAAAACACTTCAGTCTATGCGTTCTTGATGTCGTTCCCGTATTAACTCGTCCAGCACTTGGAAAAGATCATTGTAAAATGGCGGCGCTGGGGGCCAAGTAACTTTGACCGTCGTTGCCAGTAGATATTGGCTTTGCTCAGGTGTATATCCTCTCCAAGAAGTTCGAGGCAAGTCCTTGTTTTTGGCGAATACAAAACGCCACTCATCTTCAAAAGGATAAGTGTTTACAGCCAGCACATCAAATTCCCCCACCACAAGACAGGTAGTAGACAATGTTGCGCCGTTGGGCAGAGTAATTTGTCGCCGGTCACTTGCGTCTACTTGAGATTTAGCAGTCCATTGCCCATCTTTACAATCAATTGTATTGGTCTGGAGTGATTTGGCTTCGATGATGAATTGTTCATCCCGATAAACGATTACACGATCTCCTTTTTTCCTGCGATCGTGATCATCGGCCTTAAAACAAGCCGTTATCTTGGGCGGCTGCAACCATAACTCTTCGAGCTTGAACTCAGCCACGTAGCCAAACAGCATACCGCGCAGACTAGGATTCTGTGCTAATAGTTCCGTGAGAACGTAAGGCGTTATTTCCCATTTCTCTAAAATGTTTTCCCTATACTCTGCTTGATCATATGATTCAATTCTTTCTATCATAAAGCTCGGATCAACGCCCAAGACACGAGTTACTTCAAGAAACTCTACAACATCCAAACGTCTCTCACCACGTTCGTACTTGGAAACGAACGATTGTGGTTTGTTGAGCTTCGAGGCGACTTGTGTCTGAGTAAGCTCGTTTTGTCGTCGTGCCGCAATAAGAAGCTGGCGCAGCAGATTGTACTGTTCTGAAAAAACCGACTTGGTCATGATACAACTCCTATTTGTTTCTCTGAACTATACAACCTATTTCGGGATAACCCAAAACGGGTTGCAGATCAGGGAGAAATAGGGTTTGGTCTAACTGACCGCGAGCCGGTAGGAGAATCGTATTCATGTTCCAAGAATTGCCCGATACACTCGACCGCGTGATGGTGATCGCCGCCCATCCCGACGACCCAGAGTTCGGCTGCGCCGGAACGGTGGTCAAGTGGGCGCTGTCTGGAAAAGAGATCGTCTACGTCTTGCTGACCAGCGGCGACAAGGGCAGCCACGACCCTGACCTGCGGCCTGGCCGGATGGCCGCGCTGCGGGAAGGGGAGCAACGGGCCGCCGCGCGAGAATTGGGAGTCGAGCGGGTGATCTTTTTGCGTCACCCCGACGGCCTGCTGGAAAACACGCTCGAACTACGCCGCCAGCTATCCAGCCTCATCCGCCAGCACAGGCCCCACATCCTGGTGACTATTGACCCCTGGCGGCATTATCAGCTTCACCCCGACCACCGCGCCGCCGGTCAGGCCGCGTTGGACGCAATGTACGCCTCCCGCGAGTGGGGCATCTTTCCAGAGCAGTTGGTGGACGATGTGGAGCCGTGGCGCGTTCGGGAGGCGTATCTCTTTTGGACCGATAATGCCGATCACTGGGAAGATATCTCGGCCAGCATCGAGACGCGCATCTCTGCGCTGGCGCGCCACGCCAGCCAGGTAAGCCCCAATATGGAAAAGCTGGCCGAGCGCATCCGCAACTGGACCCACGAGATGGGAAAAGAAGCGGGATACGAGCACGCCGAGGCGTTCAAGCGCTTCCAGTTTTGATGGCTTCACACGGGGCATCGCGCCGGCGCTCGCCCCCTTATCTAAACCACATTGGGTTCTGCAAGTGTGTTGCCCTGTAAACAAGTGAGAGATATGAAGCACAGACTCAATCTGCGTGGCTGGGGGATAGCCCTTTTTATCGCTTGGGTGTTCGCCGTCTATGCCGCCTTCTATTGGGTGCAAAAGCCCTTCACGCCAGAGACGGCCTGGGCGCTGGTTCGGGCCGGGCTGGATATTGCGGCGGCAGCGGGCATGATCATCCTGGGGGCGGCTCTGGGGCGGCGTATCCTGGTCTGGCTGAACCTGGCCGATCTGCCCCCCGCCGACCTGGTCTGGTTAGCGCCGGCGCTGGGGCTGGGCGGACTGGGATTGTTCGGCTTGGGACTGGGACTGGCGGGGGGGTGGCGTCGCTCGCTCGTCTATGGTCTGGCGCTATTAGCTGCGCTATTGCTGGCCCGCGACGGCCTGGCCCTGGCCCGCCAACTGCGGGGCTGGCGGCCCCGGCTGGCCGTGGGGCGCTGGGGCCGTCGCTATCTGGCGCTGACGCTGGCGCTGACGGTATCGTTGGCCCTGGCCCCGCCCACCAGTTGGGATGGCCTGTTCTACCATCTGACCGGCCCTGCGCTGTACGCCGCACAGGGGCGGATCGCGCCGCTGGACGTCAACATCCCCCACTTGGCCTTTCCCTCGCTGATGGAGATGCTCTTTGGCTTCGGACTTTTACTGCGGGGCGACGTGGCCGCCAAACTGCTCCATCTGGCCTACGGGCTGCTACTGGCGGCGCTGGTCTACCGGTTGAGCCGGCGTTGGCAGGGGCGAGCGGTGGCCGGTTGGAGCCTGCTACTGTTGGCCGCGATGCCGATGGCGGCAGTGTTAGCGGCCTGGGCCTACAACGATCTGGCGCTGGCCTTTTACCAGTTGGCGGCGCTGTACGCGCTCCTGGCCTGGCAAGAGACCAGGCAGCGGGGCTGGCTGCTGGCGGGCGGCCTGTTGAGCGGGCTGGCGCTGGGGCTAAAATACACCGCCTTCCCGCTGCCGCTAGTCGGGTTGGTTTACGTGCTTTGGCAAAGGCGAGAAACCAGGTTTTTGTCGCTTCGGGCGAAGCAGAAGCGCCTTCGCTTACAGAAAAACCTGGTTTCTTATGCGCTGCTGATCGGGCTGGCGGCCGCGCCGTGGTACCTGCGCAATTGGGCCTTTACCGGCAACCCTGTCTATCCCTTTCTCTTTGACGGGCAAAACTGGGACGGGTTCCGGTCGGCCTGGTACGCCCACGCCGGGACCGGCATCGGCTGGGATCCACTGAAAATCCTGGCCCTGCCTGTGACGATGACGTTGGGCCTGCGCGACGTGAATTATTACGATGGCCGCATGGGGCCGCTCTTCCTGGCGTTGGCGCCGGCGCTCATTTGGCTCATTGTACAAAAACTGCAACGCCGCAAACTTGCAAACTTGCAAACTTTTACCCTGTTGAGTAGCTTTGTCGCCGTTCACGGCCTGGTCTGGACGCTGGGCGTGATCCAGTCGCGCGCGCTTTTCCA
>DUEK01000158.1 GCA_011192155.1 Thermoflexia bacterium
CGAGCCGTTGTATGGGCTGCTCTCCTCCACCGGCTGGGGCATCCCCGATAGCGACCTCGATCAGGACGTGGACGAGAACGGCGTGGATAACCCCATCCCGGCCATCGGCGGCATTTCTAGCCTCTCGATCACACTCTCGCTGGGCGACGAGCCGACGAGCGAGGACGGAGACGGTAACTCTAACCTGACCGTTGACTTTGGTTTCTACGGCGGGCGCATCGGCGACTACGTCTGGCTGGAACTGTTGCGCGATGGCGAGCAGAATGGCCTGTTCGAGAATTCCATCCCCGGCGTGGTGGTTGACCTGTACGACTCCACCACCGGCGCGTATCTGACCAGCGATACGACCGACGGTTCCGGCCTCTACCTGTTCGACGACCTGCCGCTCAACGTCACCTACACGGTGCAACTCTCGCAGGTCAACTTTGCGCCGGGCGGCGCGCTCTACCCCTACACGCCCACGCTCTACCTGGGCGGCGGCTCATTCGTCATCACCGACTCGAACGCCACGCCCGACGACTTTTTCGGCGGCTTTGGCTATGCCGTTACCACCACGCTCACCTCGGTCGTCAGCGAGGACCTGACGCTCGACTTTGGCTTCCACGCCGAGCCTGCTTTGGAGTTGGTCAAGACGGTTGCGCCGGGCGCGGCGGCGCGCAGTATGCCCTTTACCTACTCTATCCGCATCGAGAACACAGGCTACGTGACATTTACCGCTATGCGGCTCACCGACACACTCCCGTCCACCGATTTCCACTACATCGGCAGCAGCGGTGATCCGGCTGACGCTGATACCGTCGCCGAGCCGCTCTTGGTGTGGAATGACCTCGGCGTACTGCCTCCCGGCGATAGCGTCACCGTATCCTTCGCCGTGACCGCCACGCCGGGCATCACCGGCACCTACTGGAACACGGCCACAGTGCGGGTCGAGACCGCTCCCGGCGACGTGTTAACCGACACCGACAACGTTCCCGTGGACATCCGCGACCCGGCAGTATTGATCAATAAAGAGATACTGGGCCTGGATCGGGACGGCGTAGCGCCCGATTACGTCACCTTTACCATCGCCATCACCAACGTCGGCCCCAGCGTGATTGACGTGCTGCCGATGGTGGATCAGTACGATCCTTACTACCTCAGTTTCCACGACGCTGCGCCCTATCCTGATAGCGTCAACGATAGCGCCGGTCGTCTGGTCTGGAACGATCTGACGGCCAGCTTGGGCAACCTGGCGACGGGCGACACGTTCCACATCGTCACCGTCTTTGACATCGCCCACGAAATCAACGTCACCACCACCAACGTGGTCACCACCACCGACGCCGTGGACGATTACGACAACCCGGTCAACGATGACGACGACGAGGAGGAGATCGGCGGCCAGGAGGACGATGACGACGTTCCCACGCCTATCGAGGTGCTCTACTTCCGGGCGGTGGGGGAGGAGGCGTCCGTGAGGCTGGAATGGGCGACGGCGGCCGAACTGGATCTCGATGGCTTTAGCGTCTACCGCGCTCCGAGCGCCAGTTTTGGCGACGCGCAGACCATCGCCTACATCCCCGCCGCCGGCCCCGGCAGCGAGTACAGTCATGTGGATCGGGACGTGACGGCAGGCCAAGTCTACTGGTACTGGCTGGTCGAGGAAGTCAGCGCGGGCGATCCCGACACCTACGGGCCGGAGCAGGGCGGCGCGGGCATAGACTCGCTGCCGTATCGCCTCTATCTACCGCTTGTCCTGAGCAGCGCCGAAGGGCTGATTCAAAAGGGGTTGGATGAACAATCTGCGGCTCCGTCACCATACTGGGCGGATTGGCTCCTGGGGCGCTGGTCGTCACTGTGGGCCGGACTCTTGCCAGAGTCGCGCCGTATGTAGGGGCGAAGCGGTGCTTCATCCCTAACCGCCCCTACATGACGGTGATTGCGAAGGAGAAATATATGAAAAAACAGAAAACAAAAAACAAGAGTGACCTTTCACGCCTCACACTGCTGTTATTGGTCGCCGGCTTCCTCGGTCTGGCGCCCGTCTCTGCTGCTGACGCTCCGCAGCCAGAGCCGATCGTGCTGCTGACCGCTGAAACAGGGGTCGTCCTGGAATGGCGCGCGCCAGCCTTTACCCAGCGCCAGGCTACCGGCGGCGATGGCCGCTCTTATGTGGCGCTGGACGCGCCAGGCTGGACCGAGTCCGGCGCGCCTGGGTGGCCGCAACTCCCGGTCGCCTCTGCGCTGCTGGTCGCGCCCCCCGTGGGCGACGTGACACTCCAGGTGCAGGTGTTGGAGCGCAGCCGCGTCTCGCTATCCCATCCGGTGCTTCCCGCCCCCAAGATGGCGCTGGCGGACGATCCATCCGCCGGCCTCGAGTCGGTCTGGGCGCGGAGCGAGTTTGCCTACTCGACGAGACCTCCGAGGTCTCCGAGACCTCAAGAGTCTGTACACCAGTGGGTCACGTTGGAAGAGGCGGGCTGGATGCGCGGTCGCCGCCTGGTGCGGGTGATTTTTTCTCCACTGCGCTTTGACCCCGCCGGGACAGCGTTAGATGTGGCGCGTCACGTGCGCGTCACGTTGCGCTTTTCCGGGAAAGAAAACAGGTTTTTTCCGGAAAACCTGGTTTCTCGTAATCCGCCCGACCCATTCACCCCCATCCTGGAGCGCATCGTCCTCAATCCGGCGCAGGCGGCCCAATTCGCTCTCCCTGAGCGAACGGTTTCCGCGCCGGCCTCAACACTGGCCGATCCGCCCGGCGGCGCCGACTATCTGATCATCGCACCCGCCGCCTTTACCTCCGCCGTGAACCCGCTGGCCTCTCACCGCGCCGCCGAGGGGTTGCGCGTCCACAGCGTCACCGTCGAGGAGATTTACGCCGAGTATGCCGGCGCTCATCAAGAGGCGATCAAGAGTTACATCGCCCACGCCTACGCCAGTTGGACGCCCCCCGCGCTCAGTTATGTGCTCCTGGTTGGCGACGGCACCGAGGATGGCTCCGGCGTCCAGCACGTCCCGCCCTATATGATAACCGATCCCTGGGGGTACGAGGCGGACGGCGTCGCCGCCGATAACCGCTACGTCACAATGGATGGCCCCGACGACCAGATAGCTGATATTTTCATCGGACGGCTGCCGGTCAACAGCGTCGCCGAGGCAAATACCGTCGTGCAAAAGATTCTGGACTATGAACAGAATCCGCCCCAGTATCCCTGGAACGAGCGAGTGCTGTTCATCGCCGGCCACGAGAATCAGGCTAATGGAGAAGAGTTTCACGATACCTCTGACTGGCTCTACAACTCGCTGCCTTCTGGCTTTAGCGGGCGGCGCGTCTATTTCTGCACCCAGGGCTGCACCCAGCCTTACAAGTACGATGATATGACGATGGCCCACGACGTGGCGCTGGGAGCGCTCAACGGGGGCGGGCTGATCGCCACTTTCGAGGGGCACAGTTCAGATAGTCAGTGGGATTATGATCCGGTGACTTATGCCCCGCTGTTCCACGTCAACAATGATGTACCAAATTTGCATAACGGCGGCGCGCTGCCGGTGTTTGTGGAGGCAACCTGTTACAGCAGTCGTTTTGCCTACCCCAATAACGAGACGCTGGACGAGAGTTTGTTGCGTCTGGCGGGCGGCGGGGCGGTCGCCACCTGGGGCAACACCACGCTGGGGCTGGACTCGGGGCACGAGAGCTTGCGCGAGCGGTTCTTTTATGCTACCCTAGAGAACAGCGTCACCGAGTTGGGGCCGGCCATCGGATATGCCAAGCTGGGCCTGGATAGCAAAAACCTGTGCCTGCACGATACGTTCACCCTCCTCGGCGATCCGGCGATGGACCTCAACCTGACCGTGGTACCCTGGACGGACGAGCTGTTCCTGCCGCTCGTGATGCGGGGCGGTTAGAACGCATTAGGGCAAAAAAACGTAGAGCGAAAGGAGACCACGATGATTAGAGCAAGGATACTGACAGTAGCAGGGATCGTTCATCTCACTATGGCTATGTTGTTGGCTGCGACGTTCCTGTTTGGGCAGCCTGCCGCTGTGTCGGGTGAGATATTGGGCTTTACTTCTACCCCCCTACCTCTTCCCACCGACATTCCTGCGCCCACCGATATCCCTGCGCCCACTGATATGCCTGTTTCACCCCCTCCTGAGCCAGGGTCTCCTGCACCAGATGTGGCCATCGTCAAGTCGGCCAGCCCGACCGAGGTACTGCCCGGCGACCTCGTCACGTTCAACATTCAGGTGTGCAACGAGGGCGATGCTACAGCTGCCAGCGTCATCGTCAGTGACAAATTGCCATCTGAATTGGCGCTTGTGAGCGCGTCCGCCTCACAGGGTGTGGTGATGGTAGAGGGCGACGGGATGCGGGCGGAGTTGGGCGCGCTGCTCGTGGGCGAGTGCGCCACAGTCACCGTAGTGGCTCAGGTGCGCGCCGACGTTGAGCTATGCGCCAAGATCAGGAACGTGGCCTCTGTGGGTAACATATACAGCGATGCGATGGTAAATGTAGCGTGCCTCCTGCCGGAGAGCGGAAGAGTTGTTCCGCTGACAGCAGCGGCGGGCCTGTTGGCAGTGGGCGTGGGTCTGTTGGTGGTTGGGGCAGTGTTGAAAAAGCACCGATAGGACTAGCAGCTTGTCGGAGTAGCCCATTGCCCAACGCAGCCGTTTTGGGCTGGCCGATCTTGGATGATTTTTTGTCAATTCTGACAAAATTCGTGTCATTCGTCCATTTATGACGTTCGTGATGAAAAAGTGTACAGCAGTGAAATTCTTGGGTAGTGTCCCATCACGATGCGGATAAATCGGCCATGTCCCAGGAAACGACCAAACGGCATTCAACACAGGAAAACGGTGTCTCAAACCCAGGACTTGACACCTGAAAGGCGCAGAAGGCCGCATTTCGCGACGCGCAGATGCCCTTGCACACCCAACCCTTCGTTTTCCCCCTGGTGACGCACTCCTCCCTAGGCCGCGGTCACCTCCAGCCGCCACTCCTGCCGGACTCTCTTTGCCGCGTCGTCCCACCACCATTGGCCGCTGGGATCGGTGCGGCCTGTCCTGAGCCTGTCGAAGGGTTGACGGGGTCGTTGCCGCAGTAGACGTAGCGGTGCAGTGATTGGGGCGCCGGGGCCAGCGCCGGGTAGGTATCGCGGGTGAGGAAGCGGCCCACGGAGGGGTCATAGTAGTGGGCCCGCAGGAAGATGAGGCCGCTGGCCCCAGCCCGCCCTGAGCCTGTCGAAGGGTCATACTGCTCCCTGGCAAAGCCGAAGGAACCGGCGGACTGGCCCGCCGCGTAGGTGGGCACACCGAAGGGAGAGTAACCCCGCACCTGGCGCACGCCGCCCGCCTCGTCCGTCAGTTGGCGCGCGGAGCCGAGGACGTCAGCGTGCTGGTAGAGCAGCGCGCCATTCACTGATCACAGTGTGTTCGCTGGTCGCTCGCTTCACGTGAGACGTCAATGGGCTTACCAGTTGGTGCTGCCCCTGTTCAAAAGTTATGTTTTTCCGCCGATTTAGGCGTTTGGCCCACTATTTGCACAAAACCTACGTTAGGGGCGCTGTACGCATTTTCTTGACGACTTCTCACAGTGATGGTAGAGTGCAAGTTGTAAGTACGCAAGTTGCAAACTTGCAAGTTTACACGTAATTGAGAGGAGGGAACCGAATATGACGATACAGTTCACTGCCCCTGCTGCGACGACCAACACGCAACAGATGGTGCTGACCGTTGACGAATTTCTGACCCAGGCCCGCGCGGCCGGGGTGGATGAGGCGCAATTGGCCCTCATTGCCCCCCGGCTACCGGCAATGGATCGAGATAGGCATACGCAGCGTCAACGGCAAACTCGGCGCAGAGATCGGCGTTGATTATGCCGATCCCTTCCGCTACGAATATGTGGAGGCGCCCGAGTTCTTTAGCAGTACCGACAACTAGATGAGGAAAGAAGCAGCCTCGCTGCCAGATGTTTCTTCACGAATATCACAACCAACGATAGGAGAAAAATATGCTCCCCACAAAAATCGTCGTCATCGGCGCGGGCAGCGCCAGCTTTGGGCTTAACACCCTCGCCGCGCTCGTGCGCAGCGAGCGATTGCACGGCGGCCATCTGGCCCTGGTGGATTTGAACGCAAAATCCCTGGCCCTGGTTGGGCGGCTGGCCGAGCGGCTCAACCGCGAGTGGGATGCCGATATGACCATCACCACCCACACTCGCCACGCCGACGCCCTCGACGGAGCCAAGTTCGTCGTGCTCTCCATCGAGGTTTCGCCCCGCGAAACGCTGTGGAAATCAGATTACGAGATCCCGCTCAAATATGGCGTGCGCCAGCCCTACGCCGAGAACGGCGGACCGGGCGGATTTGCCCACGCCGCCCGCAACATCGGCCCGGTGATAGAGATCGCGCGCGATATGGAGCGAGCCTGCCCAAACGCCTGGCTGGTCAACTTTACCAACCCCATGGTGCGCATCTGCGACGCCGTCGCCCGCTATAGCGCTATCAACATCGTCGGGCTGTGCCACCAGATCCACGCCGGATACGGCATGGTGGGGGTGACGCTGGCGGACTATTTGAACATTGAGGTACCAGAGAGCGAGATCAGCACCCACGCCCACCCTGCCGTCTGGCCGCTGCTGATGCAGGTATCGCGCCAGGCGCTGGAACGTGTGGACATCAAGGCCGCCGGTCTCAACCATTTCACCTGGATGCTGGATATCCGCGATAAACACAGCGGCGATGACCTATACCCGCTCTTTGCCGAACGTTGGACCTCTTTCGATCCCACCTTCGAACCACTGACTCGCCGCGTCTACGATGCCTTTGGTCTGTTCCCCATCCCGGGCGATGAGCACCTGTGCGAGTACATACCCTGGGTCAGCGACCCGCTCACCAAACCGTGGGACAAGTACGACGTCAGCCTCTACGACTGGGACCTGATGGCCCAGTTGCGCGGCTTTGGTCTCAACGACATTGCCAAGATGGCCGACGGGCAAGCGACCATCGAACACCTGCGCGAATCCGACAGCGAGGGTGCGCTAGAGATGATTGAGAACATCGCCGGAGCCGGAAACCACTACCACCTGGCGGTCAACCTGCCCAACGTGGGGCAAATCGAGAATTTGCCGAAGGGAGCCATCGTCGAGACGCCGGGCCTGGTCAGCGGGATGGGAGTGCAAGGGGTGAGCGTGGGGCCGCTGCCGGAACCCATCGCCGAGATGTGCCGCCGCGAGCTTGCCGTCGTCCGCCTGTGCGTGGACGCCGCCGTCCACGGCGACCGTCAAGCCGCACTCCAATGCCTGCTGCTGGATCCGGTCATCACCGACCTGGACGTGGCGCAGCAGGTGCTCGACGATTATCTGGAAACCTACCGCGAGTATTTACCGCAGTTTTGGGCATAGAGGGGCCAAATGAAAGCCCGCCGCGAGGACGAGTACCTGGGCCGGCGGCACGGACTGATCGGGCAAGAGACAACGGGCGAAGGTCAGATTGGTATTGCCCGCGTTGCCTCATTGTGATGAGCGTGTTATAATCACAATAGGCCCCTGTAGCTCAGCATGGATAGAGCAGGAACCTCCTAAGTTCAAGGTCGTGCGTTCGAATCGCACCAGGGGCACTAGGCAGAGAAGCGGCAGCCTTTTGGGGCGACCGCTTTTGGCGCTCATTCCCAGTGGAGCACCATGGTCGTTCGGTCGTCGGAGGGGGCGGCGTCGCCGATAAAGGCGGCGACCGAGTCGTCAATGCCGTCCAGCATCTCTTGAGCCGAGTTGCCGGCGACGGCCTGGATGGTCGCCTGCAACCGTTCTTCGCCATAAATTTCGCCCTCTGGAGAGAATGCCTCGCTGACACCATCGGTGTAAAAGAGCAAATAGTCGCCCGGTTCCAGTGAGATAGCGTGCTCTTTGTACCGAATCCCCTCCATCACGCCCAGCGCCATCTCTCCTTTGACGAGTTGTTCCAATTCCTCCGCGCCAGGCCGCAGCAGCAACGGCCGGTTGTGCCCTGCATTGGCGTAGGTCAACTCCCCGATCTCTAACGAGAGAATTGCGTAAAAGAGGGTGACGAACATGCCGCTCTGGGCGTCGGGTACCAGCAGGTCGTTGACGCGGGCCAGGGCGGCCGCCGGCGAGGTCTCTTCCAGCGCCGCCGCGCGCATCAGGGTGCGCGTGAGCGCCATAAAAAGAGCTGCCGGCATGCCCTTATCGGCCACGTCGGCGATGACCAATCCCAACCGCCGGTCGGGCAACTCGAAAAAGTCGTAAAAATCGCCCGCCACCCGGCGCGCCGCGCGCCAGCCAAAGGCCAGTTCCCAGCCGTGCAGGTCGGGAGGTTGACCGGGCATAAAAGTCTGCTGAATCTCGTGGGCGAGTTGCAGTTCGCGCTCCAAGCGCTCGCGCTCGGCCATCTCTTGTTGCAGCCGGTCGTTCTGCACCGCCAGGGCCGCCTGCTGCGCGATGCCGGTGATGATCTCTAGCCGCCTCTCGCGGAAACGGCGCGATACACTGGCTTCCTCCAGCAGCATCACACCGAGCACGTCGCCTTTCACCGCGAGAGGGACGGCCAGCAGCGGGCGCTCGGAAGGCAACATCAGATCGGCGAGGGAGTCGGGCGGGGCTAGTCCATCCCCTTTGGCGTCGAGGGGGTAGACGAGCAGGCGGCCGTGTTCGCGGACGGTCTCGAGGAGGGCAAAGTCGCCGGGAGCGTAACGCCGGGCCAGGAACACCGCTTCCTTGTCACGGGGAATGCCATAGGATTGCGCCGGCCGAAAGACAGACTGTTCGTCATCCCACAAAAAGGTGATACAGCGCTCCACGCCTGTGAGGATCGGCGTGATGCGGACGATGGTACTCAGGATTTCGTCCAAGTCGTTCAGATTGGCCACGGCCTGGGCCACCTGGAGCAGCGCCGCCGAGACGTAGGCTTCTTCTTGTTGCGCTTCCCGCAGCCTGGTGTTTTCGACGGCGGCCGCCGTCTGGAGTGCGATTCCCTGGATAATGGTCAAGCGCTCGTCGTGGGATGCTCCGCTGGCGCCAAATTCTTCCCAATCGCTCTGGTAATCAATCAGCATCGCGCCCAGTACCTCATCCTGGACTAGGAGCGGCAGAAGCAGCAGTGATTCAAAGCCAAGAGCCCAGGGAACCGTCCCCGATAGTCTAGAGTCGGTCGCCACGTCATAGATAAAGACGGGGGTCTTGTTCTGGCACAGATCGTCGAACGCCTGCTCGTCTCCCGGCGCGATGTACCACCGGGCAAAGTCGTCTTGTTGGTCCGAATTGACCCCGTACACGGCGGCCGGCGCAAAGGTCGCGGTGGGATCATCCCGCAGAAGAATGGCGCAACGCTTCACGTTCACCAACGTCGGCGCTAGCTGAACCACGGTCTTGAGCACTTGGTCGAGGGTGGTCAACGAGCGGGTCGCCTCGGCCACTCGCAGCATCACCGTGGAGATGCGGGCCAGCTCTTGGGTTTCCTGGTAGAGGCGGGTGTTTTCGATGGCGATGGCGGCATAGCTGGCAAAGGTGGCCGTCATCGCCTGAGACTCGTCCCCGTACCGTCCGGGCGCGTGATGGGCCAGGGTCAATATCCCCAGCCGCCGGCCACCGACGCGCAAGGGAGCGGCGATGGCAGAGTAATCAAGCGGAAAATCCATGGCGGTTCCCAGCGGATCGGAGGGAGATTGGGAGGTGCGAATGATGGGCTGATCGGCGTTCAGCGCCTGGACGAGCCAAGAATTGACACCGGATGAGAGAGCGCCGACGGGCTGAAAATCACCAACGCACACCTCTGGCGCGTGACCGCGCACGGCGGATACGCACAAGTTGTCGCCGCGCAAAAGCCAGATGGCGGCCACGTCGCAGGGGAGCGCGCGCTCCAGCTCGGCTAGGGTGGCTTCGAGCACCTGGTCGAGCGTCGCCTCGGTAGAGAGCAGGCCGGTCACCTCTCGCATACTCTCGGCGACCTGGTACCGCCACCGTTCGGAGCGGTAGAGGTGGGCATTGCGGATCGCGATGGCTGCACTATCGGCCAGGGCTTTGAATAGGAAGCGATCTTGTTCACCAAAGACGTCTCGACGGTCGCTTTGCACATCGAGCACGCCCAGCACTCTATCACCAAAGATAAGGGGTACGGCCAGTTCGGAACGGACGTCGGCCTCAGAGAACTCGGAGACCCGGTAGCGAGACTCGCGGCTCAAATCGTTGACCAGCACCGCTTTCCCGCACTGCGCCACCCAGGGGACGATACCGCTTGCGTCGTCCAGTTTGCAGACGAGTCCTTCCTCCTGCAATACCTTGCCCCGAGGCCCACTGCCGGCGCGGTAGACGATTTGCTGGCGAGCGGGATCTACAGTGAGGAGGTGCACAAAAGGATAATCAAATCTCGCCTGGACAAGCTCCACGATTTTGTCGAGCAGGATATCCAGATCAAGAATGGAGGCGACGGCGTGGCTGACCTCGGCCACGGCCGCAAGCTGATCGGCGCGGCGACGGAGGTCGCTGTAGAGTCTGGCATCTACGACAAGTTCGTTCTGGGCCACCGATCGTTCGCTCAAGGCGCTGCCCCTGTGCTTTACCATCGTCAACACGTTGCCCAAATCCGGTGTGTGCTCAAAGCGCATTTCGTCCATCAATTGCTGCATAAAGTAGGCACCCAGGCCGCCCACTTGGCGCTCGTCAAGAGGGGCGTCGAGGTCTGGCTTTGGCGCGCGGGTGGGGTCAAAGGGGGTCCCGTGGTCGCGGAGGGTCACGGTCAGTGCGTGCTCGTCAGTGCGGCAAGCACATTCGATGTCGCCGCGCCCCTCGCCGCCGTAGGCGTGTTCGATGATGTTGCTGCAGGCCTCGTCCACGGCCATCTGCACCTCGTAGATGGCGCGCTCGTCGAGGCCGGCGGCCTCGGCGGCGTGGGTGACAAACTCACCGATGGCGGCCAGGCTATCGAACCGGCCGGGAAAAGTGCGTGTTTGCGGGGTGTCCATACCCAAACGTAAAACGTGAAGCGCAATCTGAGCAGGGCAAAGCCGCCCTTCACGCTTCACGTTTTATGCCAGGCAAGCGGATGACGCTAAAAGCTCCCCACTGCCTCGGTAGCGTCGTCGTAGAACTTGAACAGCGGCAGAAAGCCCGCCAAATCCAACGCCTCGTGGATCCGTTGAGATACGCCTGCCAAGACCAGTTCTCCCCGGTTCCAGCGCTTGCAGGTCTTTTGTGCGTTGATCAAAACCCGCAGTCCGGCGCTAGAGATGAACTCTACCTCGCTCATATCGAACACGATTCTGAAGCAGTCTGCCTTGTTGATCGCGTCAAGGGCCTTGGTCAATTGGGGCGCGGTATTGCTATCAATGCGGCCAGTTGCCTTGACAAGTTCGCAGCGCTTGAGTCGCTTGGTGGTAACTTGCATTATTGACCTCCTCTATTGATTCTGAATTTGGCTGAGATTTATGGAGTGATTATATCACAATCTTTGCAGGAAACAAAAAAGAGGCGAGGGGATAAATGATGTCGTGGCCGCCGCCAAGATTCAGTCTCAGTAGATCCAAATTTCAGACCTCGGAGGTCTCAGAAGGTGACATTGGCAGCAAAATTGCTTAGATTTCCATATCGCGCAGCCCGTTTTACGCAACATAATGTACGCGATATGGAAATCGCGGCTACAAAACGGGAATTGCTGTAGGTCGCTGTAGCTCGGAATGGGTAGATCAGGAACTTGTCAAAGTCGCGCGTTCGAAACGCGCCATCTTGATCACGCCATCCTTGTCGATCGGATAGGCGCGACCGCAACTGATGCAGCGAAACAGATCCGCTTCCCGGCTCAATCGATCGGTGCAGGCGGGGCAGCGCAGTATCTCTGGCAGTGGCCGGATGCCGCCGCCGCGCGGCTCTCCGATTTTGACCGCCCAGGCCAGATCATAGTCCTGCTGCCAGCGCCGTACCTTGACGTCTTCGAGGGGGAGCGCGCTCAGCATCCGCTCGAACTCGTCGCGGGGAAAGGCCCGTTTGGGCAGAAATCTGGCGTCTGGCCCGACGCGATTGGTCGTCAACAGCACCCCGCCGGGCCGCAGGACGCGCACCAGTTCCGCCATCACCGCGCGCGGGTCGGGCGTGAACTCTAATGCCTCCAGGCAGGTCACCGCGTCAAAGGTATCGTCGTCGAAGGGGAGATTGCGGGCGTCCTGCCAGACATAGGTCAGCCGGTCCGCAAACTGGGCCGTCCTGCGCACCGCCTCGCGCAGCATGCGGCGGGATAGATCCAACCCGATGACGCGCCCGTCAAAGGCCGGCTGGCGCAGCAGCGCGCGCGGCAGGCGACCGGTGCCCGTCGCCACGTCGAGCACCAGGGGGGCGGGGATCAGTTCCAGGGCGCGGGTTAGGGGCAGACCCAGGAACCACTGTTCGTCGCCGGGGACATACCGCTTGATACGCTCATAGATGCGGGCCGACCAATCGTACATCAGCACCACGACGCGCGGCCCCAGATAGGCGCCCTCGGCGATGATCAATTGCCAATAGAGCAGCAGTCCCAGGAGGACAAGCCCCAGGATGGTCAGGAGCAGCGCGATCCAGTTCATCGCTCACAGCGTCCAGGCCGCGACAAGCATCGCGGTCATCAGCCAGGGGCGGGCGTGCCGTGTGTACCAGGAGGCCGCTTGGCCGCGTCGCAGCCAGGGGAGCAGGGCCAATTGTGGGGCTAGCAGCAGGGCCAACATCCCCGCCGTCAGAGGTTGGCGCAGCGCGAGGAGGAACGCCAGCGCCAGGAATTGGGCCGCTATTCCCAGCGCGCGTACCCAGGGTGACTCGGCTTGCCGGTTGGCTCCCCAGGCCAGGGTAAAGGCCAGCGCCAACCCGGCGGAAGCCGGCGTGAGTGAGCCAAAGGCGACGTGCCCGGCCAACCAGGGGAACATCACGGCGACCAGGGCGCTGCACCCCTCCCAGGCCAGGGATAGTTGCATCACGGCCAGAGCGGCCAGGCTCAAGAGTAGCAGGTTTGGCCCTAGCAGCGCGCTCAGGGCCGCCGTCACCGGCAAGGCGACGGCGATGGCCGAAATCGCCGGGCCGCACGTGGGCCAGAGGACATCGCGCCGCCAGACGCGCAGTTGACCCAGCCAGCGGGAGACCCTGTCGCCGGGGGAATTGGGGAGTGTGTAGGGCGGCGCAGAGACCGGTTCGCCAAAGCGCCAGTTGCGCCAGCGACGCAGCGGCGTGGCCCAGTCGGTGGCGCCAATCGCCGCCCACAGCGTGCCCCACCCCCCATCCGCCAGCAGGATCAGTAAAGCCAGTCGCAAAAAGTCACCGCCCTGCCAGCCAAAACCGCCCGAGGCAACAACGCCGCATACCGCCGCCCACATTGCGGCAGGGTTGGTCAAACGGGCCTGCAGGCGGATCAGGCCGCCGGAGGCCGGGCGGGAGACTGGGAAGTGTGAATCGTGTTCCATAAGCCAGATAGATTATACCACAAATTGCTCAATCACGTCCAGGGCAGACTGGGCGCAAGCGGCCCAGGAGAACCGGCGCGCGTTGGCAAAGCCGCGCTCGACTAGCTCATCCCGTAGGGCGGCGTCGGAGGCGACGCGCTGCATCGCGGCGCCGATGGCGGCGGTGTCGGTGGGGTTCACCAGCAGCGCCCCGTCTCCGGCCGCCTCTGGCAAGCTAGAAGTGTTACTGGCGATGACGGTGCAGCCGCAGGCCTGGGCCTCCAACACGGGCAGGCCAAACCCCTCGTACAGCGACGGAAACACGAAAGCCAGCGCCCCGCTCAGCAGAGCGGCCTTTTCTTCTGGAGAAATGTAGCCGGGGAACAGCACCCGTCCCTCCAACCCCAAACGACGCGCCTGGGTAAAGAGAGCGTCATAGAGCCAGCCGCGCTTGCCGGCCAGAACCAGGGTAGGTACAAGTTGCAGGCTGGCAAAGGCGGCGACGAGACGGGCCAGGTTCTTGCGCGGCTGGAGCGTGCCCAGGTAGAGAAAATAGTCGCCGTTGATGCCGTAGCGCGCTTTGACCGCCTCAATCGCGGCCGGGTCGCGCACCGGGGCGAGCGTCTCGTCGTAGCCGGGGTAGGCGACGGTGATCTTTGCCGGCGGCGTACCGTAGTGGGTCGCCAGATCGGCTTTGGTGGCCTCGGAATCGGCCAGGAGGTGCGCGGCGGCGCGCGCGCTCCAGCGGGTGGAGAGATCGAGGTGTAGGCGCTGTCGCCAGGGGTGGGACTGCGGGAAGTGAAGATAACCCAGGTCGTGGATGGTGACCAGGCTGGCGCGCGGATGAACGAGCGGCAAGACGTGGGCCGGGACAAAGAGCGCGTCCGGCGGGCGACGCGCCATTTCCCAAGAAAGGCGCGCGTGAGTCCACAGGCGCGGGAAGGAGATAGGGCGCGCGTCGGCGCCGGGAAAGACGTCGGCGGGAGGCGCGGTGCGAAAGTAGAGGCGAAATTGATGCGAGCTATCAAGCGCCAACAGCGCCTGGATCAACTGCCGGGAGTAGGTCTCTGTGCCGGTGGGGCGGGCGGCGACGGCGCGACTGGCGTCAATCCCGATCAGCATCTATTTTGAGCGTCTGCCAAACAGCCCGCGCAGGAACACCATCAAGCCTCCCAGGATCAGGAGGACGGGCCACAACTTGGGCAAGAGAGCGCGGGTTTCCGGGGCGAGCAGTTGGAGCGTGATCGCCAATCCCGCGCCGCCGACCACAAAGGCCACGAACGCCATAAAGAGCGCGCCCCAATCGCGGAAGCGGGCCGCCATCCACTGGGCCAGGAACGCCACGCTACCGATGAGGACGAAAATGGGCCACCACGTCCGCAAGTCCTCGTACGCCAGCGGCCCCAGGGTGATGAAGAAAAAGGCCAGTCCCACGAGCGTGGCAGCCACGCCGAAGAATACTTGGTCGGGGTCGCGCCGCTTGCCAAAGACATAGTTACCCAGAGAGGCCAGCCCTCCGGCCAGGGGAAAGACGGGCCAGATGATGTCCCAACCGGGGATGCCAATCCCCAGTTCTTTCAGCAGCAGGTAAACGCCCAATAGAATAAGGAAAAGAGCCGGGACAATAGTTCCTTTTCGCATAAGATTACTCCTTTTCTTCCAACTCACTGATCTTGGCCACGCGCCGGGCGTGGCGGCCTCCGAGGAACTCGCCGTCGAGAAAAGTCTGCACGATGTCCAGCGCCAGACCGAGGCCGAGCACTCGTCCGCCCAAGCACAAAATGTTGGCGTCGTTATCCTGGCGGCTCATACGGGCCATATAGCGATTGGTGCACACGGCGGCGCGAGCGCCGTCTATTTTATTGGCGGCGAGGCTCATACCGATCCCCGTGCCGCAGATGAGGATGCCGCGCTCAAACTCTCCGGCGGCCACGGCGCGGGCCACAGGGGCGGCGATGTCGGGGTAGTCTACGGATTCTGTGCTGTGCGTACCAAAATCCTGCACCCGATGGCCCTGGGTGATGAGGCGCTCGACGATGTACTGCTTCAGTTCATATCCGCCTTGATCGGCGCCGATGACAATGCGCATTGGATTCACTCCTTACTTGCACACTTGTATCTTGCGTCTTAAAAGCTGAGTTCCTGAAATTCGCCGGTGGTCATAAATATGACTCGCTCACAAATGTTTGTCACGCGGTCGGCGATGCGCTCTAGCTTGTGCGCCACCCAGAGCAGGTGAGTGGCCCGCGCGATGTTTTTTGGATCTTCCAGCATATAGGTCAGCAACTCTCGATAGATCTGGTCGTACAACTGGTCAATCTCCGCATCTCGCTTGGCCGTTTCTATCGCCAGATCAGGGTCTTTTTTGAAATATGCTTCCAGGCTGGCGCGGATCATCTCCTGGTCAATTTTGGTCATACGGGGGATGTCAATCAGCGGCTTGAGGTGCGGTTTGTCGGCCAATCGAATGGCAAGCTCGGCGATGCCGCTGGCGTAATCTCCCATGCGCTCCAATTCGGTAACGATGTGAATCGCGGCGACGATGGCGCGCAGGTCTCCGGCCGTTGGCTGTTGGGTGGCGATCAACCTCAGACATTCTTCCTCAAGATCGTACCGCTCGTCGTTGATCTCCTCATCTCCGGCGATCACCTGGCGGGCCAACTCCTCGTCTTGATCTTTGAGCGCCTGGACAGCCAATCCGACAGCGGCTTCCGCTATTTCTCCCAGATGTAGGATGTTGTCGCGCAAGTCCTTCAACTTTTGATCAAATGTCTCCCTGGCTTTGCTCATTCTCTTATCCTCCCATATAGATCAATCGCGGACGCGAATCAACCCATCCGTCCGGTGACGTAATCCTCGGTCAGCTTTTGCGCTGGGCGGGTAAAAATTTTACCCGTCTCGTCGTACTCAACCAGGTCGCCCAGCCAAAAGAAGCCAGTACAATCAGAGACGCGGGCCGCCTGCTGCATGTTGTGAGTGACGATGATAATAGTGTAATGCTGGCGCAATTTGCGCATCAGTTCCTCGATCTGTAACGTGGCGGCAGGGTCCAACGCCGAGCACGGCTCGTCCATCAGGATGATTTCCGGCTCGACGGCCAGCACGCGCGCGATACACAAGCGCTGCTGCTCGCCGGCCGAAAGGTCGAGCGCGGAACCATTGAGCTTGCCTTTGACATCATCCCACAACGCCGCCGATCGCAGACTTTGCTCCACCAAGTCGTCCAGCGCGCCGGAGTGGGCCAAACCCAGCACGCGCGGCCCAAAGGCGACGTTATCGTAGATGGACTGAGGAAATGGGTTGGGCCGCTGGAAAACCATCCCCACCCGCTGCCGCAGTTCGACCACATCCACGTCCGGCGCGTAAATGTTCCGGCCATCGAGCAAAATTTCCCCCCCGATACGCGCGCCAGGGATGGTGTCGTTCATGCGGTTGATGCAGCGCAGAAAGGTAGACTTGCCGCATCCAGAAGGCCCGATGAGGGCGGTGATATGCCGCTCTTCGATGCGCATTGAAATGCTGTGCAAGGCCTCAAAATCATCATAGTAGAATCGTAGGTTGCGAATTTCGATTTTGTCCATCGTTAGCATTTTACCCCAAGCTGCCTGAGTGGGCAAGTATTGATTGACCGTCCGGGCCGCTGGTGTTATAATCTAAACAGTATGCACAAACCCATTGCTGTCTCCATTCTGTTCATTCTACTCATTGTGCTCGCCGCCTGCCGCCCGGCCGCAGGAGAGGCGGGGGAAGCGGGCGTCGCCATCCAGAACGTCGGCTCCGACACCATCGTCAACCTGGCGCTGGCCTGGGCAGAGACATATCAAACGCAAAACCCTGACGCGCGCATCGCCGTGACCGGCGGCGGTTCCGGCACCGGCATCGCTGGTTTGATCAATGGCACAGTGAATATCGCCAATGCTTCCCGCCAGATGAAGGCGGAGGAGATGGAGGCGGCCGAGGAGAACGGCATCACGCCGGTCGAGCACGTCATCGCCCGCGACGCTATTGCCGTCATCGTACATCCTTCCAACCCGGTGGATAATCTCACACTCCCGCAGCTCTCAGATATATTCAGCGGACGCATCACCAATTGGTCAGAGATAGGGGGAGAGGATCGGCCTATCGTGCTCCTCTCGCGCGAGTCGAACTCTGGCACGCACGTTTACTTCCTGGAGCAGGTCGTGCGGTTGGGAGACAAACACGCCTCGATACTTTTCTCGCCGGATACGCTGTTGATGCCCTCGTCGGAGGGGATCAGCGCCGAGGTGCGCCAGAACCCCAACAGCATCGGCTACGACGGGCTGGGTTACGTCACTCCCGATCAAAAGACCATCGCCGTCGCCGCGGATGCCGGCGGGCCGTTCGTGCCGCCGAGCATTGAGACGGTCAACAGCGGGGCTTATCCCATCGCGCGCGATCTTTATATGTACACCAATGGAGAGCCGCAGGGGGCTATCGCCGAATATCTGAACTGGATCCGCTCAACCGAGGGGCAAAAGATTGTGGGGGAGTTGGGGTTCGTGCCGCTGGAGGTAGAATAGATGAAGAACTCGTTCTACGAAACCCTCATCGAGCGGCTGATCCGCGTGACCGGCGTGCTGGTCATTCTCTTCCTGGCGCTGATCTTTTTGTTCCTGTTGCGTGAGGGCGGCGCGACGTTTTTCGAGGCGTCGTTGCGCGATCTGCTCCGCACCCGCTGGTATCCCAACGAGGAGCAATTTGGCCTCCTGCCGCTGGTGCTGGGATCGCTTATGGTGACGCTGGGGGCGGCGGTCGTCAGTTTGCCATTGGGTTTACTGACGGCGGTCTTTATCGCCGAAGTGGCCCCCCGCTGGGTGCGCGAGATTCTCAAGCCTTTCATTGAAGTGCTGGCCGGGATACCGTCTGTGGTGCTGGGTTTTTTGGGAATGTTGGTGATCTCGCCATTGATCCGCGAACACCTGGGCGCTCCGACCGGCCTGACGGCGCTATCCGGCTCGGTGATGCTGGGCTACATGGCGCTGCCCACCATCATCAGCGTGGCCGAGGACGCGCTGGATGCCGTGCCCAAGTCGTACCGCGATGCGGCGCTGGCGCTGGGGGCCACTCGCTGGCAGACCATCTGGCGCGTGACGGTGCCGGCGGCCCGCTCGGGCATCCTCACGGCGATGATGTTGGGCATAGGGCGCGCCATCGGGGAGACGATGGCGGTGATGATGGTCACGGGCAACGCGGCCCGTATGCCGCTCACGCTCAACTCGTTCCTCATGCCGGTGCGCACGATGACGGCCACCATCGCCGCCGAGATGGGCGAGGTGGCCCAAGGGAGCACTCACTATCACGTCCTGTTCGCCATTGGCCTGGTGCTGTTTCTCGTCACCTTTCTCATCAACCTGATCGCAGCGTGGACGATTTTCCGGCAGGGGAAGCGGTACGGACGATTATTGTCATAGCGATGAAGATATCAAGACAGATCCGCCAACAACTCGGTTTTGCTTTACTAGGCATAACTACCGTCATAGTCGTGCTGCCTATCCTGCTGCTGGTGGGATACATCGTCGCCCAGGGCGCGTCCGCTATCTCGTGGGACTTTATCGCGGCGATGCCGCGCGACGGGATGCGGGCCGGCGGCCTCTGGCCGGCCATCGTCGGCACGCTGCTCCTGACGTTGGGCACCGCTGTCTTTGCCGTGCCGGTCGGTGTAGCGGTGGCGGTCTACCTGGCAGAGTACGCTCAGGACACACTGCTCACTCGCATCATCCGGCTGGCCATCGTCAACCTGGCCGGAGTGCCTTCGGTGGTCTATGGGCTCTTTGGCCTGGGGTTATTCGTTATCTTTCTCCAATTTGGCGCCTCAATCCTGGCCGGGTCGCTGACGCTGGCGATCATGACCCTGCCCGTCATCATCAGCACGGCCGAGGAGGCGCTGCGGGCGGTGCCTCAATCCTTCCGCATCGTGAGCCTTTCACTGGGGGGTACCAAGTGGCAGACCGTCCGGCGTGTCGTGCTGCCACAGGCGCTACCGGGCGTCCTTACCGGCGTGATTTTGGGATTGGAGCGGGCCGCCGGAGAGACCGCACCGATTCTTTTCACCGTCGCGGCCTTTTTCCTGCCGCGCCTGCCCCAATCCATTTTTGACCAGACGATGGCGCTGCCGTACCACCTGTTCGTCATCAGTACTCAGGTACCGGGAATGCCGGTGCGCATCCAGTACGGCACGGCGCTGGTGCTCTTGATTTTTGTGCTATCCATGAACATTGTGGCGGCTATAACGCGCAGTCGCTTTCGCGCCAAACGGCAGTGGTGAGGCGAATGGACGAATGGGCGAATGAACGAATTTACGAATGAGCGAATGACAGAAAAGTTTTTGTTTGACCAAGTTTCTTATACTTACGAGGACGGGATTCGAGCGCTGCGTGACGTTAACCTATCCATCTATCCCAACGAGATCACGACCATCTTTGGGCCGGCGGGCGGGGGCAAGTCAACACTGCTGCGGCTCTTGAACCGGCTCAACGATCTGATACCAGGACGGCGATTGGAGGGCCGGGTGCTGCTCGATGGAGAGGACATCTACGCATCGGGGGTGGACGTGCACGCGCTGCGCCGTCGCGTGGGGATGGTATTTGCCACGCCGGTCCCGCTGCCGATGAGCATCCGGCAAAACCTGACCTATGGCCCCGAATTGGCCGGCGCGCGCGATCGCGCCAGGCTGGATGAACTGGTCGAGAGCAGCCTGCGGGCAGCGGCGCTGTGGGACGAAGTGAAGGATCGGTTGGATGAGCCTGGGGCCGCGCTTTCTGGCGGGCAGCAACAGCGACTGTGCCTGGCCCGCACATTGGCGCTGGAACCAGAGGCAATCCTGCTCGACGAGCCGACATCGGGGTTGGACCCCATCTCAACGGCCAAGGTCGAGGCCAGCCTGCAAGAACTAAAGCAGCGCTACACAGTAGTCATCGTCCCTCACAGCGTGCAGCAGGCCGCCCGCGTGGCCGATCATGCGGTCTTTGTGTTGCAGGGAGAGTTGGTCGAGGAAGGGTCTGGCGAGCAACTGTTCACCAAACCCCGCGACCAGCGTACCGAAGATTACATCACCGGGCGCTTTGGGTAATGCCCCTGGAGTCGAGCGATGGAATTTTTAATCCTGGAACAGATACGCCAGATGGTAGAAATGGCAGAGCAGGCGCGCAAAACCCTGGGCGACTATGTCGGCTATGAGGTAGCCTACGACTCTATCGCTTTGCAGCTTCTGGACGAGTGGATTGAGCGCCATTTACGACAGTTTTCTCAGCCCTCGAAGAAAATGCGCCTGCTGTGGATCAGCTTCCTGGGTGAAGTATTCCGCCGCCGTCACTGGGGCGAGTGGGTCATCCAAGAACGTGACGCCAAGGGAGGGTTAGCCGTACTCTGCCCCAAGGAGGATGGCGGACGACATGTGGTGGATATTTCCGGTCAGGTTAACCGCCGCATCACTCAGGGCATAGCGGCCTCCCTGACCTACTTTTACGCTATCACCAGCATCGAGTTAAAGACAGCCGAATAACACCATCCACAGGTCTAGATCACGCGAGAGGGCCGGCCTCGGTTGGAAGCCAGCCCTCTTTTAATTGTCGCTCAACACACTCGCGATGGATGTGTGGATTATTTTTTCTTCTGCGCTCCGACGAACGACTCTAACATGCCGGTGAACTCCATCGGAAAGACGAACTTGGTCGCCGGGCTGGCCCCCAATTGCTTTAGCGTCTCAAAGTATTGCAGCGTCATCGTGTTGGGACCTACCTGGCTCGCCGCTTCCCAGATCTCTTTCAGCGCCACGCCAAAGCCCTCGGCCCGCAAGGCCTGCGCCGCCCGCTGCCCTTCGGCCTCTAGAATTGAGGACTGCTTTTCGCCTTCGGCTCGTAGGATGTTGGCCTGCTTGTCGCCCTCAGCAACCATAATTGAGGACTCGCGCTTGCCGTCGGCCTCTGTCACCATGGCGCGCCGGTTCCGCTCCGCCGTCATCTGCCGGTTCATAGCATCCTGAACCTCGCGCGGCATTTCGATCTCGCGGATCTCTACCGCCGTCACCTTGACGCCCCAGCGTTCGGTGATCTCGTCCAGTTTGACCCGCAACACCTGGTTGATGTGCTCCCGCTGGGCCAGCACGTTATCCAGTTCAATGTCGCCGATGATGGCGCGCAGCGTTGTCGTGGCGATGCCCACTGAGGCCCGCGCAAAATCGCCCACCTGCAACACGCTCAACTCGGGGTTGACCACCTTCCAGTAGATCAAAAAGTCCACGCCCATAGGCGCGTTATCTTTGGTGATGCAGATTTGGTGCGGTATCTCTAAAAACTGCTCGCGCTGATCTACCTTGATGGGTGAATCAACGAAAGGGATCAAAAGCACCGGCCCTGGGCCTTTCATACCGATGCACCGCCCTAACCGAAAGACCACCAAACGCTCGTACTCGCGCACGATGCGGATCATCGAGGTCAGGGCGATCAGCAGGACGAAACCGGCAAAGCCAAGCCCAACGATACTCAAAAACCAATTGCCCATCTCATTACCTCCTCTGTTGAGTTGAACCTACGCGCACCACGCGCACTGTAAGCCCTTCCAGGGCCACGATCTCCACCTCCGCGCCCGCGCCAATAGGCTCGTCGGCGATAGCCGTCCACAATTCGCTCTGTGCCTGAACAGTTCCCACGGGATCAATGGCCGCAGTGACCACGCCTCTCTCGCCTATGAGCGTCTCTGTGGACACCTTGGCTTGCAGGCGACCGGCGCGTATGACGGCGGAGAGAGCCACGCCAGAAAAGCCAAGCGAGGCCAGCACCACGCCCCCGATCAGCCAGGGCGAAATCCGCAGCGCGCCCTCGGCCGGGGGAAAGATAAACACCGACCCCAACACCAGCGCCACCAGCGCGCCCACCGTCAGCGCCACGCTCTGCACTTTGAGGTCTATGATAAACACGACGCCCGCGACCAGGATCAGGACCACGCCCACCACGTTGACCGGTAACTGCGTCAACCCCGCGACCGCCAACACCAGGCACAATATCGCCGCGACCTCCATCAGCCCGGTACCGGGCACGTAGAATGCCGCTGCCGTCGCCCACAGCCCGACGATGAGCAGCACGTAAACTATGTTAGGGTTGGTCAATAACGACCACAGTGCTTGTGTCAGTTCGCTGTCCATTTGGCAGATAAAGAAATCAGTGAACCAGGTTGTACCAACACTACACAGCTCGGCGCGCGCGCCGCACCACGACCAGCAAGAACAGCAACCCCACGGTCAGCGCGCTGACTCCCAATACGCCGACTCCCGTTCCCGGGAGATTATCGTCGCCCGACTTGGACGTAGGCGTAGGCCGGCGGGTCGCTGTGGGTTTGGGAGTCGCAGTCGGCTCCACAGTTGCCTCTGCCGCGGCCGTCGTAGCCGTAGGTCCTGTGGCTGCCGCCGCTGCCGTTGCCCGAGTCGTACCCTCGATTGTTCCCTCTGGCGTCGCCTCCGGCGCCTCCGTAGGGACTTTTGTCTCGGTTGGATCGGGAGTGTCGGTGGGGGCTGGTGTATCGGCGATATCTGGCGAGGCCTCGGGGGAAACCGTACCGCCGGCCGCCGCCTGCGCAGCAATCGCCGTGTTGGTGGCAAAGGTGGCTTCGTTCTGCAACTCGATGCCGTTTCTCATTCCGGGGGCGATGAAGAATGCCCAGACGACGAAGGCACAGACACCCACTGCGAGCAGGCCGCCCAACGCACCTACGAGAATGATAAAAGTGCGATTTGCCCCCTCTTCTTCGATTGCCTCTTCCTCTTCATCTGGGAATAGTTCATAGTCTTCCATTTCTTGCCTCCTTGGGTCGGTCATTGCTTCCGAGACCCTTGAGGTCCTGTGGAGACCACAAAGGTCAAACTGTTTATCTAGCGCAAAATTTCCAGGTTTGCCAGAGGGATAAAAACAGGTTCATCTTGGCCTATGTCTACTTCTGCGCCGTGCACCCTGGCCCCTGTATCTATGAGGCGAGCATTGGTGGGCAGCGCCTTTATTGTGCCCGCTCTGCCCATGTAGGGCGCGCGTACCGCCCGCACCCGCGCCCCTACCGTCAACGGCGAGCCAGGTTGTACCTGGGCCGGCACTGACGTATCGTCTGGCAGGGGAATAATGACCTCGGGTCGTACCACGTCCCAACGCGGCTGAAGTTTTCCACTGATAGAGGCTTCTCGCCCGTCATTCGTCGTCAGCAAGCGAAAGATTGGTGTTGACATAGGCACAGACCCAATACCTTCGGTGACGACGATGGGAAAGGGCAATTGCTCCGCCTGTGGGATCAATTTGGGCGGCAATCCCCCAGTCACGATTCCACGCACCTGTAACTCTTGGGCCGCCTTGAGCGTCGCGTCGTCCAAGCTCGAGCCGCCGATCAAAATCGCTCCGTGACACGAAGGATCGATGGCCCTGTCTTGCAACGGTTCGTCGGGGCTTTCCACCAGGCGCTTGAGCACACCAAAGCTCTCGCTGCCTGCTCCCCATATCCCCTGAACCAGGGCGCCCACCGTCTCGATGATTACTCCATAATCTTTTAGTACATTGCTGACTATGCCGGGGATATAGGCGTGCAACTCGAACAAGGCAGGCTGCGCCTCGATGAGCATGCGTCCGCTGCCAGTGGCCGTCACCACGCCAGTGATGGGTGATTCGATGGAGTGGCCGATCCGTTTGGCGACTATTTGCCCCTTTTGTACCGTATCTTTTATGCTGACGCGCAGGCAACGCTTGACCTGAGATAGCGAGACGCCCAGCAAACGGGCCAGCGGCAGGATGCGAAAATCGCCCGGCAGTTCCGCCTGCGCTACGGTGTGTGTAGGTTCAACGCGCTGGTCGGCCCGTACCAATACCTCACCGGGCGCGGGCAGTATCCGCTGGCGGCGTATGGTAGTCAGGGGAGTGACCTGCGTCTCAAATGGATAATACATCCGCTACCCTCCCACGTCCCAGCGCCACTGCTGTGTCTGTGCCTGTCTCCGCTCTGGGTTGCGAGGAAATCGTAGGGGGCGCCCGCGAGCATCAATGATCAACCCGGCCAACCCGCCGTTGACCTCCCGTTTCCCCCCCTTGCCCGGCCTGCCTAGGCCTACATCGAAGCGGCGCAGCGGGCGCAACTCCAACGTCGCCCGCTGACCAGGCAACAGGGGCAACACTTCCAAATCGCCATAACGCACCTCCACGCTGAACGCGCTGCCGTCATCATACGTCATGTGCAATTTGAGAATAGTGTCACCGCGCCGTGCCTGCCCTCCAACCGGCGTGACTACCGTCGCCAGATTGACAAAGCCCCCGCTATCCAGCGCCTCCACCGCCGCCAGCGGCTTGATCGCTGCCGCGCTCCCCAGGAGGGGGGCCAATCCGTGCTTGTCCAACACCAGCGTGGTGACGCCGGTAGGCTGCAAACCATCTAACACGATCAGGGCTGCTTGCCCGGGGTGCGGGGCGTGCGCCAATACCCCACCGCTAACGACGATGGTATCACACAGCGGCAGGAGGTGCGGGTAAAGCTGCGCCGCGCCGGGTTTCCAGCCTGGGCGGGCTGTTTCCAACGTCGCGCGGATTGCCTCGCGAGCCAACGCCTGTTCCAGCCACAGCTCACGTTTCACCTGGGGAATGCTCGTGGGACGCATCTCTTTGTTGATCAACAATTCGTACGCTTCGTCGCCGCTCATCGGCTCGGGCAGCCAGCGAGTGATGCACTCGGCGCCTCGTTTTTGCAATAAATGTTCTCCGCCAAAGGCAACGCCAAGGCCGCTACGCACGGTCAGGGATAATTGTCCGTCAAAGACGGCTGCCGCCGTCGTGTTGGCGGCTCCCACGTCCACGCCCAAAACGCCTTTCGACGGATCGCCCAAGTGCCAAAGGTATTCCACCAACCGGCCAAAGGCGCGGGCGGTCGGGGTGAGCGGGGTCGGGCTCCAACTGCTCACCACATCAATACCGGGCAGTGTCTGCATCTTGTTCAAATACAACGTGTCCAGCTCTGTCTGGGCGCCGAGCAAGTTATCCTCCGTCAAGGTGGGATGTACATTGTCGGCGACGCGCAGCTCTGCCCGTTTCTCTGCGATTTTCACCACCCTTTGGCGTAACCGGGAATTGCCCGCATAGAGCAAAAAGGGGCGCGAGCTTGGCTCAACCAACGCGCAAGCCAGGGCGGCTGTCCTCACCAACTCCAGCACCGGCATTTCTGCGCCGCCTTCTACACCGCCGGCGATACAGACAGCGTCAGGCGCGGCTTTGTGGATTACGTGTACTAGATCCTCTTCCTTCAAGACTCCCCGATTCTCGCCAGACAAGATTGCCTTGACCAGAGAATATGTCCCCGTGGCTGCCCGCTCGGCGGCCGC
Source organism: Thermoflexia bacterium (assembly GCA_011192155.1). GTDB lineage: Bacteria > Chloroflexota > Anaerolineae > B4-G1 > B4-G1 > B4-G1. The sequence goes on from DUEK01000158.1 coordinate 25,742, forward strand.
GACGCTTAAATCTTCCACCAAGCCGCCAACTACGACCTGTAATGGCGGGCTGGCGCTAACGGTCGCGGCAAATGCGTCTACACCCTGTCGCCCCGCAAGCTCGGGGGAGATCAGATTGCCGCTTCCATCAAACAAACTCCAGCCTGTGATAGCCGTGATTTTCTCGGCAGCATGGCGGATACCAGCCGCCACATCGGCCCAGGGGGCTTCCGTTGTCGTGGGCGCCTCCCCCCACGCTATGAAGCGGTATTGCTCTCCAACCCGGTCGAGCAACACGACTTTGGTCATCGCCGTGCCACAATCCGCCAAGAGAATCGAGCCGATTTGTTGATATTGCGCCATCTTTGTTTCTCGCTAGATGCCCAGTAAGCTGACCAAGAAATCAATTATGTACTGTATACGGCCAATGAGAATCGAAAGGGAAGCCGTCAATGCTCCAGCAAAGGCGGCGCCAAAAGCAAAAATCAGAAATATGCGCCCCACCCCGGCCAATAGCCCAACGCCCCGCGCCCAGATGCCCCCCAGCCCCACTTGCTTGGGCGCGGCAAAGTTAAAGGCCATCAACGTACAAATTGTGCCCACAACGATCAACATACCGTCAAGTAGAGAATCGCCGCTCAAAGCACGAGCAGTCGCTTCGACTTGTGGAACGAGGGCGCCCAGCAACGCGCCGCCCAAAGCCACCGCCGCCCCAACCCCAACCAGATAGGCCACGGCAAAGTTGCCCACGTAGGCCAGCCTGGGAACGCCCTTGAAGCCAAGCAGCCACAGCCCCATCGCCAAAGGAACCAACAAGAGCCGTTCGTCTGGCAACTGGAGCAGAGTAAGCACGATCTCACGGGCCACGATGCCAAAGGAATAGCCCATCAGCGCGCCGACAAAGATGTGCAACGCCAGTTTGTAGAGAGGATTATCGCCGAGCACCAGATAGGTCAGGATTAAGAACGTCAATCCCACGCCCAGCGGTATGCCAATGGCCTCGACAATTTCCATCACCGTTCCTCCCTACTGCGCGGGCGGATGAGGGTGTGGATGCCCCCTCCGGCGAGCATCAAAATAACGATAGCCGCGTGACCCGCTGCCATCGCGTTTAGCCGTTCTGCGGCTTGCACTCCTGTTCCACGGTGCTTTTCGTAAACGGCTGCTCCGCTCAACCCACTGACCGTTCCCCGCAATTGCCCGGCGCTGGCGTCTAAATACGGGCTGGCAGCAGCCTCCACTGCCGCACTCACACCGGCCACAACCGGGGGGGCGGTTTCATATTTTGCATACACCTGCTCGACCCACCAACGCAGTGGAGCTGACCGGGCAGTCAGTACGACGATCAGTGTGGGAGACCCACTCGCCTGGGCCAGTAATTGTGAAACACCTGTGGCATCGCCTGGCCGGTAGGCGTACTCTGGCTCGTAGTACTGGCCTGGCTCTTCCTCCGGTGTGGGATGGTCCTGTATCACTTTCCACGTATCGTCCCACACTCGCGCTGCCACCGTCAACCCATCCGGCCGCGTGCTGGCGATGGACACGCCCGCCCCTCGATCAATCAGGTGCCGCAAAATCGGCCCTGCCACCATATCGAGTTCGTCCGCCTCCGCCGGCCCGTACTCAAAAGCGACCAGGACAGAGTCTCCCGCACTCACTTTTTCGATGGCGTTATACAATCCCTCTTCTCCCCCGCCGAGTTGACCAGGGCGCGTCAGGAGCGGCGCTTCACTGCCCATCAGGGGGCGCCACACCAATATCGCCAGCACAGAAAGGAGCAGCACAACTCCAACTACCAACCGCTGGAGATGCTCGCTTACAGTAGCGACAGGTTCACGCGCCTCTGGCTGCGATGTCTTGGTCGGTTGAGATAGCAAGTCTTGGAGCAATCGCGCTCGGGCCAGGCTTGCTTCGTGAACCTCGGCGGGCAGCGCGCCTTCACGCGTGATAGGCATCTCGACGGCTGCCGCCAGAGGAAGGACTCCACGCAACCCTTCCAGCAATCCCTCGGTCTCTGCCACGCCTTCCTCGACGATTATCCCTGCTGCTGCTTCCTTCGGGCGCGCAGCCTCCAGCCAGGCAGGGATCTCTGCCCGCGCCAGGCCCGCCGCCTCGGCTGCTTCAATCTCGGGTTGTGGTAAAATAGGTTCCTCAAAAACTGGGGCCGCCGTCTTACCAGGAGGCGCGGCCTCTGGCTGGAGTTCGGCCAGCCATTCTGGAGCTTCAGGCTCGGTGAGTGGAACCGTGTCTACAAAAGGTAAGGCTATCTCCCCCGGCACAGCCTTGACCTCTGGCGCTGTTGCCTCCTCCTCCGGCGCGATGTCGCGCAGCCAAGCGGGAACCTCGGCCAGGGCGGGAGCTGGTTCCTCGACTTGGGGCGCGGCCAGCGGGGGCGCGGCCTCCGGCGCCGCTGTCTCTTCCTCCGGCGCGATGTCGCGCAGCCAATCGGGAGCTTTTGCCTCGGGTTCTCTTTCCACAGACTCAACAATGGTCGGCTGCTCTTCAACCGGTGACGGTGTCGGCTCACCTTCCCCACTGACCGGGCCCATGTCGCGCAGCCAGTCGGGTATCTCGACCGGCTCGACTGGCTCGCTTATTGGCTCAGCCCCCTCGTTCTCTTCCGCTGATACTCGGAGTTGCGATAGCCAATCCTCCGCTCCTTCTCCAGACTCGATGGATTCGACCTCCGGTTCAGGCTCCTCGGTTTCCTCCGTGGTCGAAGCACGAAGCTGCGATAGCCAATCCTCGCTTTCCCCCTTCATCTCAATTTCTGCGGTCGCATCAGTAACCGGCTGTTCTTCCGGCAGGATAGTAGGCAGCGAAAAGCCCTTGATCGGAATTGGTTTAGGCGCCTCCTCCTGCGCTGGGGGAGCGGCCATTGGAACCAGACGGGCGTTACATTTATCGCAATAGACGTTACCGACGGGGTTCATAGCGCCGCACATCGGGCAGCGCAATGCTGTATGCATCGGCAACGATTCGCCACATTCGTTGCAAAAGCGACTCCCTCTTGGATTGGTCGCACCACACTTGGGACACTGACTCATAGCACTGTTACTCAGAATTCACTGTGAGGCCGGTCGCTGATGACGAGAACTCGTAAGGCAGTGATCACTGTACCCAATACGACTCCCAACAGCAAGCCGCGCATCCCGGCCATCCCCAGCACATTGACGACCATGCGCCGAATGTCGGCCAGCGGCAGCCAATCCAGCCCTGTGAGTGGTGTACTGGTCAGCAATACCACAGCTACAACCAGGATGAATAGCCATCCTATGACGAGTTCTCGCCCCCCACGCCGCGCGCGCATCAGCCGAAACGCTGCCAGCGCCAGGGTAAAGGCCATCAGCGCAGCCAGCGAAGCGCCTAACGCGCCGATTACGTGATCGAATACTAAATAGTTGAGCGCTTTCTGAATTTGGACGTCCGGTAGAGCATCCCCCAGGAACCATTGTAGGATTTCCAAAAGAGGCGGAAGCGAACCTATCAGCATGGCAAGCAGCAACGCCAGACTATAAAACCACCCCTTTCGCCGGCGGAGCGCCCGCCCGCCATGCACGCGCAGCATATTGACCACTCCCAAGACAAAAGCAAAGGCGGCTACAATTACGGCCCACTCGACCAGGACGTCGCGCAGCTCAGTCGGGCGACCCCGATAATTGACCAGTAGGGGAGTCGGAAACAGGTACCCGACCAACACGAGCAGACCCGCAAAGGTCGCGATAAAGATGGGAGCCCATTTTTTGACTAGGATGCTGATCAGACCACGCGTTTTGGTAGTCATTTTCTAACTTTGCACTACTGCGAGTACCAGTATGGCTATCACCAGGATAAAGCGTAGAATATCTTGGGTCGTCAAACTAACCAGGTAACGAGAACCCTCGGTCATCTGAGCGCCAGCGGCGTATAGTTCTTCCCCTACGGCCAAACGGTTGGTGATGGGATACAGCGCGCCGATGGCATCGGGAGAAACAGCGGCTGCTAACTGTGGCAGGCCAAGCCGTGCTCCTGCATCGGCGATTAAGGATACCTCAGGGCCAAAGTGACCAACCATCACGTTGGTCATCACGTCCTCAAGCGCGATCTCGTAGGCGGCTCCGGCTGCGTATGCCACCGGCATGGGCGCGATAAAGCGCACCAAACTGGGCTTGTACAACTCGGCCAGATCACGTCGCTCGTACGCCCGGCGCAGGGCGTCTTGGGCCAGGGGAAGCAACGTGGAGTCGCCTACAGTGATAATGAGCGGAACATCGTAGGCCACAACAGCGTCGGCCAACGCCTCCACGACCTGAAGCGCGGCCAACGACGTGACCGCGTCCGCGCTGCTCAATCCACCGCTGCCCAACGCAATGTGAATGGTTTTCCCACTCTCGGCAACACGTTTTACCTCATCTCGCAAATCCTGGAAAGCGGGTAATGGACGCAGCGCCGGAAGCGGCTTCCCGCGCTTGCGCAAGAGCCACTGCGCCCCTAATACCAACCCCAGTACCAGGAGGCTGAGGGCTAAAAAGGCAGTCGCCCACGCATGAGTATTCAAATTCTAGCCCCCTTCCCTTCCAGGCGCATTTTCAACCGTTCCAACGTCTCTGCGTCATCCAGCAGGGTCAGAACTTGGTCAAGCCGCGCGCCGTCCACGATGCCCGTCATCAGCGGCTGAGCCATAAGAAGCGCCTGACTGCCCAGGAACCCGTAAGGGCGGGCGATTTCTACAAGCGCAATCGCCATCGACGATAAACCTAGCGTCTCAATGCGTCTGGCCCACGTCTCGACCCATGCCGGTTGCTTCAGTTCACTCTTCATCTCAACATTCAGTATACCAAAGATGTGAAAGATTCGCCAGTTTTCGCCAGGGATGCTTTTGTACAGCATATTGAGTATAGCACGATTTTTGGGAAGCGCAAAAGGAATTCAAGGTAACTTATCTCGCTCTCACGGCTTGCCCCCCACGTCACCCTCGGCTATAATGCACTCAGACGCTTATAGGAGACTGCGATGAAGCTTTCGATCATTATGCCGATCTATAACGAAATTGAGACCATAGCCGAGATTTTGCGGCGCGTGCGCGCGGTGGAGTTGACAGTGACAGTGGGCTATGGCCCGGAAAACGACGCTGTCGTCACATTCGAGCGGGAAATCGTGCTGGTGGACGATGGTTCGACCGACGGCACGCGCGAGTACCTGCGCGCGCAGGAGGGCGAACCGGACGCAGTCATTATATTCCACGAGCACAACCAGGGCAAGGGTGCGGCCGTGCGTACCGGACTCGGGCGCGCCAGCGGCGACGTGATGCTGATCCAGGATGCCGATCTGGAGTACGACCCCCGCGACTATCCCGCGCTCCTGCAGCCCATCGTAGAAGGACGCTCTCAGGCGGTCTACGGTTCGCGCTTTCGCGGCGGGCCGACCAAGACAATGTTCTTCTGGCACATGATAGGCAACCGCTTTCTCACGTTGGTGACGAACGTTCTCTATAATACCATCCTCAGCGACATGGAAACCTGCTACAAAGTCTTTACGCGAAAAGTTGCAGAGCAACTCGATCTCCAAGCGCCTGGTTGGGGCTTTGACCCCGAGATCACGGCGCAGATTCTCAGGCGCGGCTATCGCATCTACGAAATACCCATTTCCTACACCGGGCGAGAGTTTGAGGAGGGTAAAAAGATCAGTTGGCGCGATGGTCTGACTGTGCTGTGGACATTGCTCAAGTATCGCTTCGCTCGATGAAGGCCCGTCGCTGGGGTTTGGTGGGCTTGCTTTTGCTGACGTGGGCGCTGCGGCTGCCCCCGCTCCTGGACAACCGCTTCCACCCCGACGAGGCGCTGTATGGTTATTGGGGACTTTTGATCGGGCGCGGGCTGGATCCGTGGCTGGCGACGGCGCCGGTCTACAAGCCGCCGCTCCTGCCCTACCTGATAGCGGGGTCGCAGGCGCTCTTTGGCAATTCGGAATTTTCCGTGCGGCTACCGGGACTGGCGGCGGGCGTGCTGACGGTGGCATTGGTCGCTGCACTGGCCCGTTCATTGTATCACGACCGGTGGGCGGCGGCAGCGGCGATGACGTGCGCGGCCCTCTCCTCTTTCGCCATTCTATTCTCCGCCACAGCCTTCACCGACCCACTGATGGTGACGCTGGGCCTGGCGGCCTGCGTCGTGGCCGCTCGCGGCCGGCCAGGGTGGGCGGGGCTGCTGGCGGGACTGGCATGCGCGACCAAGCAAACCGGCCTGATCTGGCTGCCGTTGGCAATTCTCATCCAAATCCTAAATCCCCAAGTTCCGCCCGCCATTGGACATTGGACATTGGACATTGGACATTGGACATTGGACATTGGACGTTGGATATTGTTAATTGGTAATTGGACATTGGTCATTCTACTGATGTTTGCCTGGGACGCGGCGCGGACGGCTCAGGGTGCGGAGAGTTTTTGGCGCATGGGCGTCTCCGGGTATGGGGGATTGCGTCTCATCTGGCCGCAGGAGTTATGGACGCGATTGCGCGGGTGGGCCGAGATAGCGCGCTATCTTTTCGCCTCGCCTATCGTCAACGGCGTGTTGCTGGCGGGATTATGCGCGTTGGTGTGGCGCGCCGCGACCCGCCGGCTCCACAAACGTGAATCGCTCATAGACCTATCCCTCGTTCTCTTCTCCCTCGTCTACCTTCTCCTCCACTGGCTCCTGGCCTTTCCCATCTGGGATCGCTACCTGCTGCCGCTGATGCCCGTGCTATCCATTCTCATAGCCCGCATTCTCAGCCTCGCCATTCGCCATTCGCCACTTATAATTCGCCATTCGCTATTCGCTATTCTGCTCATCTCCCTGGCCCCTCCCGCCTGGAATGCCGCCCACAGCCGCTACGCCACCGGCGGCGACCACGGCGCTTACGACGGCATTGACGAGGTCGCCGCGTTTTTGGGCCGTTTACCTGAGGGCGCGGTGGTTTACCAACACTGGCTGGGCTGGCATTACGCTTATCACCTGTTCGACGCCCCCGTCTACCTAGCCTACTGGCCGACGCCGGCCTGGCTGGCGCGGGACGTACTGGTCTTTGGCGCAAGAGAACCGCGCTACGTGACGTTCCCATCCTGGGAATCGTCCGCACGGGTGGAGCGAGCGCTGGCCGGCGTGAGCTACAAGTTGGACCCGGTGCTGACCACCACCCGCCGCGACGGCGCGCCCTCGTTCACCGTCTACCATATTCAACCGCTATCAGACCCATGACACGCTCACCTAATTCCCCAATTCCCAAATTCCCCAACCACCTCCGCGACCTCCTGGCTGTCGCGCTGCTATGGATGCTGGTTCTAGCCTTTTTCTACCAGATCGCGCTGGCGGGGCGGGTGCTGGCCGGCGGCGACATCTTTACCTACTTTTACCCCTACTGGGCCGAGGCGACGCGGGCAATTCGGGCAGCCCGCTTGCCGCTCTGGAATCCATATCTTTTTATGGGCGTCCCTTTCTTAGCCAACAGTCAGGTGGGGTTCTTTTACCCTCTCAACTGGCCGCTGTGGCTGCTTCTACCTGCACACCGCTCCATTCACCTGACCATCGTGCTGCACCTATGCCTGGCCGCGTTCAACGGCTACCTCTGGGGGCGGGGTTCGCTGCGGCTGGGGCGGGCTGGGGCGTGGGCGCTGGGGGCGACCTTTGCGCTGGGCGGCTACCTGGGCGCGCAGGTGGAACACGTCAATCAGTTGCAAGGATTGGCCTGGCTGCCGCTGATGTTGTTTCTGTGGGACAAGGTGCGATGCACTTTAGAAGTGCGTCGCACCTTTCCCAAATTTGCGTTGGCGGGGCTGAGCGTTGTCGTGGGCCTGGTGCTACTGGCCGGGCACACGCAAACCGCCTTCATCTCGTTGGCGGGGCTGGCGGCCTACGGGCTGGGGTCGGCGTTGTGGCGTGGCGCGCGCCAGCATGAGTGGACACCGCTGGCCCGGCTAGCGGCGTTGCTGGTCATTGTGGCAGGGCTGGGAGCGGCGCTGGCGGCGGTGCAGTTGATTCCCACCTGGGAGCTTTCACGCCTTTCTGTGCGGGCCGGGGGACTGCCGTTCAAAGAACGGGTCTCCTTCTCCCTCTCGCCGTTCTACCTGGCGCGCGCCCTGCTGCCC
>DUEK01000159.1 GCA_011192155.1 Thermoflexia bacterium
CCCATGCCGGGCTAGGTCGCCTTTCTGAGGGGATTGCTCAACTACAGGATGCACTGGCGTTATTCCGGCGGGTTGGCGACCCTTACATGGTGGTCAATCTGTTGCGAGATATGGTATCTCCCCTTACTGCCCAGGGGCAGATTGATGAAGCAGCCACATATCTGAGTGAGGCACTGGTCATTGGGCGGCGGTTGGGGGGGCAGACATTGCTGGCCGGGGTGCTCAATAACCTGGGTTGTCTCCACTACGACCGGGGAGAATACGGGCGGGCGCTTGCGTTGTACGAGGAGGGACTGACGGCGGCGCGACGCGGGGACGATCTGCGACACCAGGCTTACATCTCGGTGGGGATGGCCGATCTCTACCGCGACACCGGGGCTTACGAGCGCGCAGTTTCGTTGTACAGTGTTGGCTGGCAGATAGCACAGGAGAGCGAGCCGAGTCTGGCGATCTATATTCTCGCGGCGCAGGCGGACATATACCGCTGGCAGGGAGACTGCGTGCGGGCTTCTAGTCTACTGGAGCAGGCACGCCAGTTAGCTCAAGAAAAGGGATTGGATTTCGAGGAGCGCGGGCTGCTGCCCCTGGCCGAGGGAATCACACTGGCCGCAAGCGGTGAATTAGAGGCTGGTCTTAGTTTGCTCTTCAGCGCTGCACGTTTTCTGGAGCAACAACAGGCCATGCGCGACCTGGCCCGGGCCCGCTTCCTGCTGGCCAAGGTCCACTTGCTGGCTGGGAATAGGGCACAGGCCATTGAGGAGTTACACCGGGCGCTAGACCTGGCGGATGAGATCGGCACAGATCAGTTTGCGGTCGTGGAAGGACAACATGCCGAGGATTTGCTGAGGCTTGGCATCACTGCCGGCGTGGCAGCTTGCAAGGTCATCGTTGAGAAGATAGAACGGCTAAAGGGCTTGGGCGAAGAACAAACGCGGTACACCTCAGAGATGGAAGAGGATGCAGTGAGCCGCCTGGAGATCTATGGACTGGGGGAGGAGCGGGTTGTTCGTGATGGTCAGCCGGTTCATCCATCCAAGTGGCAAGCGGCGATGGCTAAAGAGTTGTTCTTTTACATTCTCCTGCACCAACCTGTGGAACGGGACGCCATCGGGCTGGTATTCTGGCCCGATCTACCCGCGAGGAAAATGAGAAACAGCTTTCACTCCACACTCCACCGCGTGCGCCGCGCTGTGGGAACCGACGCCGTGGTGATGGAGGAAGGGCAGTATCGTCTGGGCGACGTGGATTACTGGTTTGACGTCGAGCAGTTTGAAGCGTTGATTGAGCGGGCGCGGTTACTGCCGCCTCATGATTGGCAAGCGGAGGACCTGCGGCGACGCGCGGCGGCGCTCTACCACGGGGATTTCCTGCCCGAGGTGGAGCGGGTATGGTGCGTGCCAAAGCGGGAAACGCTGCGGGAGATGTACCTCGAAGCCTTGATCGAAGTGGGGCAATGCCACGAGAGGCGGAGGGAATTCGAGATGGCGATCGGCTGGTACAGGCGCGCCCTGGAGGTGGACGAGCTGCGCGAGGGCGTTCACCGGCGCATCATGTATTGTTACTTCGAGGGCGGCCGGCGCTCCAACGCGCTGGCTCAATACCGCCGTTGCCGGAAGATACTGAGGCAGGAGCTAGATGTCGAACCCTCGGTTGAGACGAAGAGACTGTACGAGCAGATTGCTGAAAAGAGAATAGAATAACCCTAGCAGTCTGTCGGAGAACCCTGTAGTATAGGGCCTCGTGCCCGTTTTTTACCTGTTTCGAGCCATTTTGCCGCTTATAAGCCGCCCACAAGGGGCTAAACTACATCTAAACTACATCTCTCCGACAGGCTGCTAGATCCTTCAAAACCTGAATTTGACCTACAGAGGCTGCCCACTGGGCAGCCTCTGTGCTTATCTGGCCGTTAAGAAGTTCGTTTATAGGCCTATGCTATACTGGTATCAAATTGACACGAGATAGGGAGGATACTCATGAAAAACAAACGCAGCAAGTTAGTCCTGATGGTGGTGGCCGTGGTAATGCTTCTGACCTTGGCTCTCGGCCCCGTTGCTTCTGGCGTGGCTGCGCCAGTGGTGGATCCCGGGGACGGGATACACAATCTATTGGCCCCATACAGCAGCGGCGGCAGTAGCTCAACATAAGGGGACAGACGATGCCTACGCGCAAAATTGACAAATTGGTCTGGATCGCGCTCACTGATCCCGATTTCAGCGCACGGCTGCTCAACGGTCAGCGCCGCGAGATGCTGGCCGCTGTGAACCTGACAGAAGCGGAGCAAAAAGCCGTGATGGCAGTGCAGGCCGATTCATTGGAAGCGTTCGCTGGCGCACTCTGCCAGCCAGCGTTTTGCGTGGCATAGCTTTGTCAAGAGCCTAGCTGCACAAATTGCCACTTGGCTGTGGAGCGGCAGGGCGGGCTGGCTTGGTACATGTATCAGCCAGGATAGACGAGCCATAGACAATGTTGAGTGGCCTATAGGTATCGGAGGGCGGGCGATGCCAACACGCAAGATTGACGAACTAGTCTGGAGGGCTTTGACAGAATCTTCTTTCCGTGAACGTTTGCTCAACGGCCAGCGATGGGAGATTCTGGCTGCGCTTGGGTTCACGGAAACAGAGCGACAGGCTGTGCTGGCGGTAAAGGCCGATACGCTGGAGACCTTTGCTGGAGCACTCTGCCAGCCAGGGTTCGCCAGGCCTTAGAGACGCTTTTTGCGTAGATAGACAGCACCGGTTCATTACTCGACGGGGTAAGGGCCGTGGTGCTGTTGACCTTGCATGTCGTCATATTACTGGAGGTATACGTTTATGTCAGTAGCGGCGCTCAAAACCGTTATCGGCGCCACCTTAGTAGACCGCGAGTTCTGCGAGGAATTACTGGATGGGAACCGGCTCACTATCCTGGCGGAGTTTGACTTGGCTGACGAGGAACAAGAGGCTGTCTTGGCCATCCAGCAATTCCCGTTATGGGAGAAAAGTCAGATCGTAGCCGCGATTTCGCAATCGCGCAGGACGCTTTACGCGGCAAAATACACGCGATTTCCAAATCGCGGCTACAAAACGGGAATTGCTGTTGGCCATCGAGGCCAGCTATCCAAGAATTTGCGATTGGGGTCTACAAGTGGCTGACAAGCTAGGAGAACTCGACTTCTCTCTTCACACGTTGCCTGAAGGAGAAGTGGGACAAGAATATTCCGATGAAGAGCTCTCCGATACGGATGCCTTCCTGATCGAATGTCTGGCATGGGGATTATTACAGGTCCACGACATCAAAGCCCCTCCAGTAGATGTGCGGGAAATACTCGAACATCCTCTCCCCATCTTCAAGCGTTTGACTCTCTTGGAGTTGAGCCTGGGGCTGTATGATGCTGCCTATAGATCTTGCCTTGATGGCTCACGCTTGATCGTGGTGGACCCCGCAAGAAGCCGCGTCACTCAGCGCGCGGGCATGGCGCGAGAACTGTATGTCGCTTTCTGCCATTCCCAACGCGCAATCGAACTGCATTGGCCTCGTCGTGAACAGCCCCACGCCTATAGTGATTTTTTCGCACGTTGCCTGTTGATGCCGGCGGCATGGGTGCAGACTGCTTGTGCAGAGACCATTTCCCTGGAAACCCTGGCCGCCCGCTTTGATGTCCCAATTCAAATAATGACCGAACGCCTGGGCGAGGTGGCCCGCCGCCACCCCCGGTCTGACCTAAGGGAGTCACTCACAGAGGCTCTATTCTCCCTGAAAGAGCCCTGGCGGGATCGGTTCCTGGATTTTGTAGCCAACGAGTTTTTGGAAAAACCCCAAACCCCGCCCCGTTGTTTCCCGTGAAATGAAGAACGCCGTAGGGATTTCGAGCGCTAATACGCGCCTTTTCCAAAAAGCACTGTGGGGATGGTGCGCGCTGCTAAGAAACAGCTCTTTGGAAAAACCCAAAACCCCGCCCTCGCTGTTTCTCGTAAAATGAAGGACACCGTAGGGGTTTTGGGCGCTAATACGCGCCTTTTCCAAAAAGCACCGTGGGGATGGTGCGCGCTAATACGCGCCTTTTCCAAAAAGCACCGTGGGGATGGTGCGCGCTAATACGCGCCTTTTCCAAAAAGCACCGTGGGGATGGTGCGCAGCAGAATCTTGAAATCGAGCCACAGCGACCAGTTCTCGATATAGTAGATATCGAGCAACACCGTCTCGTCAAAGCTGAGATGGCTGCGTCCGCTGACCTGCCACAGGCCCGTCATCCCCGGACGCCCATCCAGCCGTTTCTTGTGCCACCTTTTGTAGTTACTGACCTCGGTTGGGATAGGGGGGCGCGGTCCCACCAAACTCATTTCCCCTCGCAACACGTTCCACAGTTGGGGCAGTTCGTCGAGGCTGGTATGTCGTAAGAGCCGTCCCACGCGAGTCAAACGAGGATCGTTGTGGATTTTGAAGAGTGGGCCATCGGCCTCATTCAGGTCGTGCAATTCTGCCAATTCCGCCTCGGCGCCTTCGCGCATTGAGCGGAACTTGTATATCTCGAATCGCTTCCCCTTGGCCCCCACACGAGCCTGGCTGAAGACAATCGGCCCGGGCGAATCAAGCCGAATAGCCAATGCGATCAGCCCCAAAAAAGGAGCGCCCAATACCAATCCTACCAATGCTCCGATGACGTCCATTCCTCGCTTGATCAACAGCGCCCCTCGTCCGAGACTGACCTCTCGCACGCCAATCAGCGGCACGCCGCCCAGGTCATCCACATCTACCTGACTGAGGCTCATCTGGAAGAGATCTGGCACAATGCGGGCGCTCACCTGCCGCCGCTCACACTCGCGCACGATGCCCATTATCTTCCGGTGATACATCCACGGCAGCGTGATGATGACTTCGTCCACCGACTCGTCCTCAATCAACTGCGGCAAGTTGCGCAGTGAACCTAGAGCCTTAAAGCGCCCGATATCGGTCTGCCCTTTTTCGGGGTTATCGTCCACGAAACCGGCGACCTGGTAGCCCAACTCGGGTCGCGCCACAATGGTGCGCATTACGGTTCGTCCCATCTCGCCCGCTCCGACGATGATGACGTGGGATACCCCGATGCCGTGTGCGCGCAACTGACCCTCGATTCCGTTCTGCGCCAACCGCGCCAGAGCTAGCAGGGCCATAGCAATGATGCCAGCCTCGATGAGTAGCAGACGCGAGTACTGGAGCGGCCGGAATACAAAGGTGATGGCCATGATCACCACTACAGATTTCGCCGCTGCGTTGATGATGCGGTAGATCTGATCCAGCCACCGGCGACCGCGCCAGTTCTGATAAACATGGTCCATCTGGAAGGCCAGCAACATTAGCGCGGTAAACAAGAGGCTAAAAGGGATGTAGGTCGAGAAAGAATGCCAATAGCTGATGTCGCGGAACCATTGTAGTCCATAGCGCACCAGGTACGCCAAATACATGCTGGCATTGATCAGCAAAATATCAGAGATGATGATCCACCAGGGAGCCCCGCGATTTGCTTTCACGCTCTTTCTCCTTCAGCCAGGGCGCGACGGTACACGCGCGCCGTCTCCTGCGCGGCGCGTGGCCAAGAGAACTTTTGCGCGTGGCCTAACCCGCGCTCTCGCAAGTCGCAGCGCAGCGATTCACTCGTCAATAGACGATTCAGCCCGGCCGCTATCGCTTCCACATCGTAGGGGTTCACCAGCAAGGCTGCATCACCTGCCGCTTCGGGCAGCGAGGATACGTTCGAGGTCAGCACCGGCGTACCGCACGCTTGCGCCTCTAGCACCGGCAATCCAAATCCTTCATAAATGGATGGGTATGCCAGAATAGTCGCAGCGTTGTACCACAACGGTAATTCCTTGCTCATCACGTAGCCCGGAAAAATAACTTTTTCGCTCAAATCGAGAGCCTCCACTTTGGCAAACAACTCATTGTAGAGCCAGCCCTTCCCGCCTGCCAACACCAGCCCAATCTGGGTATCACGCACGCGGGAGAATGCCTCCACCAAGCGCACCAGATTCTTGCGCGGCTCTAACGTGCCCACAAAGAGCAGGAACCGCTCCGGCAGTCCCCAGCGCTGGCGGAAAGCTGCCACCTCGTCCGCC
>DUEK01000016.1 GCA_011192155.1 Thermoflexia bacterium
CAGTAGATCCAAAATGTTACGACAACAAGACCTCGGAGGTCTCTCGAGAGCACCTTTGCCGGTAAAAACGGGCGCAATCTAAGCAATTTTGCTGCCAATGTCACCTTCCGAGACCTCCGAGGTCTGAGAAATTTGGATCTACTGAGTCTACTTGGTCCCTGCGCCATTCGTCTTGATAAAGTAGTATTGGGCGACCCGAATCAAGCTAGAGATGATAAAGTAGATGGAAAGCCCCGTGGGATAGCTGAGGGTAAACATCATCATCATCAATGGCATCATCGTCTGCATCGTCTGCATCTGCTGGGCCATTGCCGATCCCTGAGATTTGTCATCGCTACTGCTACTGGCGGCGGTGGGCGGAGTCATCAGCTTTTGCTGTAACCAATATGTGACAAAGACCAGGACAGGCAAGGTGTACGACCACCACTGGGCCATGCTGGGTGGCCGGCCCAGATCCATCCCCAAGAACGTGCTCTGCAGCGGCACAAGCCCCACGACACCGGGCAGCCACTTGTAGATGTGGTGAGAGAACTTGAACAGATCCAAAGGGGTAGAGGGAATACAGTATTTGATGGCCCCGATGAGGCCAAACCAAATCGGCATCTGGATCAAGAGAGGCAAGCAGCCGCTCATAGGGTTGATGCCCGCTTTCTTATACAACTGCATCTGTTCCTGCGCCAGTTTCTCTTTATCTTTGGCGTACTTTTTTTGCAACTTTTCCAGTTCCGGCTGGAACTCTTGCATCTTGCGCGATGACTTTTGTTGGTTCAACGTCAGCGGCAGGGTGAGCAGGCTGATCAGGAGCGTCAATACAGCGATAGCTGCAACGGTGCTGTTCCCCAGGAACGTGTAAAGGAGCAGCATCAAGTTAGCAAATGGGTAAGCGAGAAAATACACGATTTATCCTTCCTCTATTCTTCTTCTTCGACTACAGGTGGATGGAACCATATCTCGCGCCCGTTATCCACGTGCAGTGCTAGTATACGCTTTTTTCCATAGATCGGCGTCACATATACCGCCGTTTCATCCACTACCGGTGGCGAAAACATCTGACCTTCGCTTTCCACTGACCACAGTTCAAAGCCATCGGCGGTATCCAGCGCGTACAGTGTGCCATCTTCACTGGTGACGAACAACATACTGCCGTCCTCGGTCAGCGCCGGCCCCGCCCGCACCAACACGCCGAGCGGTTCACGCCAGATCTGCTTGCCGGCATCATCCAGGGCATAGACGTTTCCGTTAACGTCGACCGTGTAGATAACGTCGTCATAGACCGCCGGCCCACCCCAGAACCAGTTCTCGCCGGAAAAGACCCAGCGCTCGGTTCCTGTTTCGGCATCTATGGCATAGAACTTGTCGTCAAAGGCGCCGACGTAGAGCGTGCCGTTTCGCAGCGCGGGCGTCCCAGCGAACGCGCCCCCGGCGTGGAAATCCCAGCGCACTTTTCCATCAGATAGGTTCAGTGCATAGAGATGGCGATCCATCGAGCCAACGTACACTGTATCTGAGATAATGAGAGGCGTAGCCCACACGCGATGCCCCGTCTCAAACTGCCATTCCAGGTCGCCGCTCTCCACGTCCAGCGCGTAGACGTTGCCGTCGCCGTTGCCAATGACGAACAACCCACCGCCCAACGCTCCACCTTCGACGTATTGGCCGGCGGCCTCATCAAAGCGCCACATCTCCCTGCCGGTATCGGATTCCAGCGCCCAAACGACGTTCTTGGGCTGACTGAAGAAACCCGTGGACGGCACCTGCGAGGCCACAACCACGTGCTCTTTGTCCACCGCCGGAGTGACGTAAAAGACTCCACGTCCGTCATCCTCCGTGTTCTTGGGGAAAGCCCAGACAGGCTCACCGTCTGCCACGTCCAACGCCTGCACCTGCTCCATATCGGCCGCGTACAGTACATCTCCAGCGATGGTCAACCCGGTCCAACTCGTGGCCCGCGATGATCCCGAACATCCACTTGCACCTAAAAGTAACGCCGCCAGTATTGCCAGCAGCATGTACCGGCGGCGGATCAAAAATCGATTCAATTATCTATCCTCCTCTAAATTGGGAACAGGGTCATACCCACCTGGGTTGAAAGGGTGGCAGCGGGCGACCCGCTTAACGGCCAGCCAGCCGCCGCGAAAAGCGCCGTAGCGAGCGATGGCTTCGTAACCATAGTGGGAACAGGAAGGCTCAAAACGGCACGTGGGGGGAAGCACACGAGAGAGAGTCATTTGGTAAAGACGAATCAGGCCCAGAAAAACTGTTCTCATTCAAGTTCTCTATACGCTCAACCTGGCCCGCTTTAACAACGACGCCAGCGCTTTTTCGACTTGGGTTTCTTTCACCTCGAGGATCCGCGTGCGTGCGACCAGCATCACGTCCCACCCAGTCGCAAAACTGGGGTAGAGGCGGCGGGCCGCTTCGCGCAAGAGCCGTTTAGCCCGGTTGCGCGCCACAGCATTCCCCACTCGCCGGCTGGCCGTGACGCCAACGCGGCTAAAGTCGAGTTCGTTTGGTCGCGCGACCAGCACCAGCAAGGGGTGTACCCACGATTTCCCCTCATCGTACACCCGTTGCACATCGCCCGTGTGCCGCAGCCTGATCCGTCTCTCCATTCACCAGTAGCAAATTGTGCCACGTCACTATGATCGGCGGCGCGGACGCTGTGAGCTTTCCTTCCAGTTCAACTTTTTGGCCCATTCTCTGGTCACGGCCAAACTGTGACGGCCCTTCCGCCGCCGCGCTTGGAGCACTCTCCTCCCGCCCGGCGTAGACATACGGGCGCGGAAGCCGTGGGTGCGCATACGCTTGCGCTTCTTGGGTTGATACGTTCGCTTCGGCATACATCCTCCTAAAACCATCTAAACCAGTAACGGTTGGCAGTCAAGCCAACCGCCAATACCAATCGTCGGGGCATTATACCCCAAACAGTGAGTTAGTCAATTTGTCGTATTGTCTAACACAAGTAGGGCAAGCTGGCAACTTGCCCTACACCCTCAATACGCGTTCGGCGATTTCAAGAGATTGAAGAACGTGCGAATCAATATCTTGATATCCAGGAGCAATCCCCAATTCTCAATGTACCACAAATCGTACTTGGTTCTCTCGGCTATGGAGGTATCGCCGCGCAACCCATTGACCTGCGCCCAGCCAGTCATGCCCGCCTTCTCCCAGTGACGGTCCATATAACGGGGGATGGAACGGCGAAACTGGTTGACGTAAACAGGGCGCTCCGGGCGCGGCCCCACCAGGCTCATTTCCCCGATCAGTACGTTGATCAGTTGGGGTAATTCGTCCACGTTGATGCGGCGGATGATGCGGCCCAGCCGGGTGACGCGCGGGTCATCGTCCACCGTCCAACCGGGGCCGCGGTTCTCGGCGTCCTGGCGCATAGAGCGAAACTTGAGCATCTTGAAGACGCGAGCATCAAGCCCCATCCGCTCCTGGGCATAAAACACCGGGCCGTGCGAGTCTAGCTTGACTAGCACCGCCATCAACATCATCAGTGGCGAGATCAGAACCAGCCCACACGCCGCCCCGACGGTATCCATCAGCCGCTTGGCAGTGAGCTTCCAGCCGCGCAGGGCAATATCGCGCACGGTCAGCAGCGGCAGCCCTCCCAGGTCACCAATACTCACCTGACCGGCCATAATTTGGAACACGTCTGGAAAAACCCTGATCACCACCTTGCCCCGCTCACATTCCGAGATCAGCATCAAAATCTCTTGGTGCGTCGCTTCCGGCAGGGCAATGATGACCTCGTCAATCTGGTGCTCGTTAATGAGAGGGGCCAAGTCGCCAGATTGCCCCAGGATGCGAGCGCCCAATGGAACTTTATCCTGACCATTGGTGTTCACGAACCCAACCACCTCGTACCCCAGGCCGGGGTTCGATTGGATCTTTTGAAAAATCATACGCCCCACATCGCCGGTACCCACGATGAGCACCTGGCTTCGTCCCCATCCACGCCTGCGCAGTCTGGCGCGAATTTGCGTATGCGTCAATCGGCCAGCAGTGACGAGGGCAATGGTAAGCGCCCAGCCGTAGAAAATCATTCCTCGTGAATAGTCTAGTTCTAAGGGACTGTTCTTGAAAGCTAGTGAGGAGAGCGCTACCCCCATCAGCGTGCCCACTGTGGTAGAGGCGAAAATGGAGTAAAATTCATCCACGCGCGACGGCATACGGGCCGGACGGTACAAGCGAGAAAAGGCGAACACCACCAGGATAGATACGACGTGAGCCAGAACGATGCTGGCATAGTCGGGGAAACCTCCGATGTCCTGGGCCGCGTTTGGCAAGGGAATCCAGCGGCGCAACCAATAAGCCAGCAAGAAGGACAGGCCCGCCATCACTGCATCGGTGAAAGCCAACGTGAGTACAAAGATCAGTTGGGTTTGCACTTTCGATTTCACACTTTGGCCTCCGATCCGCGTCCGGCAAGAGTCCACCGCAACTGTTCGAGCCTTTGCCGCAGCGAAATGACGCCGACGATCAGCGCGTGGGCCAACCAGGGAGTATGCGCGGCATAGTGCTTGCGATAAAAAATATCCATCGCGCGATAGAATTCTACTTGAGCGCGCGGGCTGTGGCGGCTGGCCGCCCGCTTGACGTGTAGCACCGTCACAGCGGGGTTATAGTAGACTTTCCAGCCGGCTGCTTTGATACGGAAGGCCCAATCCAAGTCCTCGCCGTACATAAAGAACTGCTCGTCCATCAAGCCCGCCTGGGCGATAGCTTCCCCGCGCACCAGCATGAACGCGCCCACGACAGAATCAATCTCGGCAACCTGATCGGGGTCAAGATAGGTCAGGTTGTAGCGGCCAAAACGGCGACTGTGTGGGAATAGGCGCGAGAGACCCACCATCCGGTAGAAGGAAACCTCCGGTGTGGGGAACGAGCGCCGGCAGGCCAGGTCGAGCGAGCCGTCGGGAAGCGCCAGCTTGGGGCCGGCGATACCAGCCTTTGGATGCTCGGCCATAAAATCCAGCATCCGCGCCAGCGCGTCTGGCTGCAACTCGGTATCCGCGTTCAAGAGCAGCGCGAAGGCGGGTTGGTTGGCTAGTTGGTCGGTCGGTCGGTCGGTGAAGCCAAAGGCGCGCAGGCCCTGATTGTTGGCGCTGGGATAGCCCACATTCTCCGTGTTAGCGAGCAGCCGCACTTGGTGAAACTCGGCGGCGACCATCTCGGCGCTGTCGTCGGGCGAGCCGTTGTCCACGACGCACACCTCGTAGGTGAAATCGCCCTCGCTGGCGTAGACCGAGCGCAGGCAAGCTCGCAGCAGGTCACGGGTGTTGTAACTGACGATAACAATACCTAAATCAAACATGCCGCGCCATTCTAACACAAAGACGCAGACGGGTCAAACAACCATTCACTCAGCCTATTTTCCGCACCTCTGGACAACTTGATTTGGAGCTTGCCACTTTGTTCTCCCGAACCCAATTTGGGCAGATTCGCCGTCTGAGTCAGTGAGGAACCAGGTTTTTTCTGAAAAACCTGGTTTCTTTCCCCGACTTTTTGAAAAAGATACAAATAGGCTGCGTCAGGGTGCGAAATATAGGCTCAGACTCAGTAGATCCAAAATGTTACGACAACAAGACCTCGGAGGTCTCTCGAGAGCGCCTTTGCCGGTAAAAACGGGCGCAATCTAAGCAATTTTGCTGCCAATGTCACCTTCCGAGACCTCCGAGGTCTGAAATTTGGATCTACTGAGCCTGGTGTTGGTATGGCAAACCTGAATGTTGCATGTTCGAGGATGGGCAGGATGGAAACGAGAGGGGAGAAGAAAGCAAGAGAAAGGGCGGGAAGGGAAGAGGGGAGACAAAAAGCCCAAAAAACCATTTGAAAGGGTGACGCGGAAGCCGGTGTGTGAGCTATGTGAGACAGAAGCAGAGAAGCAAGAAAGATCGAGCGGGAGCGAGGACGAAAACAGGAGGCGGACACGAGCAAGCACTTTGGCCCGGAAGAGGAGTGCCCGTATCGCGGGTGGCTGGGGAGAGGGAATATCATCTCGAACGGACATCCAAGTGAGGGACCGGGCTATCATTGCCAAGATGTTGATTATTTGCGCAATTGCAACGCATATTGCTTGTAGAAATTATTCATTCACGTAAAATATCAGCGAAAAGAGAGTATACCACTTTGGTAATATTTTACATGAGGGGATACGCAAGTTTGAACTTATCACTACACTGTGCTATAATTTCGCAAAGCGAGGAATCATGGGCGAGATAGCCTTCCATACACCGCCTGCAACCTGGGAATACCTGCTCCTGGCGCTCTATGCGCCAGTTATGATCGTACTCTTGGTCTATACCTGGCGAGATTTCAAGAAACTGCGAGATTGGCGTCGCGCTCTCCTGTTCCTGGGCCTGCTCGTCGCCTCCCGATTGGCGGCTTTTTGGACAAGGTCTTTTTTCATCTCTGGCTTGTTCAACCTATTGCCGCCTCCCAACGTTCCCGATAGCCCCGACGCGCCATTTATATCATTGTTGTCCCTGCCGGTCATTGCTGCCGGGGCCTGGCTGGGGCCGGGACCGGCGTTGATAGTGGGATTGGTCAGCGGAATCTGGCGCGCCGGGATGACCACTCACGGCGTCACGGATCCTTTCCACTTTGCCTTTTTTGGTTTTCTGGCCGGGTTCTTTTTGCGCCAAGACTACCGAGGCCGTCCGCCGCTCATCGCGCGCCAGCCCCTCCTTGCGGGGCCATTGGCGATGTTGCTGGCATCGCCGTTGCTGCTACTATCGGTATTCGCTCGCGTGGCCGGTTGGGGGTTGGCGGCGGTTGATTACGCGGTGAACTTGGCGGGAGCGAATCTTGTTCCTGCGCTGCTAGAGTGCTTTGTGGCAGCAATCGTGGTGCAGGCAGCCTATATCTCACCCCGCCTGCGCCCCGTCCACGCGGCCTATCGCTCCCCTCCCTACACCCGCACGCTGAATCGCAGACTGCTCTTTCTGTTCGTCCCTTTGATTTTGACCATGACGTGCGCGCTGGTCTATGCAGTGACGGCGACGACTCTGCATGTGGCCACCCAAGAGGTAATAAACGAGATGGCGCGGGACGCCCACAGGGCCGCCGAGGACATTCCCTACTTTATCCACACTGGTCAGGGGCTGCTGGAAGAATTTGCCAACGACGAGGTGCTTCAGCAAAGCGACCAGGCGACGTTGCTAGAGGAACATCTACGCAGCGATTTACGAACGGTGGCGTTTTTCAACCAATTGATGCTGTTTGACCCGGATGGGCGGCGGCTGGCGATGTACCCCCAGGAACCCACCGGCGACCCGGAGCTGACGGAACAAGAAAAAACACTCCTACAGCGTGTGCTCGAAACCGGAGCGACACAGATCAGCACCGTACACCGCTCGCCGCGAGATGAAGCCATCCTCTCGTTCCTCGTGCCCGTGGAAGACGAAGAGACCGGCGAGTACCTTGGAGCATTGCTGGGACGCACCCAACTGGACATCAACCCGGTGCTCAACCGGGCGCTATCCAGCCTGCAATGGACCCGAGAGAGCGGCAAGGGATTCGTGGTGGACGAAGAATGGCGCATTGTCGCTCACTCCGATTCCAATATGCTTTTCACTGAGTGGCGCATAGACGAGAGCGCCCCTCCCCTCGCCACCGTGCGGCAGGGTCAGGCGTACGAGAGCCCCAACCCCCAAGATAACACGCGCGAGTTGGTCTACTGCCTGGAGGTGGAGGGATATTCGTGGCGCGTCGTGGTTCGCCTCCCTTACGACGTCGTGTTGGAACAGGCCCGTCAGGTCGCCACCCCGTTACTTTTTCTCCAGGCTTTGCTGGGCGGTGGGCTGGTGATCGTCATCCCCCTGGTCACTAGTTGGCTGACCAGACCGCTCACCCAGTTGGCCTCCGCCGCCGACCGCATCGCCGAGGGCGACCTGGCGCAGCCGGTGCAGGTGGCGGGCGACGACGAGGTGGCGCGGGTGGGCCACGCCTTTGAAGATATGCGCGTGCGGTTGAAGGATCGCCTGGACGATCTTTCACTGCTGCTCCAGGTCAGCCAGGCCGTCTCGGCGACGCTGGAACTGCCTGAGGGTATGCCCTTTGTCCTGGAAGGCGCGCTCAAGGCGACCAACGCGCAGGCGGCCCGCATCGTTTTCCTTTCGGCCAGCGGCGCTCCCCAGATGGTGATGTCGCGCGGAACGCCACAGGAGGGACTGGGAGCGCTCGACCGGGCGCTGGCCATAGCAGGCCGAGACCAGGAACGCCCTTTGATCGTGGAAAACCTGGCTCGGGCCAAAACCCTGGCCGAACCGGAAGTATTGGAAGGGCCGATCAAGGCCGTAATTGTCCTGCCCGTACGCACCAAAGACCGCGTGCCGGCCGTGATGTGGATCGGGTATGGCAAAGCCCGTCAATTCGACGCCTCGGAGGTTGACTTGCTTTCCACCCTGGTCAGCCAGACGGCGGTGCTGGTAGAGAACGCCCGCCTGTTCCAGGCCGCGGAGGGCGGACGGCGGCGACTGACGGCGGTTCTGACCAGTACCAGCGACGCCATCTTGGTCACAGACCGCGATGACCGTATCCTGCTGGTCAACCCGGCCGCCGAACGGTCCTTTGGCATTGCGGCCCAGGTAGCCGTTGGCCAGAAAGTCGACGAGGCTGATCTGTCGCCGGCGATGCAGGCGCTTTTTGAGGAAGCGGCACCCGAAAGCGGATCGCTGACTGGAGAGGTGCCCCTGCCCGACGGTCGGACGTTGTACGCCAGCATCTCGACCATCTTGAGCGCTGACGGTGAGCGGATCGGGCGCGTAGCCCTGATGCGCGATATCACCCACTTTAAGGAATTGGACGAGATGAAGTCCGAGTTCGTGGCGACAGTCTCACACGACCTGCGCGCGCCGCTCACGTTCATGCGCGGCTACACGACCATGTTGCCTATGGTGGGCGAGTTGAGCGGTAAGCAGAGCGATTACGTCGAAAAGATTTTGCACGGCGTCGGCCAGATGAGCGAATTGATTGATGACTTGCTCAACCTGGGGCGCATTGAGGCCGGCATAGATCTGGAGCGCCAGCCCTGTCATTTGGGAACCATTCTGGTCGAGGCGGTGGACGGTATGCGGGCGCGGGCCGCTGCCAAAGGACTCACCCTGCGGCTGGAGCCGACTGAAGGGAGCGCTGTGGTCGCTGGCGATGCGGCCTTGCTGCGCCAGGTAATCACCAACCTGGTGGATAACGCCATCAAGTACACCCCCAGCGGAGGCGTCGTGACGGCAGGACTGTCGGCGCACAAAGACCACTGCATGATCCGCATCGCCGACACGGGCATCGGCATCGCCCCGGATGATCGGGTGCGCCTGTTCGAGAAATTTTACCGCATCAGGCGGCGCGATACGGCCGACATCCCCGGCACTGGCCTGGGGCTGGCAATCGTCAAATCTATTGTCGAGCGCCACGGCGGAAAGGTGTGGGTGGAAAGCGAATTGAACATAGGGAGCACGTTTTACGCCAGCCTGCCCCTAGGCGAGATAGATGCACGAACTGTAGGCCGGAATGCCATCCCGGCTCACTGACAACAAACGAGGTGCGGTATGGCGTTGCAAATTGGAATCGTAGGCTTGCCCAACGTGGGCAAGTCTACTCTTTTTAACGCCCTCACGCAGGCCGGAGCAACCGTGGCCGCCTATCCTTTCACGACGATTGAACCCAACCGGGGGGTGACTATGGTTCCCGACCCACGGGTGGCGGCGCTGGCAGAGATGGTTGGGCCGGAGCAGGTGACGCCAGCGACGGTCGAATTCGTGGACATTGCGGGCCTGGTGCGCGGCGCCCACTGTGGCGAGGGGTTGGGCAACCAATTCCTGGGCCACATTCGCGCCGTGGACGCCGTCGCCCTGGTCTGCCGCTGTTTTGCCGATCCTAACATCACCCACGTGGACGGAATGGTGGACCCAGTGCGCGACATCCAGGTGCTTGACCTGGAACTGATCCTGGCCGATCTGGAGGTGGTGGAGCGCAAGCTAGAAAAGACCCGCTCGGCGGCCAAGTCCAACCCGCGCGAATACGGAGCAGAATTGAAGGCTTTGGAAGAATTGCGCGCCCGCCTGCAAGCCGGAGAAAAGGCCGCCGCCTGGGCCGCGAGCGGGAGCGCGAAGGCGGCGCTGGCGCGAGCGCTATCCTTGCTGACGGCCAAGAAGCGCGTCTACGTCGCCAACGTCGGCGAGGACGCTCTGCCCGATGGCGGCCCGCTGGTTCAAGAGATCGTCCGCGTGGCGGAAAGCGAGGACGCTCCTATCGTTGTCCTGTGCGCCCAACTGGAGGCCGATCTGAGTGAGTGGCCATCCGACGAGGCCGCCGCTTACCGCGCGGAGGTGGGGTTGATGCACTCTGGGCTAGAGTCTCTGGCCCAGGCCGGTTATATGACGCTTGGCCTGATTACCTTCTTTACCATCACTGGCGGCCAGAAGGTACGCGCCTGGCCCATACGGCGCGGCGCCAAAGCGCCCCAGGCGGCTGGTCAAGTCCACAGCCAGATGGAGCGCGGCTTTATCCGCGCCGAGGTGGTGGGCTTTGAGCAACTGGTGGAAACGGGGAGTTGGCAGGCAGCGCGTGAGCAGGGTATCCTACGCACCGAGGGCCGCGATTACGAGGTACAGGACGGGGATGTGTGTTTGTTTCGCTTCAGTCCGTGAGGAAATAACGATATGTCAAAACGAGCAAGTGATCCAACCGCAATTCTCGCCCGCTACGTGAACGGGCCAACCGAGTTGGAGGCGGCGATTGTCGGCTTCACCGAGGCGGAGCTCGATACCGCCCTGGATGACGAAAGCTGGACGATTCGCCAGATCGTGCATCACGTGGTTGACGGAGATGATATATGGAAAATCTGCGTCAAGATCGCTCTTGGCAATAGCGAGGCCACGTTCAGTTTGCAGTGGTATTGGGACCTGCCTCAAACTCGCTGGGCAGAGAGTTGGGCGTACGCTGAGCGTCCACTCGAACCCTCCCTGGCGCTGTTCGCCGCCAACCGGCGCCACGTAGAGCAATTGGTGCAGGCGATACCCGGGGCCTGGGAGCGGGAGATAATGGTCGAGTGGCCGCACCAGGAAAAAGAACGAGTGACGGTCGGTTGGGTGATCGAGATGCAGGCCAGTCACGTGATGGGCCACGTAGAGGACATCCAAAATATCTGGCAGGCACGAAAGTTTTGATCTCGGTAGGTCCAATCCACCAGGCACGCCCCGAAAACATCGAGTGCCCAGCGCGAAGGAGATGAGAAATGATTGCAAAACAATCGTTTGGCCGTACCGGTCACATGAGCACGCGCACCATCTTTGGCGCTGCCGCTCTCGGCACTGTTACCCAGGACAAGGCCGATCGCATAATGGAGTTGCTCATGTATTACGAGATCAACCACATTGACACAGCCCCCATGTACGGCGACGCCGAGTTGTACATTGGATCGTGGATGGAACGTCATCGTCACAAGTTCTTTCTAGCTACAAAGACGGAAAAACGTACTTATGAAGGCGCTTGGGAACAGTTTATGCGCTCGCTGGAGACATTGCGCGTGGACCAGGTTGACCTGTTGCAATTGCACGACCTGGTGGACCCAGAAGAGTGGAAATTGGCGCTAGGGATGAACGGCGCGCTGGAAGCAGCCATCGAAGCGCGCCGGCAAGGATTGACCCGTTTTATCGGCGTGACGGGTCACGGTATGACAGCTCCCGCGATGCACCAACGCAGCCTGGAGTACTTTGGCTTTGACGCGGTGTTACTGCCCTACAACTATGTGATGATGCAAAACGCTAAATACGCTGCTGACTTTGAGGCGCTGATGGCCCTATGCCAGGAGCGTAACGTGGCGGTGCAGACCACAAAATCCATCGCCCGTGGATCGTGGGGGAACAAGACCCGCATCCGCACCACCTGGTACGAACCGTTGGAGAACCAGGACGCTATTGACAAGGCGGTGCATTGGGTGATGGGGCAGCCTAAAGTCTTTTTGAACACGCTGGGAGATGTTCAATTGCTGCCCAAAGTGTTGGAAGCAGCCAGTCGCTTTCGGGTAGCACCATCAGAGAAGGTGATGGAGAGATTGGCAGCCAAACAAAAAATGGCGCCAATCTTTGGCCCAAATGACTAGATGATCAACTACCCTGACTCGTATACTATTCAACAGCAATTCCCGTTTTGTAGCCGCGATTTCCAAATCGCGTCTGTTTTTCCGCGTAAAGCGCCCTGCGCGATTGCGAAATCGCGGCTACGACCTGACTTTTCCCCCATAACGGGAATTGCTATTCAATAACTTGGAAGAAAACCTTTGGGGTTTACCAAAGTAGGGGCAATGTTAATGCCTATAGTGTCTACTATAGTTTGTGAATCCTACGAGCTTGATTTAGCCCGCCGGGCGGTGAACGAGGCGCTCGCCCCATTGGGCGGCATCGGTCGCTTTGTCCGCCCGGGAATGAAGGTGCTGCTCAAGCCCAATCTACTGGCCGCCGCCGACCTGGAACGGGCGATAACGACCCACCCAGCGCTGGTGCAGGCGGTGGTCGAACTGGTAAAGAAGGCCGGCGGAACCGTTCTCATCGGCGATTCCCCCGGCGGCCCGGTGAAGCAAAGCCCCTCGGTCTGGCGCAAAGGCGGAATGACCAGGGCAGTGGAGCAAACGGGCGCTCGCCTGGCCGTTTTTGACGGCGTGACCTGGAAGCGGTTGAATGGCAACGACTACTTTATCGCCAATCCCGTCCTCGAAGCCGATTTGATCATCAACCTGCCCAAGTTAAAGACCCACGCCCTCACTCTCTACACGGGCGCGGTCAAAAACCTCTTTGGAGCCATCCCCGGCACACGCAAACGAGAGATCCACCTCCGAGCGCCGGGGGTGCAAGATTTTAGCCAAGCTCTGGTGGATGTATTAGAGCTAGTACAGCCTGGGTTGACGATTATAGATGGCGTGCTCGGCCAAGAGGGAAACGGGCCGGGCATGGGAGGGACGCCCCATCAATATGGATGCCTGGCCGCCTCAGCAGACTCAGTGGCGCTGGACGCTGTGATCGCCCAGGCGTTGGGCTACCGGCCCGGAGAGGTGCTCCACTTGGCCCAAGCGGAGGAGCGGGGACTGGGGACGGCCAGTCTTGATCAAATAGATATTGTAGGTGAACGGCAGGCGCTTGATTTCGGAGTGGTGGATCTGCCCAAAGCCCATTGGTACTTTCGCGTCCCATCGTGGGCCAGCGCCCCATTGCGTAAAGCAGCCCGAGTGCGCCCCTTGCTGGACCCATCCAAATGTATCGGCTGCGGTCGCTGCGCCGAGGTCTGCCCGCAAGAGATCATCACTCCCGGACATCCGCCAGAGTTTGACTTGTCTGGCTGCATCGGCTGCCTCTGCTGCACCGAAATCTGCCCAGAGGGAGCGCTCACGCCGCGCCGCAACTGGGTCGCCAAATTGGTCGGCGTGGGGGTTTGAGATAAGGAGAATGTGATGGAGAGAACGCAGATTGTGACACTGGCCGCTCTGGGCATGATACTGCTCGTCGCTCTGTTTGTCCTCGGACGCGCACTCAAACTGACAGGGACTCTTGTCAAAGCGGGTTGCGTGATCATTTTCATCCTGGTCGTTATCCTCTTTGTCGCGCTGTGGGCGCTGGGGGGGTAATTTCCTTTTGACCAACACCGACCCCCAAGCGACAGCTCACATGCTCGACGCCCTCCTGCAACCCTGGCGCGATGCAGTTAGCGATCCGGTGCAGGCCCAGGAAAAAGTGCTGCACCGCCTCCTGCAAGGCTATGCTCAAACAGAGTACGGCGCGCAGCACGGGGCGTCTCAGATCGAGACCATCTCCGACTACCGCCGCGCTTTCCCAATCGGCGATTATGACGAGCACTACAAGCCGCTCATTCGGCGGGTGATGGGGGGCGAGGTGAGAGTGCTGCTCAACGAAGAGCCGGTTGGTTGGGCCATCACGCGGGGCACGACGAAGGGAGAGTCCAAGTTCATCCCCATGACGCCCACTGACCTGATGATGCGCATCAGCGCCGGCCGGGCGATGATGAACTATGTGGCGCAGAGTGGCCGGTACGATCTATTCGAGGGCGTCAACCTGAACCTGAACTTTCCCTCGGTGGTGGGGACGGTGGAGGTGGGGGAGCGGGAGGTGGAGTACGGCTACAGCTCTGGCATCTATGTGAAGCACGTATCCGCCTTTACGCCCATTCGTTCGGCGCCGGCTCAAGAGGAGATTGACGCGCTGGGCGGCGGCAAAACCGCGCGTGACTGGGAGGCGCGCTTTGAGCTGGCCTATCAAAAGTGCAAAGAGGAAAACGTCACACTGGTGGGCGGCGTTGCTCCGACCGCTCTGCGCTTTGCCCGCTACTTGTGGCGGACACACCGCGTCTACCCCAAAGACTTGTGGCAGACACAGGTCGTGACGTTGGGCAGCGTGCCGGGCATCAACACGCGCCACCGCCCGGCGCTCAGGGCGCTTTACGGCCCCGTCGCCATCCGCGAGATTTACGGCGCGACCGAGGGCATGTTCGGCCAGCAGAGGGACGAGCAACGGGCCTGGACGCCCAACTATGATCTATTCTTCTTCGAGGTGGAGACGCGGAGGGGCGTCAAGATGTTGCACGAGATGCAGGCTCCAACGAGGTGGAGCTTGGGCGAGATGGGCAGCCTGATCGTCTCGACGCCCATTTTGCCCCGCTACAAGATCGGTGACCTGATCCTCGCCTTGCGCCCGCCCTACTTTCGCTGCATCGGCCGCGATCGCTGGTGGACGCCTCTGCGCTACGGGTGGGACGAATTTACGACGCTGAATCTGGGGCGATTGTAGGCTAGAAAAGGCCGCGCAGCAACATGGATAAACCAAAGGCGATCAGTATCAGCGGCCAGATCAAGTTCGTGTTCAGCAGATCCCCCAGCCCGATGCCCACCAGGATAAAGCCAAAGAGCAATGTGCCCCCTACCGCTCGCCGGTAAGAGGGCACGACCAGGCGCACGACCGCTTCTAGCAGCACGATCATCCCGGCGCCGATGAGGACTATGGGCCAGGCGTCATACCACTCAAAGCCTGCCAGAAACCCCATATTGCTGGCGAGGAACACGACCCCGGCCCAGATGAGGATAACGGCCCACACGATTGCGCTGAGCGGGTCGCGGCGCCATTTTTCATCCCAGCTCTTTTCGTCTTTTTCGTGCTCTTTCTCCGTCTTTTCCTCTTCCTTCTCGTATTTTTCGCCATACTGATGTTCGGACATGATAGCCCCCTTTCATTAGATGGATGCGCTAACGCTCCTCAGTATTATAGCATACATTTTCGAGATGGTGTAAACGAGCGCAATACGAGCATGTCGTACTCGCTTTCTTCCACAGCAGATGCCGATGCCTACCTCCCGCGATCCACAACAACAGCAGTACCTCCCATAACCAGCGCCAGCACGCCGATCAATATCCAGGGCCGGCCGGCGGGAATGTCTGACGTAGGGACGGGGATCGGGGTGGCCGTGGGCGTGAGGGTGGGTGTGGGCGTGAGCGTGGGGGTAGGTGTGGGCGTGTTGGTCGGGGTGCTGGTCGGTGTGGGCGTGGGGGTGAGTGTGGGGGTCGGTGTGGGCGTGGGGGTAAAGGTGGGTGTGGGCGTGGGCCAGGCGTCGGGGTCGGGCGTGACGTTTGGATCGGGAGCGCCGGGCGGTGTGGGCGAGGAAGGCGCAACTACGGCGTCCGCGTTCGCGGGAGCCTCCTCGACCAGCATCAGCGGCGGACCGCCCATCTGGCAGCCGGCGGAGCAATCGGCCCCGGCAAGGTCAACATAGTAATAGCCCCGCTCAGGGTAGACGTAGTGAGCCGCTCCCCACACGTCCACCAATAGCGCCTGGGTGGTGCGGGCCGGGATCATGGCGGTCTGCGGTTCGGGCGTGCGCGCCCAGACGACGGTCGTTGTGCGCTGACCGCGATCCACGGTCACGATTGAGATTTCATCGCGCCGTTCCCAGTCGCCGGAGCGAAAGCCCGATAGGTAATTCGTCGCCACCTGGTAGGCGGTGAAAGCGTCGCGCCGGCTGCCATCCATGCGCACCAGCCCGAAAGGCTCGGGGTCGGCGGCTTGGTCGGTGGGGGTATCGGCCATCTTGTAGACGGCGATACGCTCCGCGCCGGCGGCGATCTCTAGGCTAAAGGCTTGCACGATAAAGAACGCCTGCTCCACCTCCGAGACGCGGGAGAGATAAGCGTTGGTCTCTGCGATCCAGGTGGGCTTGTAGAGGCCGTAATCGTGCATCATGCGGCGATAGTGAGCCACCACATCGTAAATCTTTTCCGGCTCGTGGTAGAGATGGAAGGTAGAGACGTCAAAGTAATAATTGTTGGCCGCCGCATTAGGGTCGGCGACGAGCGCTTCGAGGAACTTGCCGAACCAGTGCTCGTTGTGCCAGTGGGTCACAGCCGCCATGTGGATGACGGCATTAGGATTGGCTTCATTGGCGACAGTGTAGGCGACGCGCAGCAATTGGACAAAGTCATCCACCGAGCCACCCCACGTCATGTCCGGCGAGCCGGCGGGAATCTCTGGCTCGTTCCAGATGGTCCAATGGTCGATACGGCCGGCGTAACGGCCGACGATGGTGCGGACAAAGTTGGCCCACAGATTGTTGGGGTCATCGGTGGGGAGGTAGAGACCCTGGGGGACGCCAGGGCCGATTCCTACGTCGGTGGCCCAGCCGGGCGTGGTGATCAGCAGCCCGGTGACCTGGCGGCCCTGGGCCAACTCGTTCGCCAGAGCCTCGTCAGAGATGGGAGTGACGTTCCACTCTGCGGGGCTATTGGTCTGGATTCCGTTCCACTCGAAGGTGACGCGCGTCCAGCCCGCGCCCAGCGCGGCGGCGGCGTTTGGGGCGGCGTAGGCCTCGACGACGCCAAAGCGGTAATCCGGGCCGCTTTGAGCAACGGCCGTTGGATGTGGCAAGAGGCCGGGGATAAAAAGCGCCAGCAAAGCGATAGTGAATAACGTTGTTCGGTTCATCAATTTCTCTTCCGCCTCGTATAGTTTGTGAGCGTCCGCAAGTATATCACTCCTACACCTGCCCGTCAACCAATCTGGTGATTACCCACATGTCAGAACACGAGACAGTGACAGTGTTTTCTTTGAACCGCAAAGGCCGCAAAGAACCCCCCTTTTTGATTCTCTTTGCGCTCTTTGCGTGCTTTGTGGTAAGATGTGGGTAATCATCAGTCAACCAATCCGTTGACACTTGGCGCTTTTTGGCCTACAATTCCTACATTCAGTGGATACTTTTCGAGTCGCCAAAATCAGTTACACAGAGCACAAAGATACACTGAGCCTATATTTCGCATCCTGACGCAGCCTATTTGTGTCTTTTTCAAAAAGCGGGGAAAGAAACCTGGTTTCTCACTGACCCAGACGGCGAATCTGCCCAAATTGGGTTTGGAAGAACAAAGTGTCAAGCCCCAAATCAAGCTGTCCAGAGGTGCGGAAAATAGGCTGAGATGTCAAAGAGTGGATTTGACGACGGAATCGCTTCACGCTGGTAGATTCTCAAAAAACCTCCGTGCGTCTCTGTGAATTCTCCGCGAATCTCTGTGTAACAAGGAGCTTGGCAAAAGTGCCCGGTAGCAAAAGTGGGGGGATACGAAACGTGAACAAAGCTATTTCCGGAGCATACGCCCTGGCGCGTGGAGCCATCGAGGCCGGCGTCTCGTTGGTGACCGGCTACCCAGGCGCGCCGGCCACGACCGTGTTCAACCACATCACGGATCTGACCTCGCCCGACGAGGTGCAGGCCGAGTGGAGCGGCAACGAAAAGGTCGCTATTGAGATGGCCTTTGGCGCTTCGGTGGGCGGGATGCGGTCGCTCCTGTGCGTCAAGAGCGTGGGGCTAAACATCGCGCTCGACCCGTTGATGGCCTTTAACCTCTCCGGCTGCAACGCTGGATTCGTCATCCTCGTCGGCGACGATCCCGGCAGTTGGGGATCGCAGAACGAGCAGGATAGCCGGGCGCTGGCGTTGGCGGCCGAGTTGCCGCTGCTCGAACCCGCCACCGTCGCCGATGCGCAGGCGGCTATGAGGCAGGCGTTCCAGCTTTCGGAGGAGGTAGGCTTGCCGGTCATCGTGCGCGTCACCCGCGCGCTCATCCTGGCCAAAGCCCCTGAACTTGCCGAGAAAGAGATTCAGACCACGTCGCCTCCTTCTTTCCGACGTGAGTTTATGCGCTGGGTGGTGTTGCCCATCAACGTCGTAGACTGCCACCGGCAGTTACACCGGCGGCTGGACGTGGTCAGGGCGCGTTTCGAGGGTTCGCTGCTCAACGGCGTGGAAGGGGATGGGCCATGCGGCGTGGTCGCGGCCGGGTTCGCATACCAAAAGCTCTTGACTCTGTTGGACGGCGCTGTACCGCCTCAGTTACGCATTTTGCGGCTGGGGACATTTTATCCGTTGCCTGTAAAGCAGGTGACGATTTTTCTGCAAGCGGTCGAGTCAGTGCTTGTTGTGGAGGAAACCGCCCGCTTGGTCGAACGGGCTGTACGGGCGGTCGCGCAACGAGCCGGGCTGAACCTGCCGGTCTATGGCCGCGACACCGGCCACGTCCCTCGCGTTGGCGAGTTGTTTGCCCCTCACATCGCGGCTGCGCTGAACGAACTCGCGCCCCAACTGGCTTTGCCCCCCGAAGGGGAGACCGGTCGGCCCAGGCCCAGCCGGCGGCCTCTCTGCGAAGGCTGCCCCTACACTTCCACCTTTGACGCGCTCCTGGAGGTGATCGAGCAACTGAGCGGGCGCGACGAGTTCATCGTCGTCGGCGATCCGGGCTGTATGGTCCGCGCACAGTTGCCGCCCTACGAGCTGCTGGACGTCAAGCACAGCCTGGGGTCGAGCATCGGGATGGCGGCCGGGGTGGCCCTGAGCCAGGTGAAACGCGGCACGGGGAAGAGGGTGGTCGCGCTGGTTGGAGATTCGGGCTTTTTGCACTCTGGTCTCAACGGGCTGGTGGACGCGACGCGGGTCGGCGCCAAGATGTTGGCGCTGGTGCTGGATAACGGCGCGACCGCGCTCTCTGGCGGGCAGCCTCACCCGGCCAGTCGAGTGGATGCCCGCGGGAGACCTCAACGCGCGGTTGATGTGGCTGCATTGGCCCGCGAGGCCGGCGCCGGAGAGGTGCGCGTGGTGGATCTCGACCGGGGTGAGGATATTCGCGCCGCCATTCAGATGGGGGTGGAGTTTGACGGCGTGGCTGTGGTCATCGCTCGCGGCCGGTGTCCCCGCTGGACGGATTCGGCGTAGCGTGTGTTTACGTCGGGTGAGAGGATTGGCCGGCGGCCGGCGTCATGCGTTCTAAAAGTTCCGGTCGCGCGCTGGCTATGCTGGCTACCAACTCCTCCAGACGACTGCGCCGCTGGCAGTGCGCCACTATCTCCCGCGTCTTTTTCCCCTCGCCGGGCAAATCGTCAAAATCAACGCCCAGATCGAAGCAGAGGTTCTTGACTTCTTGCAGATCAAATTTCTCGTTCAAGATTCGACGCAGAGTGGCAAGGGAGATAGCCTGGGTCGAGCCGTTGTGAGCCACGTCCACCTGGTCGTGCTCCAGGGCGGCCTTTACCGCGTCAATAAAGGTCAAGATGTCGAACCGGTCTTTGTCAATAAAGTCCACCACGTGATGTTGCTTAAAGGCGTCGCGCACGAGCCGGGTGTCGCCCCGCCCGCTGACGATGATGCAGGCCGTGCCCGGGTAGCGGCGCGAAATGTGAGCCAGCAACCGCTCACCGCCTAGCATCGGCGCCGACTTGTCTAGCAACAGATCCAGGATCACTAGATCAAAGACGTGCTCCTCCAAGACCTGCCGGCTGTCCTGGTAGTCGGCGATGACGGTTACACTGTATCCTTCGTCCTCCAAAGGCTCTCTCAAGACCCCTTGCCACTGGTCATCGTCCTCTACGATCAAGATAGTGTGTCTGTCATTCATAAGAAACTCCCCTACATTCCTCCCCGCCCAGGGGTAAGGTTTAAAGCGATCCGTAAACGATCAACGCTCGCCTGTGGCTTGAAGAGCCTGAAGCGCGTGACGCATCTCCGCTGCGGTCTGGTAGCGCCGGGCCGGGTCTTTGTCCGTAGCCCTGAAAATCACGGTCTCTATCTCGGCCGACACTGCCGGAGTGAGGGCGCGCGGCGATGGCATTGGTTCAGAGATGAGCTTGAGCAGCGTCGCACTGGGGCTATCAGCCTGGAAAGGAGGCCGGCCGGTCACCATCTCGAACAAAACTATGCCCAGAGAATAGATGTCGGTGCGGTGATCTGCGTCTTCGCCTCTCGCTTGCTCGGGAGACATATAGTCCAGGGTGCCGATGATGCCGGTGCGCGTCATCCGAGGCTCGCTCATAATCCTGGCGATGCCAAAATCGGTCAGCTTGACCAGGTCGCCGGGCAGCAGGATGATGTTGGAGGGCTTGATGTCGCGGTGAACGATCTGGGCGGCGTGGGCATAGTCCAGGGCATCACAGATCTGCACAGCGATGTCACAGGCTACGGCAGGCGACAGCGCCCCGCCCGCAGCGATCAATTGAGCCAGCGTTTGGCCTTTCAGGTACTCCATCACCAGGAAAGATGTATCGCCCTGCTCGGAGGCGTCAAAGATTGTGACAATGCCGGGGTGGGCCAATTTGCCGGCCGAGCGCGCCTCTCTCTGAAACCGCTGTCTGAACTCTTGGTCGGAGCTTAGGCCGGGGCGCAGCACCTTGAGCGCGACGGCTCGCTGGATGTTCGGGTCCAGCGCCTGGTAGACGATGCCCATCGCGCCCTGGCCCAACTCTTTGATAATCTCGTAACGGCCGATCCGCCGCTTTCTATCTTGATCCTCGTCCTGCGCCTGACCCTGTTCGGTAGCCCGATTCACGGTGTCGAGGAATTCTTTCAGGTCAAACTGTCTCTTGGCGATAAAGTCGAATACATTGTATCGTTTGAACAGGTTGCGCACTTGGGTGTTCGAGATATCGTCGAGTCCGGTGACGACGATGCAGGGGAGGCGGGGATGGGAACGCCTCAAATAGTCCACGATGCGCTGCCCGGCCTCGACCGAGGCGCCCTCGCTTTGCAATTGGCCGGGCAACCCCATATCCACCGTCACCAAGTCAATGTGTTCCTGTTGATTCTCGACTTTTTCCAGTATGCCCCTGGCCTCGTCGTAGGTCGCGGCAACGAGCACTTGGTACTCAGCTTCTAGTGTCTCGCGTATGATGTCCTGCCAATAGAGTTCATCTTCCACTACCAGGATTTTGCCTTTGTACTTCATCGGGTGCTCCTTGAGCGGTTCCCGCTCGATAGGGCGGCGCTCCAAACCGTTTCCGGCGTCACGGTTTCAAAAGTTATCGAAAGATGCGTGAAAATCCAGCGGGTGTGTTTCATTTGATTGGTAGCATAGGCCCTCGTGGCCGTTTTTGATCTCACAAGCTTAGATTGCGCCCGTTTTTACCGGCAAAGGCGCTCTCGAGAGACCTCCGAGGTCTTGTTGTCGTAACATTTTGGATCTACTGAGACTCCCAAGTCATTTGAAGCACACCCAAATCCAGCTCTACTGGTCGCCGGCGAGTGTTTCTTCTATCAAGGCGAGAAATTCAGTGACATCAAATTTTGATTTGTCGAGAAAAGCAACGGGCTGGAATCTCTTGACGTTTTCTGCGGCCATAGCGCGGTTCTTTGAGCCGCTGACGACGATGGCTTTCGCTCTATGCCCACGATAAGCTATCTGTTCCAGTACGCGGATGCCATCCTGGTTGCCGCGCTGACCGGTCAGGTTGACGTCAATTACCACCAGGTCGAAGGCAAGTCGTGTCAGGGCCGCGATCGCCTCGTCATAGCTGCTGCTCGTCGTGACCCGGTATCCAGCGCCCTCCAAGTTTTCACGAAAGATATCTTCTCGCCAATCTTTTTCGTCTTCAACCACTAGGATATGATGTCGCCCGTCCATAGTATCTCCTTTATCTCCCACCCTGTAAAATGTTGAGGTTTGAAACACGCATTACGTTCTGTTTCCCTCCGCGTTGATTGGCAAAGTGACGGTAAACGTGCATCCCTGGCCCTGTTCGCTTTTTACCACAATGTCTCCGCCCAGGCGGCGCAGGAACATTCGAGACCACCACAAGCCATATCCCATGCCGCCTCGTTTGGTCGTTGTGCCCACGTGAAACAGTTTATCTCGTACCTGTGGTGGTATGCCAGGCCCGGTGTCTTGGACCGTCACGACGACCCAGCGGTCGCCTGCTTTTCGGCTGCGTATCAAGAGGAACCCGTCTTCATCGGACATGGCATCCAATGCGTTCCTCATCAGATTGCCAAAGACTTCGTTCAACTGACTGGTAGCTCTGACCGGCGGCAAATTTCTACCGTATGTAACGTCCACCTTGACGCCAACCGGTTCGCGCAGTTCGGCCCGGGCGGCGGCGATGGATTCGTTTACGTCTATGGGTTCCGGTTGGATCGAGCGGAAAGGCCGCCTAATCTGTCGGGCTACCTCCAGAGTGCGGTCGGCGTTTTTCCGTATCTTTATCAATTTTTCGCGCAAGTAATCGTCGCTCAACTCGCCACGGGCCAATTTCATTTCAATCTGTTGGACGAAAGGTCGGATCGCGCCCACGGTGTTGTTGATACCGTGGACCATGTTGCCGGCGATGTCGGCCATAGCCGCGCTGCGTTCCGCTTCCACCTTTTGCTCCTGAAACTTGCGCACCGTCTCCAAATGACGGGCGTTTTGTATGGCAATAGCGGCCTGGTTGGCCAGGGTCTCTAGCAGCCGGCGGTCGTCAGGATTGAATTCTTCCTGCCGGGGGCTGCCAATGATCAGCAGCCCAATAGGTTCTTGGTCGCTTCCGCCCACAATGGGTGTGTGAAGGACAGAGTGAACGTCAGGGAACAGTTGCCCATAGACTAATCCCCACGAAATTCCACTGGTTGACCGACCGCCCAGGCTTTGAAAGATATCTTGGCGGTCGGCGAATTGTTCCTCCATTTTTCTTACAGAGGGAAGTATCACCGTTTGATGGGGGTCCAATTTCTGAGTGAATGTCTTGTCTCCCCGGCGTATGTGCGCGATAACCCCGCTGCTTTCTTTGTCCATCAACAGAATGGTGGCGTGGGGAGCTGCGATGATTGACATTGCGCCGCGCAAGATGCTATCCCACACCTTGTCTATCTCCAACGTGGAACTGATGATATTGTTGATCGCCTGCAACTCGCCCAGTTCTCGCACCTTGCGCCGCAGGTCGGCGTTGGCCCGCACCAGTTCTTGGTCGAGGGTCTGGAACAAGCGCGATTTGGCGATGGCCAGCGCGGCTTGATGGGCGATCAGGCGCACAAAGGTCAACTCGCGATCCTCAAAGTGATGAGGAGCGCGAAAATTGATGCACAAGACGCCCAGTTCATCCTCGTTCGCTTCCAGCAAGATACCGATAAAGGACTGGATGTTCTCTCGCTCGAAAAAGGAGCTTGCCGTCAGGGCCGGTTGGTCGCAAGCAACGTCCTCGCATACCAGCAATCTGCGCTTGCGGATCACGCGCGCCGGGTCATCCGCGAGCATTTGGGACTGATCTAGTTCCAGGGGATGCCGGGCGCCAAATGTCGCCACGTTAGCCACGTCATAGACGTTGGATTCTGAAGCGGCAAAGGGATAAACGACAGCGCAATCCGCCCCCAGAACCTCGCAAGCGCCGCTGGCGATGCGTTCCAACATAGACTTGGGTTGCTCCGTCACTGCCTCAGTGACAGCCTGGGCGATCTTTACCAACGCCTCCATCTCCGAGGCGCGGCTGCTCTCACTGGTAAAGAGGCGGGCGTTCTCCACGGCGACGGCGACCGAGGCGGCGACCGAACTCAGAATCTCTTGGTCCTCTTGGTCAAATTGGCCCCCGATCTTGTTGACTACTTCTATCACTCCACTGACTTTGTCGCGCACCCGCAACGGCACGCATAGGATTGACTCGGTCACAAAATCCACCAGTTGATCAACCTGACGCGAACAGCGTGGGTCGCTCTGAGCATCATACACGATCAACGGCTGGCCCATCTGAGCTACCAGGCCGGCAATCCCCTCGCCGGGTTCTAGTTTGACGTCGCCTAACTTTTCTGGTAACTTGTCTGGCAAAGCGGCAACGAGTGAGAGCTGATCGCTGGCGCCGTCGGGGAAAGGCCCCTTGAGCCAGATGGAAATGCCTTCCACTTTGATCAATTCGTTGATTCCTTGTACGACCCGTTCCAATACTTCTGATAGCGTCAGGTGGGCGGTGATCGCCTCGCCGACCTGATTCAGCGCCTCCATTCGCTGCAAAATACGGGCGTTCTCAATAGTGATTGCACTCTGGGAGGCAAAGATCTCTAACACACGTTCGTCGTCGGCGGTAAAGTCGCTGCCGTCCCGCTTGTCCGATACTTGCAGCGCCCCGATAGGTTTTCCCCCCACGCGCAGAATGGAGAACATCGTGGAGCGCAGTTCCATGCGCTCTCGAATTTCTTCCATCTCCATCACTTTTACGATAGGGTGATCGTCCAGATCGTTAAAGATCAGTGGCCCGCCGCTTTCCCAGATGGCCCAGGCCGGCAGGTCTTGGCTGAGGGGGATGCGCCAATCGCGGATGATTTCGAACGGCACTCCAAAAGCAGGCTCCTGACAGATCAGAGCTTGACGCTCTTGGTCGTAAAGCAGAATGGCGCTGCTCTCGGTTTCCAACAGGGCAGCGGCGTGCTCGGTCAGTTTCCCAAAGACGTCTCGCAGATCGGCGCCGATCGTCACTTTGCCCAATTCCAACGCCATCTGTTGCAAGCGCGAGAGTTCACTCAACCGCTTTTCCAGAGTTCTACTATGTTCCGCCACCTGGTCTCGCGATTCGCGCAAGTTCTGGTACAAGCGGGCGTTCTCGATGGCCAAGGCTGCCTGGTTGGCCAGGGTCCGTAGCGAATCCAGATCGGTTTCCGAAATCTCGTCCTCGCTGCTGCCGGCGAACATGTTGCCCACCAGCCGCCCCTTGGCCAGCAGCGGGATCGTCGCTATCGCGCGGGCGCCAATCACCTCCTGGACAGCATTGGCCACCTCCGACGTCACTCGAGGGCGGACTAGATCGTAGAAGCAATGGGTGACTTGGATTTTTCCCTCCAGGGCGGCGCGCACGGCCAGGTTCTCGGTCTGGTCCATGGTGACTTCTTCTCCCAATACCTGGAGACCGGCCAATTCTTCACCGGCTTTGATTGCGCCGGCATCAAGCAGAGCGGGATCAACGGCGACGGCCCGCACTGGCAGGGAGTTGTTTCCCTCGTCGTACTCGGCCAGCATAGCCCCTTTGTACCCCAAGCCCGATACCACGCTGTTCACGATCTGATCCAGCACCTCTTGCAAGTCCAGCGAGGAAAGCAGCGCGCCGGTCGTTTCTTGCAGGGCCTGTATCTCGTTGTAGGCCTGGGTCATCTGGGTCAGTTGCAGCTCTGACTGGCGATGGAGGCGGCGGGTCTCTTTGAACAATTGCGCATTTTCAATGGATACCGCGGCCGACGCGGCCAGAGAGCGTAACATTGCCAGATCATTCTCGGTAAAACCCGGCTCCGGCTTGTTCAAAGCCTCCACCACGCCAATTACGCGTCCTTTGACCATCAGGGGTACAGATGCGATTGATGCGGTGACGAATCCCGTCAATTCGTCAAAGGTCGAGCTGTGACGTGAGTCGGACCGGACGTCGTGAACCAGGATTGGCTTACCGTGCTCGGCCACCCAGCCGGCAATCCCCTGACCGGCAGCCAACCGCTGGCCGACCAACATCGCTGCTTCCTCGCCTGTGCCCGAGCGAAACACCAGATCACCGCTATCTTTATCTAGTAAGAGGATGGAGGCCACACTTATCCCCAAGACGTGGGTCGTTTCTTGTAGTATCACGTTGAGCAGTTCGTCCAGGTCCAGAATGGAGGCCAGTCCTTGCCCCACTTCGTAAAGCGCCTCGAGCTGCTCCATACCTTGCTTTAGCTCTTGGTTGGAGATTTGCAGTTGAGCGGTCAGTTCGTCCCGCTCGCGCCGCAAGCGTTCCTCGGTCAAGGCGCGTTGAGCCGCTTCTACCAGATCTTGCATAGTGAAAGGCTTGGTGATGTAATCCTTGACCCCCAACCGCAATGCTTGGATGATCAGTTTTTTCGTCCCCCAGGCAGTTACCACCACTACAGGTATATTCACCTGCTGGCTATTCAGATCACG
This sequence comes from Thermoflexia bacterium, assembly GCA_011192155.1. Lineage (GTDB taxonomy): Bacteria > Chloroflexota > Anaerolineae > B4-G1 > B4-G1 > B4-G1. Next base: position 26,192 of record DUEK01000016.1, read on the forward strand.
GAGGACGTCCATCCCATCCATCTCGGGTAAACGCAAGTCCAGGAGAATCAAGTCCGGCTGCTCGCGCAGGGCCGCGTTCAGGCCCTCGATGCCGTCGTAAGCGAGGTAGGTTTGATAACCCTTCTCCCGCATCATGGTTTCCATCAGATGGGCGATGTCTGGTTCGTCTTCGATTATGAGAATTTTCTCTCCGGCCACAGAATAACCCTCCCGGCAAAGCGCCGATCATCTATGCAAACGGGATGTTTATATTTGACGAGTTGATACGCGCGTCCACTTTGTGTGCGTTTACAATCTATACTGAGCGCAATTGAGTTGAGTGAATTTAGATTGGAGGCTTTAGCCGGATTTGACCCAGTTTTGCCACGTTTACCCGGCTAAAGCTTCTATTCCGGTCCTCTTGCGATGTTTTCGAGACTCGGTAGATCCAAATTTCAGACCTCGGAGGTCTCGGAAGGTGACATTGGCAGCAAAATCGCTTAGATTGCGCCCGTTTTTACCGGCAAAGGCGCTCTCGAGAAACCTCCGAGGTCTTGTTGTCGTAACATTTTGGATCTACTGAGACTGGAGCAATTCGCCCATTTGATTTGCGTTCAGTATAACAATATCACCAAGTTGTTCGTTTGGCAAGTTTGAGCTAGAATGGATTGGGTGTTGTCCAGAATACTATCACAACGGAACGATAGCTTTAACATCCAACTGGCGCGCCCTGTTGCTTGTGATATACTGCTTTCCGTTTTTTATTGATGGAGGGTTTTCCGAATCTCAAAGGAGGCTACCAAATGAATTTACCCCAAACGGCTGAAGCTGTCATAATTGGTGGGGGCGTGATGGGCGTCAGCACAGCCTACCATCTGGCGCTCAAGGGCTGCCAGGACGTGCTGCTGCTGGAGCGCGAATCTTTCTTGGGGATGGAGGCCACGGGCAAATGCGCCGGCGGCATCCGTTACCAGTTCGGCACAGAGATCAACGTCCGGCTCTCCCAACTCAGCCTGCCGATGCTAGATCGCTTCGAGGAGGAGTTGGGCCAACCAATTGACCTGCGCTACTGCGGCTATCTCTTCTTGCTGACCAACGAGGAGGACGCGGCGGTATTTCGTCAGAACGTAGAGATGCAGCGACGGCTGGGTGTAGAGACCCAATGGCTAGGGCCGGACGAGATCGCCCGGATGGTACCGCTGCTCAATATGGACGGCATCCTGGCCGGGACCATCCACCCTGGCGATGGCCTGGCCGACCCCAACGGCGTGGTGCAGGGATACGCCTCCGGCGCGCGGCGGCAGGGCGCCAAGCTGCTGACCGGCGTGCAAGTGACCGGCATCCGCGTCGAGAGCGGCAGGGTGCGCGGCGTCATCACCGACCAGGGTGAGGTAGCGACGCCCGTCGTCGTCAACGCGGCCGGCCCGTGGGCCGGAGAGGTCGGCAAGATGGCGGGGGTGGATATTCCCATCGTGCCGGTGCGCCGCCAGATCGTCGTCACCGGCCCCATGCCAGAGATACCGCCCGATTTTCCCTTTGTCATTGAATTTGCCAAGTCGCTGTACTTTCACCGCGAGGGGCCGGGCATCCTGACCGGCATGTCTAACCCTGATGAGATTGTGAGTTTTGACCAATCGTTGGATCAGAATTGGGAACTGGTTCATATGGAGGCGGCGATGAAACGGCTGCCCATCCTAGAGAAAGCGGGGCTGGCCAGCCACTGGGCCGGGCTGTACGAGAATTCGCCCGACGCCCACCCCATCCTGGGCCGCATCCCAGAGGTGGAGGGGTTCTACTGCGTCGGCGGCTTTAGCGGCCACGGCTTCCAGCATGGCCCCGCCTGCGGCCTGCTGCTGGCCGAGGAGATCCTGGACGGTAAGGCCCACACGCTCGATATCTCGCAACTAGACCTGGCGCGCTTCAGTGAGGGGCGGGAGATTGTGGAGTATAACGTGGTGTAGGGTGGGGCAATGACTACGGTTCTTCGCTCGTCAGGATTGCGCGGATTTTCTCCGCCATCCGCCGCGCCCGCTCTGCCGCATCGCCGACGTAACTCGTAGCGTCGAGTAACTCCCGCGTACGGTCAGCGTCCACGTATTGCAACACCTGCGGGTCGGCGGCCAGCCGGCCGGCCAGCGGATTTGGCTCCCCGGCCCACACCGCCTGCCAGGCGGCCATGGCGTGCTCGCGGATGACCTCGTGCATCGCCTGACGGTCGGCGCCCGCTTTCACCAGCTCCATCAATAGTCGCTCGGTGGCGGCAAATGTTCCGTAAGCGTCCAGGTTGCGGGCGATGGCGTTGTCGTGGATGTTCAGCCCGCGCAGGAGCCGATGGGCGCGGCGCACGATTTCCTCGCTCGCTAGGAACGCATTGGGCAGGATGATGCGCCGGTTGGCCGAATCGTCCAGCGTGCGCTCCAGCAGGCTGTGGGCGGCATTGTCCCAGGCCACGCGGGGCAGCGCGGCCACGTAGCGCGCCAGGCTGTCCACCGTCTCGGCATTGATGGGGTTGCGCTTGAAAGGCATGGCCGAAGATCCGACCTGCCTGGCGCCGAAAGGCTCGCTCCACTCGCCAAAGGGCGGCGCTTGCAGCAGTCGCAGGTCGAACGCAAAGCGGTAGAGCGAACCGGCCAGCCCGGCCAGCGCCGTCAGCACGCGATAGTCCTGCTGGCGCGGGTAGACTTGCGTGGCGATGGGAAAAGCTTCCAACCCCAGTTCCTCCATCACCAGCGCTTCCATCTCAGCCGGCGTCATCCCCGTGCCTGCCAGCGCCCGGCTGTAGGAGGCTCCGCTGCCCACCGCGCCCTTGATTCCCTTGCCCCGCAGGTGAGCGCACAGGCGGCGCAGTTCGCGGTAATCCTCCAACAAGTCCTGCCCGTATGTCGCCAGCCGGTAGCCGACGGTGATGGGTTCGGCGGGCTGGATGTGGGTGTAGCCCATGCAGACCTGGTCGGCGTGGGCCTCGATGCGGTCGGCCAGGTCGATCAGGAGCGGGTGCAGCCGTCTCAATAGCAAGTCGAGCGCGTCGCGGATGCGGAGCGCGTCGGCATTATCCTCGATATCGGCGCTGGTGGCCCCCAGGTGGATGATGGGGCCGCCGACCGGGCACTGCTCGGCAAACGCGCGGATCTCGGCCATCTTGTCGTGGTGGATCTCGGCCTCGATCTCGGCGGCGCGCTCAATGTCCACGTCGTCCTGGCGCGCCCGCAGGTCGGCCAGTTGCTCGGGCCTAACCAGACCGGCCCGCTGTTGCGCCGCCGCCAGCGCGACCCACACGCGACGCCAGAGTCGCCGCCTGTGTACCTCGCTCCATAAAGCGCGCATCTCGTCGGAACCGTAGCGCCAGGTGAGAGGGGAGAGATACGTCTCGTGCGTGAATTGTGTTTCTGGTTTCATCGCTTAGCCTCTCTTGAGACTCAGTGATCCAAATTTCAGACCTCGGAGGTCTTGGAAGGTGTGCTTAGATTGCGCCCGTTTTTACCGGCAAAGGCGCTCTCGAGAGACCTCCGAGGTCTTGTTGTCGTAACATTTTGGATCTACTGAGACTATTTTCCGCATTTCTGGACAGCTTGATTTGGGGCTTGACACTTTGTTCTCCCAAACCCAATTTGGGCAGATTCGCCGTCTGTCAGTGAGAAACCAGGTTTTTCAGAAAAAACTTGGTTTCTTTCCCCGACTTTTTGAAAAAGACACAAATAGGCTGCGTCAGGATGCGAAATATAGGCTGAGACTGGTGATTTGCCTATGAACATTGTACCTCAGGTTGGGGCAGAGGGAAAGCGGCCTATAACAACATGTATCATAAATGATTTTTACCCCCTCTACAGCGGGGCAAGTGCGTCATTTGAATCGCGCACAACTGTGCCGGGCGCCGAGCAATGAATTGCACGGCTGATACACAAAATGCGATAAATCGCATTGGCCGTCAACACGTTTTTAACGTGTTTTCTGTATCAGTGGTCGTGCTGCCAGAGCAACACCCATTTCAAATCTTCAAGTTACGCGATTGTTTTACCTACGCCTCTTGCGTGATTCAAATGACGCATAGGGAGGCCGGAAAATCATTTCTGTGTATGCAAATGTCTATTCGAGGCTTCTCTGCCGGACACTTTTGCCAAGTTTCTGTTACACAGAGATTCACGGAGGATTCACAGAGATGCCTGTCTGCCGACAGGCAGGCACAGAAATTCTTTGCAGGAATTTGCCAGTACGAAGTGACTCTTTTGTTAGATCATCCAAATTTCAACATCTCAGTGTATCTCTGTGCCTTCTCTGCGCTCTCTGTGTAACTGATTTTGGCCTCTTTGAAAAAGTGTCCGGTAGTGAATTCGAGGCGACCACTTTTCCACCACAGAGGCACAGAGGACACGGAATGGGGTATTTTTGTGTTTTCTCTGTGCTCTCTGTGTCTCTGTGGTGAGATGTGGGTAATCACCAGAAGCGGCGACTTGACGGAAAATCTACTTGTCGGTATACTTGCGCCAGTTTTATTCATCATGTGCGAAGGGGAGATGTTGAAATGGCAGGTATGACAGCCCAGGATGTTCTAAAGCTCGCGAGGGAACAGCAAGTCAAGTTCATCCATCTTCAGTTCACCGATGTGGTGGGTGTGGTCAAAGGGATCACCATCCCTGGCGACCAACTGGAGAGAGCTTTTAGTAAGGGAGTCTGGTTCGATGGCTCATCCATTCAGGGATTCGCCCGCATCGCCGAGAGCGACATGTATCTCGTGCCCGATCCTTCCACTTTTAGGATCATCCCTTGGGAAAGCGAAGAGGGAGCGGTGACGGCCCGCATAATCTGCGACGTGCACACCCCCACCGGCGACCCCTTTCCGGGAGATCCGCGCCGGGTGCTAAAGCGGGCTATTGAGAAGGCGGAGGGGATGGGGTTCGACTATAACACCGGCCCTGAGCTGGAATTTTTCCTTTTCTACCTCAATGGGGATGGCAGCCCGGCCTTGATGCCCCACGATAGAGGGGGATACTTTGACTATTCCACCGACCAGGCTATTACCGTCCGCAAGGGAATGGTCGCCGCGCTCCAGGCCTTGGGTATCGTGGTGGAGGCCAGCCATCACGAAGCCGCTCCCGGTCAGCACGAGATTGACTTTCAGTACGCCGATGCTTTGACAGCGGCCGACAATTCGATCACTTTCAAATACGTGCTCAAGGCCGTCGCCAAGCGCCATAACCTGCACGCCACCTTTATGCCCAAACCCATCGCCGGTATCAGCGGCTCGGGCATGCACGTCCACCAGAGCTTTTACGATGCTGCCGGGAAGAACGTCTTTGCCGACACGAAGGACGAGTTCGGACTTTCCACCATAGCCAGACAGTACATTGCCGGCCAGTTGTACCACGCGCGGGCAATTTGCGCCGTGCTCGCTCCTTTGGTCAACTCGTACAAGCGCTTGGTCCCCGGCTATGAGGCTCCCGTGTACGTCAGTTGGGCGCGCATCAACCGTTCGGCCCTCATCCGGGTGCCCAAGGTAACAGACGCGCAGGCGACGCGGCTGGAACTGCGCTGCCCTGACCCCAGTTGCAACCCCTATCTAGCCTTTGCCGTCATGCTCTACGCCGGGTTGGACGGCATCGAAAAGGGGATGACTCCGCCCGATGCTTTGGAGTGGAACCTGTACGACCTGGACGAGACGCGGCGGCAAGCGCGGAACGTGGAGATGCTGCCCGGTTCGCTGAAGGAGGCGCTGGATTATCTGGCGGAGGATGAGGTGATTCAAGACGCTTTGGGGCCGCACGTTTACGAGCGGTTTGTCAGGGCCAAGACGCAGGAGTGGGATGAGTATCGCCTCACGGTGAGTTCTTGGGAAATCGAGCGCTACCTGGCGACTTATTAAAAATACAGCAACGACTCGCCTAAAAAAGGGGGGACAATTTCTCAACTCCATGCGAATGTGATACAATGGTGCAAACTTCCATTATAGCTCAAGGAGTTCCAAATGTTTGCGCCAAACAATCAGCATTTCCAGATATCCATGTTCGGCAGCATCAACTCTCTCCCAGAAAATCTACAGAAACGGTTGGAAGAATCCTGGGCAGATGATTTTTACAGCAAATACTTTGTGCGGATGGACGAAAAGCCCTTCGCTGCACTCTATTCCGACGAGCCTTCTCGTCCTAACATTCCAGTCAACGTCTTGGTAGGATTGGAAACACTTAAATCGGRYCAGCAATTCCCGTTATGGGRGAAAAGTCAGRTCGTAGCCGCGATTTCGCAATCGCGCAGGRCGCTTTACGCGGMAAAAYASACGCGATTTGGAAATCGCGGCTACAAAACGGGAATTGCTGGTAACGGATGTAGAGGGAGTAGTTATGACTAACTTTGGTGAACGCAGACGAGGCGCGGTGGTGTTACTGGCGGGCGGGTTGGCGGCGCTGGCTCTGGCGGCAGTACTGGCGACTGTGGTAGCTGCCGTTGATCACACGCGCCACAATCTCTCGGAGACAGGCGCCCTCACTTCGGCCAGCCCCGACCTGGCGGTGGGCGACCGGGTGGCCGTGGTCTGGACGGAGGACTATGACCAAGATGGCCCAGATAGCGGCAAAGGTTATGGTCACGTCTACCTGCGCTCTGGCTTGGAGGACGGCGGCGGTTGGGGAAGCAAAACTCCCGTTTTCTCTGGCGATGCTTCTTCTTATGCCATCAAGTCCTCCGTAGCGGTTGCGGGAACGGAAGCTCACGTGGCCTACGTTGTGCTTGAATATTCATACTACCGTGTATACTATAAAAAGTGCGACCTGACTCTAGGGACATGTGGCAGTTCCTTCCAGATCGAGTCCGTCGCCAAGTCGTCTAACAAGATTACCTGGGTGGACGTAGCGGTAGATGGAAGTGGGAATCCTCGCATTGTGTGGGCGCGATACGATGCATCTGGTCAAAACGGCGATATTTTCTACAAGGCCTACAATGGCAGCAATTGGGGCGGCAGAGAAGATGTGGCTGTGGGCGGTGGAAATGACGGCGCTCCTGCTATCGCTTGGGCCAATGGCTATGTCCACGTGGTGTGGAATGACGAGCAGTATTATAGCATTTACTACAAACGGCGGAGCGATGCGGGGACGTGGGGTGGCTCTACACCTCTCTATAGTACGTCGTCTCATGAGGAGCAACCATACAAACCGGATGTGGCGGCCTGGGGAGGTCGTGTTTTCGTCGTGTGGGATTGGTGCAGTGAGGATATCTTTCACTCGCCTTTTACTGAGCCTTATTGTGATTATTTCAGCCTATCTTACCGGCGCTCGAATGACGACGGGGATAGTTGGTTACCCTACCGCGATGTAGGTACAGATCAAACAGGCTCAACCTCTCACCAGGTGTATGAATCCACTGACGCGGAGGAATTGGCACTAAGTGAATTACGCCCTTCCATCGCGTTGAACGACGAGGGCTGGCCCACCGTCGTGTGGCACGTGGGCGGCAGCGGCGAGGGCGACCGCTACAAAATTAACTATGCCTATGCTCTGGATGGAGCCACGAGCAGTGTGAACTGGGTGATCAGCCACACCGTTTTGAACCAGGATACTTCGACCCACGCCAGCGTTGCGGCAGCCGTAATGGATGGACAGCATCTGCACACTGTTTATATGCAGGGCGATGAATGGGACGTATACTATGAGGGCTTTACTTATTATCCTCACGCGGTCATCAATGCCCCCGCGATGGTGGCCGTGACCCAACCCGTCACCATTACGCTGGACGGGAGCGGCAGCTATGATCCACAAGGCGCTCCTGTGATAACGTACACCTGGGCGCTGATTCAAAAGCCATCTGGCAGCGCTGTTAGTCTGTCCAACCCGTCCGCTGTTGCGCCTACCATTATCCTCGATGAACTCGGGCGCTACAAGGTGACGTTGCAAGTGGAGACCGCGCTCGCGTCCAGCCCCGTGACGACTAAATCGATCCTGGCGGCCGAGAACGTGTATATCGTCTATTTACCATTGGTGATGAGACAGTGACTGTAGATTGGATTGCCAATCCGACCCACTGAGGAGTGGAATGAATAAAGGTTGCAGCGCGCGCGGGTTATTGATGCTGGGTCTGGGTCTGATCCTGCTGGTCGTGGTGGGGTTGCTGTTCTACGGCCAGTCGGCCAGGTCGTCTGCGCCGCGTCCGATGGCTGGATTGGCCGGTTTTGGGAGCACCGCTCGCCAATCGTTCGCTCCAGCGGCCGAACTGGCAGCGCAATGGCAGGCAGATGCAGGGCTGGCTAGCGTCTCCCGGCACTGGCCGGAGGCGGGGGGGCAGCTTTCAGGAGAAGGGGAGTGGGCTTTTCAGTTTTTCTCTCCCTCCACCAGCCGGTTGGCCCTCGTCACAGTGACCGGCGAGACGGCGAGCATGACGCGCGAGAGCGCCAGCCCCTACTCGGTACCCACGTTCTCCGCCGCGGAATGGCAGGTGGATAGCGACCAAGCGCTGCAGGCCTGGTGGGAAAGAGGGGGAAGCACCTTGCTGGCGCGCCGTCCAGGCGCAGACCTGGTGATGCAGTTACGTGTGCCTGAGGGGGGAGGAAACCGCCCTGTCTGGACCGTGGCAGGATTTGTCGCCGGCACAGAAATCGTCATTTCTGTCGCGGTGGACGGTACCGATGGGACGATGGTAGAGCAATAGGGGAGGTGTTGGATGAATGAACAAAACCGTGAACGCGGTCAAGGATTGGTGGAATTAGCCATTATCCTACCTATACTTTTGCTCTTGTTACTGGGTGTTGCAGAGATGGGCTTTTTGATGCGAAACTATCTCGTTGTTCTCAATGCGGATCGTGAGGCGTGTCGTTACGCGGCTAAAGGTCGCTATGACGATGACCAAGTTATTGAAATGGCGCTCCATGCTGGCGGGGGCGATTGGGTAGGTGGTCAGTCTGAATATTTTCTGCGGACCGTTGACCCTGAGCCAAACGCGGCAATCATCATCACTCATATTCCGATGGATAGCGATGGCAACGTTGATATTGTTTCAGTCACTAATGCATATTCCGGTGTCGTTTCGACTGGAGGGTACAGCACAACCTACGTTCAACCCTCCGATTCTACGATCTCGTTGACCCAGATCGTCCAGCGGCAGAGCGCTGCTACACAGAGCATCAATGACGATCGCGAGGCGGCCGGGTATGAAAGGATGGATAATCACATCATCGTGGTAGAAATCGAATTTATACACCATCCCCTGTTCGGGAATACTCTCTCCAATTTGAGCGGAGGGATTGTGCCTGTAGACCCTTGGATAATACATACAGAGACAGCGATGCGGGTGACTATTGATCGGGGGGGGAGAACACACCGCGCCTCAAACCGCTAGACCAGCTTGCGGGGGCTAGGCGTTGCGCAGAAACAACTTGCAAACTTGCACACTTGCAAACTCAAGGGTAATTATTGGGCGGGAGTGGAGGTAAGGGATGATCAAGACAGCCATGCAGTGGCGGCAAAAATTGCGAACCGACGAAGAGACGGCGCACAGGCATCAGCAGGGACAAAGTTTGGTCATCGTCGTCGTTGCTTTCATTGGCATATTGGCGTTGGTTGGCCTGGGCATTGACTTGTCGCTTGTCTACACTGAGCGGGTAAAGACGTCGCGGGCAGCCGACGCGGCCGCTCTGGCAGCGGCGTCTGAACTGCCGCTGGAATCGGCGGCGCACGACCGCGCCCTCGTCTACCTGCAGGATAACGGGTACGACTATACCGCTGCGGACGTGGAAGTGGTTTATGACTCGTTCGACACATCAACTGGCAGGTACTCAGTTGATCCGGATGCAGAGACCGTCATTTGGATTGATACCGCCTATGCCCAAGATCCAAATCAGGGCCTAGACTCGGCTGACCGCATCCGCGTGCGGGTCAGACAGAACGTCTGGATGACGTTTATGCAGTTTGTTGGCTTTAGCCGCTTCCCGGTAGATGCTACCGCCGAGGCGGAGAACATCAGCAACATTGATACCGTCATCGTCTACGACGAGTCCGGCTCGATGGAGTTTGATACGCTGTGCTACGGTTGTTGGGAGGGAGTGTCGGGGCAAATGTACCCTGATGGCGACCTCTATCCTCTGCATTGGTCCTATAGCACGGTTGCGTCCGCCGACCACTGTGCAGGTTGGAATGGTTCCAGTTACAACTGTGGGAGTTATCAATACTACAACTCTTCCTACGAATATAATAACTGCAATTGGCATCATCGCTCGTATTCCGATAGGTACTATACCGTAATCGAGGGTGAGGAATACTCGCGGCTCAGCGCGGATTACCACACCTGGGGTTATACGCCCTACTATACCTTCTGGGTCATCCAGCACAATGGCAAAGGCGCCTATTACCGAAATCCTGGATCTATACGCGGCGCTTACCTCTCGCACCATCCCTTTTATAGCTACTCGAGCGGCGGCCTGGGTGTGCCATGCACGTGGGCCGGTTTGACCGACCCCAATGGGCCATACTGCCGGCATGGGGTGACAGGCGGCCCATTCCCTGCCCCACGGGCCGACTATGACTTTTACGCCCCCAGCGGCGACGAGGGCGGCGACCATGACGACTATTACATCTGGGTTCGAGGTCAGGGCGGTCAGAATGACTCTGACCGGCATCTGTTCTGGGGTATGGATGGAGCGGTGATTGGAGAAGAGAACTACTTTCCCCGTGGAGCAAGCTACGACGGCGCTAACTCTTGGGATTGGGACTGGCGCTGCCTGGGCCGGGTTGATAACATATACCAGGGCACTCACACACTGAATCTGTGGGCCGGCGGGGCTGGCTTTGACGTGGACCGCATCGTCATTCAGACGCGCGATAATGGTGCGTGCAACAACGACTCCTCACCGCCGGACAGCCCTGACGGCTATGCTCCCAACAACGGGCGCACCGATTGGGCCTGCAGCCCTTGCGACCCGCGCTTTGCCGGGCGGCCCGGCGGGCAGACCAGCCCCGCCTATCGCCCCGATTGCAACATCGGTGGTAACCCGGATCAGCGGCGCGACGCTATCTATGACGACGAGCAGCCCATTCGGAACGCGCTGGAGGCGGCCAAGCATTTCGTCGGCCAGTTGGATCCTCGCTTCGACCAGATTGGCTATGTGCGCTACGATAACAACGTAGTGGTCGCGAATGAGTTGGAGTGTTTGCGGCGTCGCGGCGTGGAGAGTCTTGATGATCCCGATTGCAATCCGAATTGGAGCGATCCTGGTGATGAACCTCCTCGCGACCCTGACTGTGGTTGCTTTTCGGGCGTAATCACCAACACGGTGCTCTACGAATTGGACAGGACTCGCGCCGGCGGCAGCACGAACATCGCCGGGGGAATGTTGGGGGGTATTGACGTGCTAAGTACGCAGGGAGGCCACTATGGGCGCCCGGGCGCCGCCCACGTCATGGTGTTGATGACCGATGGCGAGGCCAATGTGACACCCAATAGCTATTGCGATGACGACCCCAATCTCTGGCCCAACGATTCTGTGAACGCCAAGGATTGTGTGATGTACTATGCCCACGATGCCCGCGATAACGCCATCGTCGTTTACACCATCAGCCTGGGCTGGGGTGCCGACCGCGAGTTGATGGAGGCGGTAGCCGATACCACCGGTGGGTTCCATCGCTGGGCGCCCACGTCTGACAAGTTAGACGCAATTTTTGAGGAACTGTTCAAACGCATTTTCCTGCGGCTGATTGGCTAAGCATTGTGGGTACGTATGTGTTCCCACTTACAGAGCAGGCGGGGTGGTGAAGCAAAACAGAGTCTCGGGCTTGCATCAGGCTCGAGACTCTGTGTATTGTATCTTTGGTGTGCTTGACATTCTGGCGATAAACCAGTATTATTGAATTGGCAAAGCATATTTTATTTCAGATCGTAATCTTCAAAGTTGCTCCAATTCATTTGAAACGTATCTCGATCAGTATTAGCAGTTGGTGAATGACTGCTGGAAATGAGGAGGCAATATGCGTGGCGGTCGAATGTTAATTATCGTTGGAGTTCTTGTGCTGCTAGGGGCTGCGGTAATTGGCGGCATTATGTTGATGCGTGGCCGGGCGGAACCGCCTCCGCCTCCGCCAGGAGAGGGCACTGAGGTCTATATACCCCCTGAAGACCTGACGGAAATCGTCGTGGCGGCGCAGAGCGTCATCCCACTGGGCACCCGCATCACGAGAGATGCGGTAAAGATGGATGGCTGGCCGAAGGATGCGGTTCCCGATGGAGCGCTAACCAGCATCGAGGAGGCGCTGGGCCGTATTGCGCGTGAGGACATCCCACTAGATACACCGATCGTGGGGGTTATGCTTACTGAGCGTCTTCCTGATCTAGCTGCTACCAGTTCAGATGCGGCGCTGCGAATCCCAGAGGGGATGGTGGCCTATGCACTACCAGTGGGGCGTTATTCCAGCGTGGCTTGGGCCCTTCAGCCCGGCGACCATGTGGATGTGCTCGTCTCAATGTTGCTCGTAGATATTGACGAAGAGTTCCAGACTGTCCTGCCTAACGCGATCGGTTGTACACCGGCTGAAGAGGAGGAACGCTGCATCGGATTGTATGGAAGGATGGAGGTGTTGCCCACCGGGCAGGCGGTCCTCATAGTCCCGGGAGAGCAAACCCAGCGACCGCGCTTGGTAACTCAACTGACGGTTCAGGACGTGGTTGTTCTTCACTTGGGTGACTGGCCTAGTGCCCAAGGAGCACTGTCTGACGAAGCAGAGGAAGCAGCGGCAGAAGAAGGGACATCTGAGCGTGAAAAGACTGAACCCCTGACGTTGATCGTTACGCCGCAGGACGCGATGGTGCTCAAGTATGCTGAGGAAATTGGCGCCAGCATTGACCTGATACTGCGTTCAGCCCAAGACCGCGACAAGGGAACAGTCACCACCGAGTCGGTCACACTCCAGTACGTCTTTGACCGCTTCAGCATCGAACTGCCGCCCAAGCTGCCCTATGGCATCACGCCTCCGGCTCAGTCGTTGCGACATAACTCTGAGGAGGGTCGGCTAGGAACTGGTAGCGAGAGACTTCCAGAGGAAGTGATAATGATCGAGGGGCAGTAGAGCAGCAATTCTCATTTTGGTTCTAGCCCAGGCGCATCGGCCTAAAAGAGCCAATGCTAGGAAAAAACTGACCAGCACCGTCTGTTTTACGATGGTGCGGCTTCAAAACAGGGATTGCTGGCAGTAGAGGGTTTCCGTTGATGAGGTTGGTCGAGGGTAGCGGAGGGACTGAGCAACGTGGAACGGTCAACAGAGCGTATCAGGGTACTGATCGTTGATGACATAGCCGAGACGAGGGAGAACTTGCGCAAGTTGCTCTCCTTCGATATTGGCATAGAAGTCATCGGCGCGGCTAGCTCGGGGGAAGAAGCCATCGAGCTCGCCAAAGAGTTCCAGCCACACATTGTCCTGATGGACATCAATATGCCTGGTATGGATGGCATCAGCGCGACGGAAATACTCCTGCAGAAAGTGCCGGTAGCCCAGGTGGTGATGCTCTCTGTGCAAGGCGAGACTGACTATGTCCGCAAGGCGATGTTGGCCGGCGCTAGGGATTTCCTCACCAAGCCTCCCAGCGGCGATGAGTTGATGAGCACCATTCGCCGGGTCTATGAGAAGGGCAAGAACCGGGTGGTAATGATGCCATCTGCATCGTCGGCCGCGTCTACGTCGGCCGCGCCGGGGGAAAAGCGCGCGGGGAAGGTAATTGCCGTTTTTAGCCCCAAAGGTGGAGTGGGATGTACGGCCATAGCGGTCAACCTAGCGATTGCGTTGCAGCAGACAGTCAGCAGCGATGGTAAGGTTGGGTTAATGGACACCAATCTCCAGTTCGGAGACGTGGGTGTGATGCTCAATTTGCAGACCAGCAGGAGTATAGCAGACCTGGCATCTCGGGACGAGGAAGTGGATAGCGACATGTTGAACAGCGTGTTGACTGCTCATGGGTCAGGGATAAAGGCATTGCTGGCTCCTCCACATCCAGAAGCGGCAGAAGGATTGCTGGATAGCGCATTACCAGGCGGTGAAGCAGGAGGGGAATCAAGGTTGGGGGCAATTCTCAGGCTGATGCGCAAAGAATTTGACATTGTCGTCGTGGATATGTGGAGTTGGGTGGATGAAACCACGCTGACGGTTTTTGATGCCGCTTCTATGATTGTTCTCGTGGTGATGCCAAATATCCCGTCTATCAAGAACGCCCGTCTTTTCCTCGAGGTGGCTTACAAACTTGATTACTCGGCAGATAGCATGGCGCTGGTCGTCAATGGGGTCAATCGGCGTATGGGTATCCGAGTGGAGCAAATCGAGCAGGCGATGATACCCATAGCGGCGCAGATTCCCTTGGACGAGCAGGCGGTATTAGCGGCGGTCAATCGCGGTGTGCCGTTCATCATGCGTGATCGGAACCTGCCCATCTCTCAGGGTGTTTTCTCCCTTGCCAAACACATTCGAGATAGATTGATGGAGGATGAAGAGACAGAAGATGCGGGAGCGACGGCAGAGGCATCGGGAGGAGCCAGCTTGTTGCGACTGAAGCAGGTATTTGGCAGTTGAGTTAGCCTGCTAAGAAACAGCTTTTTTGGAAGAACTCCAGCCCCGCCCTCGCTGTTTCTCGTAAAATGAAGAACGCTGTAGGGGTTTTTGGCGCTGACGTGTGATGATGGGCTTTGTGAGGAAGAACGGTGATGAGTCTGTGTTGATGCATTAGAGAGGTAGAAAATGTCATTGCTGAGACGGATTGAAAAGGGGCAACAGAAGGGCACACAAGGATCTTCTCGGGGAACCAAGATGCAAGTGCGGCGGAAGCCGGCCTCTCCCGCGCGTGACGCTTATCGAGATCTTAAATCGCGCATCCAGAACAAGCTGATTGCGAGCCTGGATCCGACGATGGATGTCACCAGGACAGACGAGGTGCGCCGCACAATCGAGGAGATGTACAATAATATCCTGGCCGAGGAGAAAATTCCCCTCAGCCGGACAGAGCGCCAGCGGCTGTTTGAATTGATCGTCGCGGAAATATTGGGCTTTGGGCCGTTGGAGCCATTCCTGGCCGACCCTGATATTACTGAGATTATGGTGAACGGGGCCAAGAACATCTACGTCGAGCGCGCCGGAAAGTTAGAGCGCACGAACGCTGTTTTTGAGTCGGATGAACACCTGATGCGCATCATCGAGCGTATAGTTGCGCCCTTGGGACGGCGCATTGACGAGAGCTCCCCCTACGTGGACGCTCGCTTACCAGACGGTTCCCGGGTGAATGCCGTGATCCCGCCAATTTCCTTGATCGGGCCGGTGCTGACGATTCGCAAGTTCTTCAAGACTCCACTCACGGTCGAAAAGCTGATCGAGTATGGGAGCGTGACCGCGGAGACGATGGAGCTTTTGAAGGCTGGTGTGATGGCCAAGCTGAACATAATCATCTCGGGAGGCACTGGTACCGGCAAGACGACCTTTTTGAACGTCCTTTCTGGTTACATTTCCAACGATGATCGCATTCTCACTCTCGAGAACGCCGCCGAGTTGCAACTGCGCCAGGAGCACGTAGTGACCCTGGAATCGCGCCCGGCTAATATCGAGGGTCGGGGCGAGATCACCATTCAAGATTTGGTGATCAATAGTTTGCGAATGCGCCCTGACCGCATCGTCGTGGGTGAGTGTCGAGGCCCTGAGGCTTTCGATATGTTGCAAGCGATGAATACGGGCCACGAGGGCAGCCTGACCACGATCCATGCCAACAACCCCCGTGAGGCGACGGGCCGTCTGGAGAATATGGTGTTGATGGCGGGGATGGACCTGCCCCATAGAGCCATCCGTGAGCAGATCACCGCCGCGCTGGACTTGATCATCCAGTTGGAGCGTATGCAGGATGGGAGCCGCAGGGTTGTCGCTGTGACCGAGGTTCAGGGCATGGAGGGGGACGTGATCACAATGTCCGACATATTCAAATTTGAGAGAGCCGGTTTCGAGGCTGGCCGGGTCATCGGCACGCTGCGTCCTACCGGGCTACGTCCCAAGTTTATGGAAAAGATTGAGGCGCACGGTATTCATTTGCCGCCCGGTATTTTTGGCACGGGGCAGCGGGGGCGGTACTAGCCTGTCCGCCACCCTCTGTTGAGAGTATTTTACCAACGATTTTGGGGGAAGAAAGCGATGCCATGGTTGATAGTAATAGGTTTTGTGGTGGTCGGCCTGGCTATAATGGTGGGCGGGGTGATCGTTTCTCGTCGCTCCAGCAAGCTCATTGAGGAACGGCTAGGTTTTGCTGAAGAGGCGGCGGTATCCGAGGCGGCTGGGCCTCGCAAGTCTCCTGTGGCGGATGCTCTGAATCGCGCAATGGCCAGCCGAGGGCTGGGCTCCAACATGGCGACGCAATTAGCGCGGGCGGACCTCAAAATCACCGTCGGGGAGTTTATGGTAGCGACTGTTTTGCTGGTTGTAGCTGCCGGAGCGCTGGCTTTCTTCTTGCGCAGAGACGTACTCATCACCGCCGGGGCATGTCTATTAGCCTTTTTTGCTCCTCGTATGTACGTGGGGATGCTGCGCGGGCAGCGCTTGAAAGCATTTAACAATCAACTTGGCGACTCGATCAACCTGCTCGTCAACTCGCTTCGCGCTGGCTATAGCGTTATGCAGGCTATGGAGGCGATAGCGGAGGAGATGGGGCCGCCGATTTCGGTCGAGTTTGGACGGGTGGTTCAGGAGGTGCAATTCGGCATAACGTTGGAGCAGGCGCTGGCTCACATGCTGCGCCGCGTCACCAGCGGGGATCTCGACATGTTGGTCACGGCGATCAACGTACAGCGCGAGGTGGGTGGCAACCTGGCCGAAGTGTTAGATTCGATCAGCCATACTATCCGAGAGCGCGTTCGAATCAAGGGCGAGATGCAATCTCTCACTGCCCAAAGCCGGATATCGGGTTACATGGTCAGTTTCATACCGGTCGCTTTGGGCGGGTTTATGTACCTCATCAACAGAGAGTTCATATCGCTGTTGTTCACTCATATCTGTGGGTATATGATGTTAGGCACAGCGGTACTGGGGATTGTATTGGGGTTTGTGGTCATAAACAAGATGATGCAGATTGACGTCTAGTTGCGGGGAGGTAGGAGAGATGTCGCTAACGCTAATTATTATCTTGGGCCTGTTCTTACTAGGCGGGGCGGTTTTGCTTATCATTGGCCTGAGGGGGGCGCGGAAACCGGCCTCTATTGAGGATCGGCTTGCAGATTTTGGCACACTAGAACGACCGCCCACCCTGGAAGAACTGGAACTATCCCAACCCTTCAGCGAACGAGTTATATTGCCTTTGTTGAGGGGCTTGGCAAGCTTTGCGTCCCGCTTTACGCCCGGGAAGGGCACGGAGGCAATGCAGCACAAGCTTGACTTGGCGGGCAACCCTTACGGTTGGGGCCCTACCGAGTTTCTGGGCGTTCGCCTGCTAGTGACGCTCCTGTTGGGGGGGCTTGGGTTTGCTTTGTTGTTTGCGGCCAAGCACCTGCCCCTCGTTCAGCGTGTTGCGATGATTGGCGGCGCGGTTGGAATGGGTTATTATCTGCCGATACTCTGGCTCGGGAGCAAGGCCAGCAAGCGACAAAAGGATGTTCTTAGGTCTCTGCCCGATGCGCTTGATCTGTTGACGATTTGCGTAGAGGCGGGATTAGGCTTTGACGGCGCTATGACCAAGGTGGCCGACAAGTGGGACAACGAACTGAGCCGGGCGTTTATGCGCGTAATCCAGGAACTCCAGTTGGGCAAGCTGCGCCGCGAGGCCTTGCGCGATATGGCATACCGTGTAGACGTCCCTGACTTGTCTACTTTTGTGGCAGCCATAGTCCAGGCTGACCAACTTGGCGTCAGTATCGCCAGGGTGCTGCGTATTCAGTCGGATCAGATGCGCATGCGGCGTCGCCAGCGGGCGGAGGAACTAGCTCGCTCGGCTGGGATTAAAATGTTGCCCGCGATTGTCTTTCTGATTTTCCCGGCTATTTTTATCATCCTGCTGGGGCCAGCCGTGATCAAGATAATGACTATGGAGATAGACATCTTTGGGGCTGGGAGCGCCGGCATACCTTGATCGGTTGTAATTGTTTGGGTATTTCTGTTTTTGAACCACAAAGAGCACAAACGGATTGCCCCAATCCGCAGACACCAAGAAAAAGGATGGATTCCTTTGCCCGTGTCGGTCATTGAGACGCTCGGTCCGCGCTGGTTTAGCCTTTACAGCCAGTTTCTTGGCCTCTTGTTTCCCCCGCGTTGTGTTGGTTGTGGCCGGGTGGATGTATGGTTGTGCCCCGAATGTCTGGCCCAGATACCTCGAGTCGAGGCCCCTTTTTGCCCCCGCTGTGGAAACTCTGTGGTCACCGCTGGTCTCTGCGCGCGTTGCCGGACTGCCCCTTTGCAAATTGACCGTATATGCTCTGTGGTCTACTTTGAGGGGGCGCTTCGCAAGGCGATGCACTGGCTCAAGTACCGTGGTCGCACTGCTCTGGCCGACCCGTTGGGTGGATTGATGGCGGAATATTGGGCACAGCACCCAATGCAATTTGATGTCATAGTGCCTGTGCCGCTGCACGCTGACCGTTTGCGCAAGCGTGGATATAACCAGGCGGCGCTACTGGCCCGGCAGATGGCGCGTCGAGTAGGGCTGATGGAGGAAGAACAGACATTGGTGCGGCAGCGCTCCACGTCCCGACAGGTCGATCTCAACGCCAAGCAGCGAAAACAGAACGTGCGCGATGCCTTTCATTGTTCCGGCGACGGCCTCGCTGGCAAGCAAATATTGTTGATTGACGACGTTTGTACCACGGGCGCTACGCTGGAGGCTTGTGCAATAGCCTTGCTCGCAGGAGGAGCGCGCAATGTGCAGGCCCTGACGTTAGCCCGTGCCCGTTAGCGCTCAAAACCCCTACGGTGTCTTTCTTTACGAGAAACAGCAAAGGCGGGGTTTTGGTTTTTTAAAAAAGTTGTTTCTCAGCAGCGGAAACCGGGCCGGCCATCTTGCCGGAGGGAATCTGCCAATAAAACTCTATCAAGGAGGAAACTCGTGGAAGTATCTATCTTTACCCGAAATATGGAAGTTACGCCACGGCTGAGGGAGTACGTTGAGCAAAAGACCGAGAAGCTAGATCGCTACCTGTCCTCAATTGAGGATGCACGGTTTGACTTGAAGGTTGAGAACACGCGCAGTGCTACCAACACTCAAGTTGCGCAATTGACCGTGCGGATGCGAGGGACGATACTCCGGGCTGAAGAACGCACCGGCGATATGTTCTCTTCGATTGATACGGTGATGGACAAAATGTATCGCCAGATTGCACGCTATAGAGGCAAGCGTCAAACCCGCCGGCGCGATGTCGTCGAACTGCCCATTGAGGAGCAGTGGGAGGAGCCGGAGGGCGAAATTGTCCGCACCAAGCGCTTTGAAGTACGCCCCATGTTGCCAGAGGAGGCGGTTGAGCAAATGGAATTGCTGGGACACCATTTTTTCCTCTTTCTGAATGCAGATGAGGATGCCATCAACGTGGTGTACAAGCGAGATGATGGCGACTATGGTTTGTTGCAGCCGGAATTCGTCTGAGGCGAGAGAAGCTTTCACGCTCACACGAGGGGGATCGGTTCATACCGATCCCCTCTTCCCTTTCTCTTTGCTAAAAAAAGAAAGCCAAGCGCCTGAATTGAGAGGTACCCTAAGTTGGCAGAGGAAATAATCTTACTCCTCCTGGTCGGGGGGCGGGGACAGAGTGAAGTAGAGCGGGTGCTAGACGGTGCTCACCGAGCCGCCGCGCGTGACTTGCTGGAATTGCTGTTGCGTACCGGACTGATTGGCCGTGCCGTCGTCGCCACAGATGATCTCGCGTGGGGTGATACATTGGCTGATACGCCGGTTGAGGTGAACTTTGATCCCCCTGGGGAGACTTTTCACTTTGGACGGCGTCTGGCTGAGCTGATCGAACGGTACAATGCGCGACGCGTGCTCTACAGCGGGGGCGCCTCGGCCCCACTGCTGAATTTCGAACGCTGGGCCGAAGTGCTGGTTTGTTTGGAGGGAGCTGACCGGTTGGTCATTACCAATAACCTCCACTCTTGCGATTGGCTGGGGTTCACTCCTGCAAACGAGATGATCCCCCTGGTTGCCCAAGAGTCCAGCGATAACGCGCTGGCCTGGATACTGGCTCACGAGGGCGGCCTGCCGGCCGAGAGCTTCCCCGCTTCGGCCTCCACACGCTTTGACCTGGACACGCCGGTGGACCTATTGATCGCACAACGGTATCCGCACCTCAGGCCGCGTCTGCGCCGTTTCCTCGATGGGTTGGCCTGGGAATCGCCGCAATTGGACGGCGTACTGGCGGAGATGGCTCGTGAAGGTGGTAGCCTGACAATCGTGGGCCGGGCGTCGGCGGCGGCCTGGGCTGGGCTGGAGCGGGCGACTCGCTGCTGGGTGCGCGTCTTTGCTGAAGAGCGGGGAATGCGAGCCAGCGGACGGCAGGAGCGTGGAGAGGCGCGCTCGCTATTGGCCGACTATCTGGAGTTGGTGGGTATCGAGAACTTTTTCGAAGAATTAGCGGAACTGACGGGTGGTGTGTTGTTCGACAATCGCGTCATCCTGGCGGCACGGGGGCTGTGGCCCTCGGCGCTCGACCGCTTCAATTCCGACCTGTACCGCTGGGACAGAGTGGATGAACCTTTCTTGCGCCGTTTCACTCAGGCTGCGGCGGAGGCGCGGATACCGGTGGTGCTGGGCGGACACTCGATAGTGGCCGGAGGGTTGATGGCGTTGGTAGAATCGTTCGAATCTGGTCAATAGGAGGCGACAGGAAACGTATAGGTGACGTGATGTCGACAGTACTCTTTGTTTGCACTGGAAATATCTGCCGCTCCCCGATGGCGGAGGTATTGTTACAGATGCGGCTGGCCCGCGACAAAGCGCGCGAGGATTGGTACGTACACTCGGCTGGCGTCTGGACGACCGACGGACGACCGGCGAGCAAGCACGGCATCGAGGAAATGGCGCAACGCGGGATAAACCTGCGCGATCATTACTCGCGCAACGTCACCCGCGAGATGATGGTTGAGGCCAGCCTGGTGTTGACGATGACGCACGCTCACGCCGAGGCGCTGAATGCGGCCTTTCCTGATTGCGCCCACAAAGTATATTTGCTCAGCGAGATGTCCGAGCCGGCGTACGATATCCAAGACCCGTATGGCGGAACGCGGACGGAATACGCGTACACAGCCAAAGAGTTAGAGCAGTTGATCGAGAAAGGCTACGAGCGCATTGTAGCGCTGGTTGAAAAGAATGAGAGCGACTGACCACTCGAAATCCTTCAGTCCCCCCGTTGTTGTCCGCAAATGGATCAATCGGTGTAGGGCATCGGTATCACTTTGCTGGCAATCTCTGTCTCCAAAACCTCAATTTGATCTATGACGTGAGTGACTATTTCGTCCTGCGGAATGACTGTGCGTTCGGGACTGCGGCGGAGCTTTAGCTCGACGCCTCCGGCTTTGAGCGAGCGCTTGCTCACCGTCAACCGTATAGGGATACCTATCAAATCAGCATCGTTAAACTTGACGCCCGCTCTCTCGTCGCGGTCATCGTACAACACCTCGACATTTGCGGACTGTAGGTCAGCGTATACCCGCTCTGCTGTCTCTTTGCCGCCTTGCAGGGCAACTAGGTAGACGTGATAAGGCGCTATAGTAATCGGCCAAATGAGGCCATACTCGTCGTGGTATTTTTCAGCCACACAGGCGAGCAAGCGCCCAACACCGATACCATAAGAGCCCATAACTACTGGCTGAGCCTGCCCGTTCTCATCCAGGAATGTACAGTCCATAGACTCGGAGTAACGAGTGCCTAGCTTGAAAATATTGCCCACCTCTACCCCCTTTGAGGAGTGTAGGGGCGCGCCACAGTTGAGACAGGCGCATCCATCCTCGGCCACGACGATATCCTCGACCACATCGGCCCGATAATCTCGCCCGTAATTGACGTTCAATAGGTGATACCCTTCATCGTTGGCCCCAGCTACCAGATTGGCTGAATCGGGAATGAGATCGTCCACGACTATTATCGCATCCTTGATTCCAATAGGAGATGCGTAGCCTGGGACCGCGCCTATAGCCCGAATCTCTTCATCTATCGCCGGACGCAGAGACTTGGCTTTCACCGCGTTGGTCAGCTTGGTTTCGTTCAAGTCCATATCTCCGCGTACGATGGCGAATACGAACTTTTCTACGTCCTCCTGTCCCTCCGTCACTGTCGCTATCGTAAACACCGCTTTGGCGGTTTTTGATTCAGGCAAGCCCAGAAATTCTGCCAGTCCCTTGATAGTGGTAATTCCCGGCGTAGCGACTTTTTCAGTTGGTTGAGGATCCTCTTTCGCCGAGACGGGCTTTTTGAATCTGGCAATCTGGCGATTGGCCATATACCCACATTCGTCGCAGATGAGCAATGTATCCTCCCCAATTGGGGTCAGGTACATAAACTCGTGGGCGATCTTTCCCCCCATCATTCCCACGTCCGATTTGATTGCTACGACGGGCAAGTCACAGCGATGGAAGATGTCAAAGTAGGCCTGATAGTGAGCGCGATACTGAGCGTCTAGCCCCTCCCAGTCTGTATCCAAGCTGTAGCTGTCCTTCATAGTAAACTCTCTGACCCGGATCAGGCCGGCCCGGGGGCGAGGATCATCACGCCACTTTGTTTGGATGTGGTATAGCAAGCGCGGTAGTTGCTTGTAAGATTGAATCTCTCCACGTACCAGGTCGGCGACGACCTCTTCGTGGGTCATGGCCAATACCATATCTCGGTTGTTTTTGTCGTAGAAACGTCCCATTTCCGAACCTATCTGATACCAGCGTTCAGTCTCCTTCCAGATGTCGGCCGGATGGATAACGGGCATAGTGATCTCTTGCCCCCCGATAGCGTTTATTTCGTCGCGCAGGATGTTTTCAATCTTGGTCATTGAGCGTCGCGCCAGGTGCAGGTAGCTAAAAATACCGGCTCCTAATTGACGTATAAATCCTGCTTGAACGAGTAACCGGTGGCTGGTGATCTGTGCATCAGCAGGCGGTTCCCGTAGGGTCTGACCAAAAAGCTCGCTCATTTTCATTGCGATATCCCTCCTTGATGTAAGTATACAATAAGACCAGCCTTCCGAGATCGGAAGGCTGGCGAATTAGGCAAGGGGCTGGCAATGCCTATGCAGCGCTAACCGAACCCACGAAACGGGGGCGGCTGCGGGTTGCTAGGGGCGGGGAATGTGTAACCTATCATTGCTCTATCCTCAACTGGGCAATATTCTAGCACGAGACGAAATATCTGTCAACAAAACGAACCAACCTCAACGGGTAGGTGAGGCAGGCGCAACCAACTTGACAAGACAAACGCCTGTGCTCAGAGATAGGAAAGCAACGTCTTGTTTCTGACAAGGCACTACTACTCTTCCACTCGGATGTTGCAAGAGATAGTATTGAGTTTGGATTGTCGAGCCGATTGTTTAATTTTTGTTCTTATTGTAGAAGTAGTAACCGGCATAGATGATGACGGCTGCCAGGGCTGTGACGCCCCAGATCGGGAAACCGCTCTTGATAGCCATCATCGCCGTGATGGAGCCTGCCATCCGACCAATGAATAGGATGTAAGCTGTGATTGCCGCAAAGACAACCATCACGGTACCGAACAACCAAAAAGCGAGTAGCTTTGCGCCCTTCTTAGGTTTCTCAGACATTGTTTTGCCTCCTCATCGTTATAGGTGCAAGTAATCCATTCAAACAGGGGCTTGGTGTTGTCTATGGGCTGCGATGTGGTTCGAGTTGCGTGGTTGATGGTGGATATATTGTAGCACACTTTGAGCAAACTGACAAAAGCACGCTTGGCGCTTTTCTTGCAATCGGATAAGCAAAAGCCGGCGCCTCTACTTCAGAGACGCCGGCCTTTTACCGAGTTGCTTTTATCAGTTATTCGGGATCAGGCGAGAGTTACATCTTGGCCTCGCCGCGGCCGGTCTCGATGCGCTTCCAGGCGGCGACGACGGCCACGGTGATAATGGCCGCGATGATCACCTCGGCGATGGCTTGTGGGATGATGGTCGGAATCACGGCCAACGGAATGTAGCCGCGAATGACCGCTATACCCAGGACGAGCACCGTGTTGGTCAGTGTGCCCACTACTGCAGCGGAGACGAGAGCCACGTACTCGTTTGCTTTCTTTAACCCCGCATAGGTAAAGTAAGTGGTGATGCCGATAAAAATGCGAGGTAAGACAGCCACGAGTGGATCCTTGAACAGCGGGGTCGTTGCTTGGAGAAAGCTGAACAAGCCAAAGATGGTGCCGACGATGCCGCCGACTAGCCACCCCTCCATTACGCCGCCAATGATGGCCGGCACGTGCATAATGGTGGCGTTGCCTGCCAGCGTGGGCACCGGGATAAAGCCGAGGCGCGTCCACCCTAGCAGAATGGCGATAGCCGCTAACACACCAGAAACGACGATCTTGCGTACTGAAAAGCCTTTCTCTTCCATGGTATACTCCTCCTATGAAATTGCTTGGCCAGGTGAATGAGACGAACAACGAACATTGCTTAGACAACACAATACTTGTGACCTTATTCCATTCGGGTATGTTTCATTTCGATTAGAGGTAGTCGCGGTTTCCATACCGCGCGCTATGGAAAGCGCGGCTACTCACCTCGTTTGAAACGCACCCATTCCATTCTCACCTCCTCTCCCTTTACGTTTCACGCATCACTATTTCAAGTCGCGGGCCGCCGGAGCGCCGCCCAGCGACTCTGCCTGTTGCGCCGCCCGCACTACAGCCCGCGCCAATACCTCGGCGGCCGCGGCGCCCACCACGCTGGAATCGGCCCCGTCGCCCTTCTTGGGACGTTTGCCGGTGGCTAGAGCAAAAATTGTGTCACCATCGAGCATCGTATGCACCGGCCGGATGGAGCGCGCCAGGCCGTCGTGAGCCATCTGCGCCATCTTGTTGGCTCCCTCTTTCGTCAGGTAAGCGTTGGTGGCGACGACGGCTAACGTAGTGTTGGCGAACCCGAGGAGCGTCTGCCCCAGGTCGCCCTGCATTCGCTTGACGGTGTTCACGAACCCGCCGACCACCGGCTTGCGCGTGCCAGCAATGATCATACCGTTGTCCGGGTCTACCACGTCGCCAAAAGCATTGACGGCGACGATGGCCCCCACGACGATTCCCTTTCCGATCTTGACGCTGGCCGTGCCCAGGCCGCTCTTGGTGGCAAATTTTGGCCCCAACAACTTGCCCACCGTGGCCCCCGTCCCCGCGCCGATGCTCCCTTCGGCCACCGGGCCGTCGGTTGCCGACTGGCAGGCCTGGTAGCCAGCATCGGCATCGGGACGGACCTTGGGGTCGCCGATGGTCAGATCGAACAGCACCGCCGCCGGCACGAGGGGCACCACTCCCACGCCGACGTTAAAGCCAACCTCCCGCTCCTCCAGCCAGCGCATAACGCCGCCCGCCGCATCCAGGCCGTAGGCGCTGCCGCCGGTGAGCAGCACGGCGTGTGCTCTCTGCACCAGCTTCATCGGGCGCATCAGGTCGGTCTCGCGGGTGCCGGGCGCGGAACCGCGCACATCTACGCCGCCCACGCCGCCCTCCTCACACAGCACGACCGTGCAGCCGGTGATACCTTCCCTATCGGTATAATGGCCTACCTTGATGCCTGCTACGTCGGTGATACCGTTGTGCATTCTGTCCTCCGCTGGACCTTTAGGGTCTTTAGAGACCCTAAAGGTCTTGTTCCACCACTCCCAAAAACCTCATCGCTGCCAGAACGTAGAGCTTGGTCGCCTCGATCAATTCATCCAAACCCAGCCACTCGTCTATGTGATGGGGGATGTAAATATCACCGGGGCCGCAGGTGACGATGGGCACGCCGGCGCGGCTGTTGAGGATCGTGCCGTCGGTTGAACCGGGCACGCCGCCATAGATTGGCTCCTTGCCGGTCAGGTCGCGGTAGGCCCGATCCAGCACCCGGACAACCGGCTCGTTCCGGTCGGTGGCGGTGGGCGCTCGCGCTTCCAGTACCTCTACCTCGAAGGTGACTCGCTCGTCTTGAGCGCGGATGGCATCGCAGGCGGCCTGGATCTTGGATTCGATCTCCTCCGGCGACTGGCCGGGGATGAGGCGAATATCCAGCACCACCTCCGCTTGCGCCGGCATGACGTTGTTCTGAGCTTCTCCCTGTACTGGCGAGCTCAGGATGGTGGGAGTGACGCTGGGCTGGCCTAGAAACTCGTGCTGGCCGTGCTCAGCGATCTGCGCCGCTTCCAACTCCCGCATTGCCGCCAGGAACTCGGCCAGGGGATAGGCCGCGTTGACGCCGGTGAGCGGCATAGCGCCGTGCGCCATCTTGCCCGTCGCCGTGACCCGCGCCCACATCACGCCTTTCTGGCTGATACAGAGGTGATTTTCCTCCGGTTCGCAGATGATGGCCGCGTCTACATCATCCGCCCAGCCCCGCTCCACGAAATGCTTGATGCCGATCATGTGGCCCTCTTCGTCGCACACCGCGCCGATGAGGATATCGCCGCCCAACTTGACGCTGCTGGCGACGATGGCTTTGACCGCGCAGATAGCGGCCACCAGCCCGCCTTTCATATCGTTCGCGCCCCGGCCGTACATCTTGTTGCCCACGATCCGGGCCTCGAATGGCGGGTACGTCCACTGGCTCGCGTCTCCCTCGGTGACGACGTCGGTGTGGCCCTCGAACATGAGCCTCTTGCCGCCCTCGGCCCCGCGCCAGAGGCCGATCACGTTGGGCCGGCCTGGCTCGACCACCTCGAAAGCGGTATCCATGCCGATCTCCTCGAGCCGGGACTCGACCCAGCGGGCGGCCGGCTCCTCCGCCTCGCCTCGCTCTGGACGGTAGACGCTGGGGATGCGCACCAATTCCTGCGTCCAGCGGATGACCTGGTTCTCGTCTATCAGGGACAGCACTTTGTTTTCAAGATCAGTAAGCATACTTTTACCTCGTCAGAACGGAAAATAGTCGTGGAAAACCAGCATAGCCACAGAGAACGCTAGGCTGAGCGCGTAGGCGACGTAATCCAGCGGCGCAAACTTTAGGCGAACGAGACTGCTGCGCCCCCGCCCACCGATGTAGCAACGGGCCTGCATCGCCAGAATCAGGTCTTCGGCGCGGCGCAGTGCGTCAATGAACAGCGGCACGATGAGGGCGGCCACCTGCCGCGCCGTCGTCACAAACTGGAGCTTGCCCTTGTGAGCAATGTCGGCTCCGCGAGATGCCTGCGCCTTCATAATGATCTCCAACTGCTCTCCCAGGAGCGGCACGAAACGCAGGGCAATGGTCGCCACCAGCGAAAGCTCGTGCGCGGGCACCCCAATCTTGGAAAACGGTTGCAGCATGTTCTCCATACCGTGAGTGATGTCGGTCAGTGTCGTGGTGTTGGTCAGCAGACTGGTCAAAAAGAGCAACTCGATAAAGCGCATCGCAGAGACGATGACCAGTTGCAGACTGCCGTTGGTGACGTGAATCCAACCCCAGTGGAAATAGGTCACACTCTGCATGCCGTGTGGGGTGAATGTCTCTCCGTAAAAGAGCAGTTGCAGGATGGAGAGAGCGATGATGAGGGGAATGGCCGGCTTGATGCCGGAAAAGACGTAGCGCATAGAGACCCCGGAGAGCAGCACCAGCGCCATCGTCACCAGCACCAGGACGATGTTGGCCATATAAGAGACGCTGAACGTGACGGCCATGGTGATAAATAAAAAGATCGAAAGTTTGGTGCGGGGGTCCAGCCGGTGAATGAGCGATTCGCCGGGCAGGTATTGACCGATTGTGAGATTTCTCAAGAGTTCAAAATCTTCCATGTCTCTTTTACCCCTTCTTCTACAGTCACCGGTATCTGTTCCACGGTTATGCCTCTGGCGATCAATGTGTGGGCTATCTCAGTCACCTGCGGTACGCCCAACCCGTGCTGGCGCAACTCGGCCGGCTGCGAGAAAATCTCGCGCGTGGAGCCGTCCATCACTGCACGGCCATCGTCCATAACATAGATGCGATCCACCAACTCGGCCATATCTTCCATGTTGGGCGAGACAAAGACCAGCGTGAGACCGTGTTCTTTGTGCAACGCCAGCAACCGTCCCAATAGCTCGCTGCGGCTGCGCGGGTCAACGCCGGAGGTGGATTCATCCAGGATGAGCATTTCTGGATGGAGCGCCATGACGCCGGCCAGGGCCGCTTTGCGCATTTCGCCGCCACTCAAGGAAAAAGTAAAGCGATCTTTGAACGTTTCAAAGTCCAGGCCCACCATCTCCATGGCCCACTTGACCCGCTCGCGGCGCTCGGTCTGTTCCATCCCCAGCTTTTTGGGCCCAAAGGCGACGTCATCCCCCACCAACCGCTCGAACAACTGCTGCTCCGGGTACTGGAACACCAGTCCAACCTTTTGCCGGATGCGTCGGACGTCTACCTTGGGGTCGCTCAAATCCTGCCCGTCCACGATGACCCTGCCCGGCTCTCGGGGGCGAATGAGGCCGTTAAAGTGCTGCACTACCGTGGACTTGCCCGCTCCGGTGCGGCCAATGATACCCACCGACTCGCCTTTGTAAATCTCCATGTTCACGCCGCGCAGGGCTGTCACCTCCAGCGGCGTGTCGCGCAAATAGTTATGGTGCAGGTCGTTGATCTGGATAAAAGGCCGCTCGCTCATTGTTCGCTTCTCCCGTTGACGCGACGTTGAATTTCGTCGGCCACGTTCTCCACCAGCACCAGGTCCGGCGGGAAAGTAGAGTCGCGCTGGTTCAGCCGGTAGGATAGATCCGTTGTCTGCGGAACGTCCAGTTGCAGGGCGCGCAGTTCTTCGACGTGAGAAAACACCTCGCGCGGCGTTCCTTCCATGACGATCTTGCCCGCCTCCATGACGATGACTCGGTTCCCTTCGGCGGCCTCGTGCATAAAGTGGGTGATGGCAATGACCGTCACCCCTTCTTCATTTAACTGGCGCACTGCCGCCAGAACGTCCTGCCGCCCCTCGGGATCCAGCATAGCGGTGGATTCGTCCAATATCAGAACCTCTGGCTTCATCGCCATCACGCCGGCGATAGCCACCCGTTGCTTTTGCCCGGCCGAGAGCAGGTGGGGCGGTCGCTGGCGATACTCTAGCATATCCACCACGCCCAGTGCCCACTCGACTCTCTCGCGGAGTTCATCTCTGGGCACGCCCAGATTCTCCGGGCCAAAGGCCACGTCTTGCTCGACGATGGTGGCGACGATTTGATTATCTGGGATCTGAAAGACCATGCCCACGCTGCTGCGAATAGCCAACGTGTTCGCTGCATCTTGCGTGTTCATTCCCTTGACCCAGACGTCGCCCTCCGTTGGCTTTAACAGAACGTTGAGGTTCTTTGCCAGCGTGGACTTGCCTGAGCCGTTGTGGCCGACGATGACCAGATAATCGCCAGGACGAATTTTCAGGTCTATTCCTTTGATGGCGTGAATGGGGTGTTCAGACTCGGGGTTATAGTGAAAGTGGAGGTTTTCGATCTTGATGATTGGCTCTACCGGTGTAACAGACAACGTTTTATCCTCCTTGTTCTATGGGAGCGTCTTGTCTGTTCAGGAACGCAAATGAACAGGATTTAGTGGATTGTTTTGATGGCTGATCCGCCGAATTCCGCCAATCCGCTGTTCTAATCTTTGACAAATAGGATTGCTTGTGCTATGATTCGATTGTCGAATGTCGACATTATACCATCAACGTAATCAGTCGTCAAACCCAATTACCGAGATTTGATGAGCTTACAGATTTTTGAACAAGCGCCCCACAAATCACTGCGGGAGGTGGCTTTATCGGCCATCCGGCAGGCGATTTTGCGCGGCGACCTCAAGCCGGGCCAACGGTTGATGGAGGGCGAGATCGCTGAGCAGATGGGCATGAGCCGGGCGCCAGTGCGCGAGGCGCTGTTCCAGCTTGAGACCGAGGGGTTGGTGATCAGTGAGCCGCACCGGGGCGCTTTTGTGGCCGAGCTTTCCATCAAAGACGTGACCGAAATCTGCGCGCTGCGCGCTGCTGTCGAGAGTATGGCTGCCCGCATCGTCGCGGAGCAGGCGTCACCGGAGGTACTGGCGCAGTTGCAGCAGGCCGTGGCCGATATG